>JALOLF010000099.1 GCA_025456085.1 Acidimicrobiales bacterium
GGCCCCGACGAGGCGCGGTGGGGCCTGGACCGGGGCATCCACCTGTCCTTCAGCGGCATCGTGACCTTCCCCTCGGCCACCGACCTGCACGACGCCGCCCGCCTGTGCCCGTTGGACCGGCTGCTGGTGGAGACCGACTCGCCGTACCTGGCTCCCGTGCCCCACCGGGGCAGGCGCAACAGGCCGGCCCTGGTCGCCGTGGTCGGGGCGGCCGTGGCCGCCCGCAAGGGCCTGGACGTCGACGCCGTCGCCGCGGCCACCTGGGCCAACGCCAGCGGGCTGTACCGGTTCCCCACCGACGCTCCGTCGGCCTGAGGCGGCCGAAGGGTCGGAGGTCCCCATGACGAACGGACCGGTGCGGGTTGCGTTCGGGTGACGCCCTCCCTACGGTCGGGGTGAAGTCGTCATCGGAGGGTGGCCTTGGCAGCCGTCCCGCACCACGTATCGACGCCCTGGCCCGGTCACGGCCTGCGCTCGTACCGGATCTGGTCGCCCGGATCGATCGACCCGGCCCTCGCCGCCCTCGCCGCCCGGGCGGTCCGCGCCGTCCAACGGGCGCGTGCGCCGTTGGTGGTGCTGGCCTTCGCCGTGGCGGTGGCCTGCCTCTCGGCCGGGCTCGCCGGCCCGTCCTCGGCGGGCTCGGACCCCGCACCCCCGATGCGCACGACGGCCGTGGCGCCGATCCGGGGCGGCGACGCCACGCCGGTCGCCGAACCGGTGACCATGCCCCTCGGTGGCTCCGGCCCGTCGTCGACGTCGGCGCCGGCCACGACGGCGCCCACCCCGACGGCGCCCACCACGTCGAGCCCTCTGCCTACCACGTGGAGCCCCCCGACCAGCGCCCGCGTGCCGGCCACCACGAGCCCGACCTCGCCCCCCACCGCGCCCGCCTCCACACGGGCGCCGGCGCCGGCGGGGGTGCTCACCGCGTCGGCCCCTGGCGTGTGGCAGGCCCTGGCGGCTTGCGAGTCGGGCGGGAACTGGACGGCGCAGAGCGGCGGCTTCGAGGGCGGTCTGCAGTTCTCGCCCGCCACCTGGCAGGCCATGGGGGGCACGCAGTTCGCGGTCCACGCCTACTGGGCGTCCCCCACCCAGCAGGTCGTCGTGGCCGAACGGGTCCGAGCCGCCAACGGTGGGTCCTACCGGGCCTGGCCGGTCTGCGCAGCGCGGCTCGGCCTGCCGTGAGCGCACCGGGGTGGCCGTGACCCACAGCCTCCAACAGGTGCGGGCCCTGCTCGAGGCCCACGGCCTGGAGCCCAGCAGGGCGCTGGGCCAGAACTTCGTCGCCGACCCCAACACCGTGCGACGCATCGTGCGCCTGGCCGAGCTGCCGCCGGGTCAGCCCGTGGTGGAGATCGGGGCCGGCGTGGGCTCGCTCACCCTGGCCCTGCTCGAGGCCGGCGCCGCGGTCACCGCGGTCGAGCTGGACCGGCGGCTGCTCCCGGTGCTGCGCGAGCTCGTCGAACCGCTCGGCGCCCGGGTCGTCGCCGGCGATGCCCTGACCCTCGACTGGCACGACGTGTTGGCCGGCCACGATCGGTGGGTGCTGGTGGCCAACCTGCCCTACAACATCGCCGCGCCGCTGGTGCTCGACCTGCTGCGGGACGTACCCGTGCTCGACCGCATGCTGGTCATGGTCCAACGCGAGGTCGGCGAGCGGTTGGCCGCCGGCCCCGGTTCGGGTGCCTACGGCATCCCCTCGGTGAAGGTGGCCTACTGGGCGGTCGCGCGGGTGGTGGGACACGTCCCGGCCACGGTGTTCGTGCCCCGGCCCCGCGTCGAGTCGGTGCTGGTCGACATCCGACGACGTCCGGACCCCGCCGTCGCCGTCGATCGATCGGTGCTGTTCGACCTGGTGGACACGGCGTTCCGGCAGCGCCGCAAGATGCTGCGCCGCTCGCTGGCCGACCGCGTCGACGCGGGGGTGTTCGCCGCCGCGGGAGTGGCCCCCGAGGCCCGTCCGGAGCAGTTGGGCATCGAGGCCTGGGGACGTCTCGCGGAGGCGGCGGTGGCCGCCGGTGGCGGCACCGGGCCGTAGCATGCCGGCCGTGGTCCGTCTCGTCGCGCCGGCCAAGCTGACCCGTTCGCTGCGGGTGACGGGGGTGCGCGCCGACGGCTTCCACCTCATCGACGCCGAGATGGTCACCCTCGACCTCGCCGACGAGCTCGAGGTCCGCGACGGCGACGGATTGGAGCTGGTGGAAGGCGGGGCGGTGTCGGCCGTTCCCGCCAGCGACGACAACCTCGTGCGTCGCGCCCTGCGCCTCGCCGGTCGCACGGCGGCGGTGCGGCTCCACAAGCGCATCCCGGCCGGCGCGGGGCTGGGCGGCGGCTCGGCCGACGCCGCCGCCGTCCTGCGCTGGGCCCACGTCGAGGACCTCGCGGCGGCGTCACGCCTCGGCGCGGACATCCCGTTCTGCCTGATCGGCGGCCGGGCGCGGGTACGGGGGATCGGTGAGATCGTCGAACCGCTCCCGTTCGAGCCCGCGACCCTGACGCTGCTGACGCCGCCCTTCGGTTGCTCGACACCGGCGGTCTACCGGGCCTGGGACGAGCTGGGAGGCCCCACCGCCGAGGGCCCGAACGACCTCGAACCGGCCGCCCTGGCGGTGGCTCCCGACCTGGCCCGCTACCGCGGCCTGCTGGGCGACGCCACGGGTGTCACGCCGCACCTGGCCGGCAGCGGCTCGACGTGGTGGGTCGACGGTGCGTTCCCCGGCGACGGCCGGGTGGTGGTGCGCACGACCCCGGCCGGATGGGCGGGGTGAGCCCGACAACCACCGCCGATCGGCGGGACGCACCGCCGTGCCCGGCCGACGACGGGGTACGCCGAAGCAGGCCGCTCGTGGCCCGGGTGTTCGGTTGGAGCTCGGTAGGGCGCGCCGGCGTTACTTGCCGGCGGCTCGCCGCTGGAAGCGGGTGCGCTTCAGCATCTTCTTGTGCTTCTTCTTGCGCATCCGCTTGCGGCGTTTCTTGATCAGCGATCCCATGGCGGCGGGCACAGTAGCGCTCCGGGGCGCCGATGGGAAACCGGGTGCTCGCGGGCTCGGGGGAGAGGACTCGAACCCCTAAGACGAGGACCAAAACCTCGCGTGTTGCCAATTACACCACCCCCGATCGGTGGGCCCCCGAGGCGGGCCGCGGGGACGGGACCACCCTAGCGGGCAGTGGGCGCTAGAAAGGAGGGGTGAGCGATCGTCCCCTCTCCGCCATCGTGTTGGCCGCCGGCGAAGGGACCCGCATGCGGTCCGACCGCCCGAAGCCCCTGCACCTGCTGTGCGGGCGGGCCATGCTCCTGTACGTGCTCGACGCCCTCGGTGACTGCGCCGTGCGCCGGGCGGTCATCGTCGTGGGCCACGGCGCCGAGCGGGTGACCAAGAAGCTCCAGGAGCAGGAGCCCGACCTGCTGCTCGAGTTCGTCGAGCAGCACGTGCAGCGAGGGACCGGCGATGCCGTGGGTGTCGGCCTCACGGGATTCCCCGACGACGAGCTCGACCTGGCCGACGGTGATCTGCTCGTCCTGCCGGGGGACACGCCGCTGCTGCGGTCCTCCACCATCGCCGCGCTGGTTGAACGGCACCGCTCCTCCGACGCCGCCTGCACGGTGCTGACGGCCCGCATGCCCGACCCCACCGGCTACGGACGGGTGGTGCGGGGCCGTGACGACCGGGTCGTGCGCATCGTGGAGGAGACCGACGCCAGCCCCGAGGAACGGGCCGTCGACGAGATCAACACGTCGATCTACTGCTTCCGCAGCAGCGTTCTGGCCCCTGCGCTGCGTCGTCTCCAACCGCAGAACGCCCAGGGCGAGTACTACCTGACCGACGTCGTGGGCGT
The DNA here is from genome assembly GCA_025456085.1 of Acidimicrobiales bacterium. GTDB lineage: Bacteria > Actinomycetota > Acidimicrobiia > Acidimicrobiales > Acidimicrobilacustridaceae > JALOLF01. Next base: position 3,838 of record JALOLF010000099.1, read on the forward strand.
GCTCCACGACGCCGGGTACCGGGTGCTGTCCTACGAGTCGGGCGATCCCCGGGAGTCGATGGGGGTCAACGACCGCCTCCAGCTCGCCTCCGCCGAGGCGGAGCTGCGTCGGCGCACCAACGAGCGCCTGCTCCGCCAGGGCGTCACCATGCTCGATCCCGGCCACACCTACGTCGATGCCACGGTGGAGATCGGGCGCGACGTCACGCTGTTCCCCGGCACCCTGCTCCAGGGGCACTGCGTCGTCGGCGCCGGGGCCGAGCTCGGTCCCGACACCCGGCTCGTCGACTGCGTCGTGGGTGCCGGCGCCGTCGTCGAGATGGCTTCCGGGCGCGATGCCGAGATCGGTGCACGGGCCGTCGTGGGGCCCTTCGCCGTGTTGGAGCCGGGGGCGTCGGTGCCGCCGGACACCAGGACCGGGCCGTTCTACACTGCGACGGCGGGCGACGAACCGGGTACCTGAGCGTGCTCCGGGAGGGAAGGGTCATGGAGCTGGTCAGCAAGAAGCGGCTGCACCTGGTGTCGGGACGGGCCAACCTGCCCCTGGCCGAGGAGATCGCCGACGCGCTCGGGGTCCAGCTGGGCGACGCCAACCCGGGCGTGTTCGCCAACGGCGAGCTGCACTGCCGCTTCAACGAGTCGGTGCGCGGGACCGACGTGTTCATCATCCAGAGCCACACCGCGAACGACACCATGTCGCTCAACGACGCGCTCATGGAGCAGCTGATCATGGTCGACGCCGCCCAGCGGGCCTCGGCCAAGCGCATCACGGTGGTCTGCCCCTTCTACGGCTACGCCCGTCAGGACCGGAAGTCCGAAGGGCGTGAGCCCATCACCGCCAAGCTCGTGGCGAACATGTTCAAGGTGGCGGGCGCCTCCCGGATCATCAGCGTCGATCTGCACTCCGGCCAGATCCAGGGCTTCTTCGACGGTCCGGTCGACCACCTGACGGCCATGCCGGTGCTGTGCGACTACATGGCCGGCCTGGGCGACGACCTCGTCGTGGTGTCGCCCGACGCGGGCCGGGTGAAGGTCGCCGAGCGCTACGCGAACCAGCTCAGCGCCGACCTGGCCATCGTGCACAAGCGCCGGGTGAAGGGCGCCAAGAACACCGTCGAGGCCCGCGACGTGGTCGGTGAGGTCGACGGACGCACCTGCGTGCTCATCGACGACATGATCGACACCGGTGGCACGATCGTGGCCGCAGCCGAGCAGCTCATGGACCACGGGGCCACCTCGGTCTACGTCGCGTGCACCCACGGGGTGTTCTCCGGGCCGGCCATCGACCGCCTCAAGAACTCCGTGATCGCCAAGGTCGTCACGACCAACACCTTGCCGCTGCCGCCCGAGAAGCAGATCGACAAGATCGAGGTGCTGTCGGTGGCGGGCATCATCGCCGATGCCATCGACGCCGTGTTCGAGGACACCTCGGTCAGCGAGATCTTCGGCGGCGCCAACCAGTCCTGAGCCCGGTCCCGAACCGACCGGCGCTCGCTCGTGCGCCGGTCGCGGCGCGGTCGGTCAGTGGAAGTTCTTGGCCGACCAGCGCCCCACGGTGATGGTGCCACCGAGGAACAGCCCGGCCCAGAGGCCGGTCCACAGGGCGACGGCGATGACGCCGCCGGTGGGGAGGTCGGGCCACATGACCTTGACCACGACCGCGATGAGGGCCACGAAGAACACGATGCCGATCGCGGCACCGATGACGATGGCCATCCCGAAGCCGCGGTCGACGTCGTCGGAGGTGGCGGGGAGATCCGAGGTCGGTTGGGTCGTGGTCGACATGGTGGGGAATCTTGCCGACCGCGTGGTGCGGCGCAAGGGCCGAAGGTCCCGGGTGTGGCGCGGTTCGCTTCCGGGCGATCGCCCCGGTAGGGTTGTCGGCTGTTCTCGTCACCGACGCCGTCTGTTTCGCGCCCCGGAACGTGGCGCACCCGCAGGAGTACCGAACCGTCATGGACATCACCCTGACCGTCGCCACCGGCCGCCCCCAGGGCAGCCGCGCATCCCGTCGGCTGCGTGCCGAAGGGAAGATCCCCGGTGTCGTCTACGGCCTCGGACGCGAGCCGAAGTCGGTCGTCGTCGAGTGGGCCGAGCTGCGCAGGGCCCTCGCCACCGATGCGGGCCTGAACGCCCTCATCGACCTGGATGTCGACGGTGAGACGAACCTCTCGGTCGTCAAGGAGCTCCAGCGCGACCCGGTGCGTCGCACCGTGGACCACGTCGACTTCCTGCTCATCGACCGCGATGCGCCGCTGTCCGTCGATGTCCCGATCACCCTGGTGGGCACGGCACCCAAGGTCGACGCCCAGAAGGGCATGATCGACCAGCTCCTCTACACGCTGACGGTGAACGCCCGTCCGGGCTTCATCCCGACCCAGCTCGACGCGGACGTCTCCGACCTCGAGATCGGCACGCAGCTGAAGGCCGGCGACATCCAGCTCCCCGACGGCGTCACCACCGACGTCGACCCCGACCTCGCCGTCGCCCAGGGCAGCCCCACCCGTTCGACGATCATCCTGCAGCAGCAGGCCGCCCGCGAGGAGCGGCGGGCCCGCGGCGAGGACGTCGACGACGAAGAGCCCATCGACGAGAGCTACTAGCCCCCGGCGGCACCGACCCCGATGGCAGCCCTGGGGCGGCACCGCCGCGAGGAACCCCGCCGCGGCACGCCCGCCGACCTGCTCGTGGTGGGCCTCGGCAACCCGGGTGCCCAGTACGTCGCCACCCGCCACAACGTCGGCTTCGAGGTCGTGGACCTGCTCGCGCAGCGCCACGGCGGACGCCTGCGCCAGGGGCGGGAGCGCGCCCTGCTGGACGAGGTGCGCATCGGCCCCCACCGGGTGGCGCTCGCCCAGCCCGTGACGTACATGAACGCCTCGGGTGAGGCGGTGGCACCGCTGGTGCGCCGCTTCGGCATCGACGATCCCCACCGGCTCGTGGTCGTCCACGACGAGCTCGACCTGCCCGTCGGGCGGCTCAAGCTCAAGGTGGGCGGTGGCCTCGCCGGCCACAACGGGCTCCGCTCCATCAAGGCCCACCTGCACACCGAGGACTTCCTGCGCATCCGCATCGGCGTGGGCAAGCCGCCGTCCAAGGAGCAGGGCGCCGATCACGTGCTCAAGCGGGTCGGTCGGCGCGAGCGCGACGTGCTGGCCATCGCCGTCGAGTACGCCGCCGACGCCGTCGAGCAGGTCCTCGCCGACGGTGTGGAGCGGGCCATGGAGCGGCTGAACGGCCTCGACCTGGCCGCCGACGACTGAGGGACGGGCGTCCGTGAACCCCACCCTGCGCCACCTCCCTGCGCTGCTGCGCGACGAGCCCGCCCTCACCCAGGTGCTGGGCCGCTCGGCCGCCGTGCTGGCCGTGCCGGAACCGGCCCGGGCCATCACCGTGGCGGGGCTGGCGACCGTGTCGAGCCGGCGTCCCATCGTCGTCGCCGTACCGACCACGGCCGATGCCGAGCGCCTGGCGCACGACCTGGCCGTGTTCCTGGGCCCCGACGAGGTGGACCTGTTCCCCGCCTGGGAGACGTTGCCCTTCGAGCGGGTCAGCCCGGCGGTGGAGACGATGGGGCGCCGGCTGCGCACCCTGTGGCGCCTGCGCGACCCCGAGCGGGCCCCGCAGGTGGTGGTGGCACCGGTGCGCGCGCTGGTGCAGCGGCTCGGTCCCCACGTCGAGGAGGTCGAGCCCATCGTCGTGCGCCCCGGCGACCGGCTCGACCCGGTGGAGCTCGTCGAGCGCCTCGTCGGGCTCGGCTACCGCCGCGAGTACCAGGTGGAGCACCGGGGCGAGGTCGCGGTGCGGGGCTCGATCGTGGACGTGTTCCCCTCCACCGACGACGTGCCGGTGCGCGTCGACCTGTGGGGCGACGAGGTCGACCGGCTCACCGAGTTCTCGGTGAGCGACCAGCGCTCCACGGTCGACGTGGCCGAGGCGGCGCTGTTCGGCTGCCGTGAGTTGCTGCCCACGCCCGAGGTGCGGGCCCGGGCCGAGCGGCTCGTGGCCACCGCACCGTGGGGGCGCGAGCAGTGGGAGCGCATCGCCGAGGGCCTCACCTTCGACGGCATGGAGTCGTGGCTGCCCTGGCTCGTCGAGGGCGACGACGCCGTCGGGGAGCACGTGCTGTTCGACCTGCTCGAGCGCTCCGCCCAGGTGCTGCTGGTGGAGCCCCGGCGCATGCGGGACCGCGCCGCCGACCTGCTGGCCGAGGAGGCGGACCTGGCCGGTGTGCTGGCCCGCACGTGGGGAGCCGTGGGCGACGACGGGGCCGCGCCACAGACGGGCTTCCCCGCGCTGCACCTGCCCTTCGACCGCCTGCTGGCCCACACCGAGGCACCGGCCTGGACGGTGACCACCGCCCCCGAGGGGCCCGACGTGGCGACGGTGGTGGCCGCCGCCTGGAGCCCCGTCGTGGGCGACGCCGCCCACCTGGTGCGCCAGCTCGGCCAGCTGCTGGCCGACGGCTACCGGGTGGTCATCGGGGCCGACGGCGCGGGGTCGGCCGCTCGGCTCTCGCAGCTCCTCACCGACGAGGGCCTTGCGGTTCGTCTCGACGACGCGGGCACGATGGACCTGCGCCAGCCGGGCGGCGTGGTCACCGTGGCGCCGCTCGAGCGCGGCTTCGTGCTGCCCGACGTGAAGCTGGCCGTCCTCGCCGAGCGCGACATCACCGGTCGGCGCCGCGCCCACCGCCGGGCCCGACCCCGGCGCGCCGCCGCCCAGGGGTTCTTCGACGACCTCAAGCCCGGCGACCACGTCGTGCACCACACCCACGGCGTCGCCCGCTACGGCGGCATGGTGAAGCGCGCCATCGGCGGGGTGGAGCGCGACTACCTGTTGCTCGAGTACCGGGGCGACGACAAGCTCTACGTCCCCTCGGACCAGATCGACGCCGTGCGCCACTACACCGGCGGCGACTCGCCCACCCTGAGCCGGCTGGGCGGCGGCGAGTGGCAGAAGACCAAGGCCAAGGTGCGCGCCGCGGTCACCGAGATCGCCCAGGAGCTGGTGGTGCTCTACCAGACGCGGGTGAACACACCGGGCCACGCCTTCGCCGGCGACACCCCGTGGCAGGCGGAGATGGAGGCTGCGTTCCCCTACGAGGAGACGCCCGACCAGCTGGCCGCCATCACCGAGGTGAAGGCCGACATGGAGTCCGAGCATCCGATGGACCGCCTGGTGTGCGGCGACGTCGGCTTCGGCAAGACCGAGGTGGCCATCCGGGCGACGTTCAAGGCGGTGCAGGACGGCAGGCAGGCGGCGGTGCTGGTACCGACCACCCTGCTCGCCCAACAGCACTTCCAGACCTTCGGTGAGCGCTTCGCCGGCTATCCGATCCGGGTCGAGGTGCTGAGCCGCTTCCTCACCCCGGGCCAGGCCCGCAAGGTGCAGGCCGGTCTGGCCAGCGGCGAGGTGGACGTGGTGATCGGCACCCACCGCCTGCTGTCCGAGGACATCACCTTCAAGAACCTGGGCCTGTTGGTGGTGGACGAGGAGCAGCGCTTCGGGGTGCACCACAAGGAGCAGCTCAAGCACCTCAAGGCCAACGTCGACGTGCTCACCCTGACCGCCACGCCCATCCCTCGCACGTTGGAGATGAGCCTCACCGGCATCCGCGACCTGACGCTGCTCAACACCCCGCCCGCGGACCGTCAACCCATCCTCACCTACGTGGGGGAGTACGACGAGCGGGCCGTGGCCGAGTCCATCCGCCGCGAGCTGCTGCGGGAGGGGCAGGTCTTCTTCGTCCACAACCGGGTGCAGGACATCGACAAGGTGGCGAACGAGCTGCGGGTGCTGGTGCCCGAGGCCCGCATCGCCGTGGCCCACGGGCAGATGGACGAGGGGGCGCTGGAGAAGGTCGTGCTCGACTTCTGGGAGGGCGAGTTCGACGTGCTGGTGTGCACCACCATCATCGAATCCGGCATCGACATGCCCACCGTCAACACGCTGGTGGTGGACCGGGCCGACCGCCTGGGCCTGGGGCAGCTCCACCAGCTGCGGGGCCGGGTGGGCCGCGCCGGGCAGCGGGCCTACGCCTACCTGTTCTACCCGCCCGACCGTTCGCTCACCGAGGAGGCCTACGAACGGCTCAAGACCATCGGCGAGGCCACGGAGCTGGGCTCGGGGTTCAAGATCGCCATGCGCGACCTCGAGATCCGGGGTGCCGGCAACCTGCTCGGCACGGGTCAGTCGGGCCACGTCGCCGCGGTCGGCTACGACCTGTACTGCCAGATGGTGTCCGAGGCGGTGGCCGAGCTGAAGGGGGAGGAGCCCCGCGAGCCGGCCGAGATCAAGCTCGAGCTGCCCCTCGACGCCCACCTCCCGAAGGACTACGTGGCGCGCGAGGAACCCCGGCTGGAGGCCTACCGCCGCCTGGCCGCGGTCACCACCGAGGCCGAGGTGGTCGACATCCGCGCCGAGTGGGAGGACCGCTACGGTCCCGTCCCCCCGCCGGCCGAGGCGCTGCTGGCGGTGGCCCGGCTGCGGGCCGAGTGCGCCCGCGCCGGGGTGCGGGAGGTCACCGTCACCAAGGGCAGCGGGTTCGGCGGCCCGAAGTACGTGGCCCGCATCAGCCCCGTCACACTCAAGACGTCGAAGGTGCTGCGCCTGGAACGGCTCTACAAGGGCTCGGTGTACAAGCCCGACGCGGCGCAGCTCCAGCTCGCGCTGAAGTCGGCGGCGTCGGTGGCCGGCGACATCGTGGAGGCGCTGGCCGCGTTGGTGCCGCCGGAGCCGGCGCCCAGCGAGGTGGGTGGCGACGCGCCCGGAACCGGCCGTCCCGCGGGGTGAATGGTTCCCGGGGGGTCGGACTCCCTAGGATCGGCCTCCTGTGAAGCGCCTCCGCCCCCGTTGGGCTCTCCTCGCCCTGTTCGCTCTCGTCGTCGCCGCGGTGGGCAGCGCCTGCTCGGTCGTCGACCCGCCGGCCCTCTCGGTCGACGGGACCGAGCTCTCCCGCTCGGAGCTGTTCGAGCAGCTGCCGGACTACGTCCAACCCGCGACCGGTGTGGCGACCACCGACGAGGACTTCGACCCCAGCCAGGTCGCGAGCTTCCTGACCGAGCGCACGTACATCTTCCTCATCCAGAACGAGCTCGCCGCCCGCGGGATCGAGCCCACCGACCAGGACCGGGCCGCGGTGGCGGGCGAGTCGGTACCCGACGGCGACTACGGGTTGCTCCTCCAGGAGGCCCTGGCCGGTCGCGAGGCGCTCATCCGGGCGCTCGGCGACGAGGCGGGCGTGGACGACGCCGCGGTCGACGAGCTGGCCCAGCAGCTCTACGAGCAGAACCGGTCGGCGTTGGGTACGCCGGGCTCGACGTGCCTCAGCGCCATCCTCGTGACGGCGGCCGACATCGATCTGACGACGGGCGAGGTCCTCGAGGAGGCCACCGACGCGGACTTCGAGCAGGCGCTCGCCGACGCCGAGGCGGCCAAGGCGAAGATCGACGCCGGTGCGTCGTTCGGCTCGGTGGCCGAGACCGACTCCGACTTCCCGGCCGAGCAGGCCCCGAACGGCGAGGTCGGTTGCTTCTCGGACGAGGAGGTGGCCACGCTCGGGTCCGAGGCGTTGGCCGGGGTGATCCCCGACCTCGCCGTCGGCGAGGTCTCCGAGCCGGTGCGTGACGACATCGGGTACTACCTCCTCACCGTCACGTCGCGCACCGAGTCCGAGGTGCCGACCTTCGACGAGGTCGCCGAGCAGTTCCGCCAGGAAGCGCGTCGCCAACTGGCCGGGGACGCCTTCGATACCTGGTTGGCGCAGCAGCTGGCGGAGGCCGACATCAGCGTCGACAGCCGCTTCGGCACCTGGAACGACGAGATCCTGGCCGTCGACCCGCCGACCGGCGCCACCCCGGCCGGGCCCACCACCACCTCACCGGTGCTGGGCGGTGACGTGGTTCCCTCCGACGAGCCCGTCGCCGAAGAGGTGGGGTGACCGCTCCCGTCGCGCGCCGCGCCGCGGCCCTCGTGGTCGGGTTGGTCGCAGCGCTCACCTCGCTCACCGCCTGCTCGTCCTCCGACGACGTCGCCCTGCGGGTCGACGGCTGGGAGCTGTCCCACGAGGAGCTGGCCGACCAGCTGAACCAGATCGCGGCCAACGCCGGCTACCTCGAGGCCCGGGCGGCGTCGGGTGCCGAGACCCGCCCTTACGCGCCCGGCAGCACCACGGACTTCGACCCCGAGTTCGTGGCCGAGTTCCTCAACGAGCGGGTCACCTTCGAGCTGGCCCGGGCCGAGCTGGCCCGCCGGGCGGTCACGCCCACCGACGCCGACCGGCAGCGGGCGCTGGAGGTGGTCACCCAGGGCCTGTCGGCCACGCCCGTCGCCGACGGGGTCGACCCCGCCGGCCAGGCCGTGCGCGACGCCTTCGGGTCCTACGGGGACGTGCTGCTCGACGGCGTCACGGACCTCACCACCCTGCAACGCGTGCTCGTGGGCGACGCCCCCCGGGACCAGCGCCTGCTGGCGCTCTACGACCAGCTCGGCACCGACTTCTCCACCCAGGCCTGTGTGCGCAGCATCCTGGTGATCCCCGGCGACGCCTCGCAGTTCGCCGAGACGGGCCAGCTGCCGCAGGCCACCGAGGAGGAGGTCGCAGCCGCCCGGGCCGAGGCCGACGCCATCGTCGCCCGCCTGCGGGCCGGCGCGGACTTCGCCGAGGAGGCCCGCGCCAGCAGCGACGACCCCTCGACCAACGAGGAGGGCGGCGACGAGGGCTGCGGGCCGGAGGGCAAGTTCCTCACCGAGGTCGACGCCGCGGTGTGGGCGCAGGAGGTCGGCGTCGTGGGCGACCCGGTGCGCTCGGACGTGGGCTGGCACGTGTTGCTGGTGACCGATCGACGGCAGTTCTCCTCCGAGGAGCTGCAGGCTCAGCTCGGGACCCGGCTCGACGAGCAGGACGCGTCGGTGCTCCAGCAGTGGGTCAACGGCGCCACCCGTTCGTCGGACGTGTCGGTGTCGGATCGCTACGGCTCGTGGGACGCAGAGCTGGGACTGGTCGTGCCCCCGGCCGGTGAAGCCGAGCTCCAACCCCTCACCCCCGAGGAGCTCGAGCAGCTCGCACCGTCGAGCACCGCGGCCGGCTGATCGGCGCGGGCTCGCCCGTCAGGCGTCCTGGGACCGCAGCGCCTGTCGGATGCGCTCGTTCCACCGCACCACGGGCCCGCCGAGACGCTCCTCGAGGGCCTGGACCTCATCGGCGAACTGCTCGGCCAGGCGACGTTCCCACCGAGCCGGTACGGCCGAGCGGAAGGCACTGGTCGTGTTGCGGGCCTGCAGACCGACCGAGGACGGCAGCGGAGAGGGATCGATGTCGAGGAAGGTGGCCAGCTCACCGAAGAACCGCCCGGGGTCACCGACGAGGTCGTCGAAGAACCCGACGTGCAGGCGATCCTGGCCTGCGGCCCGCTGCCAACGGTCGAGCATGCCCATGTAGTCGGACTTGTGCCGGAAGCCGGGGCGGGCGAAGTGCCGGGCGAGGACGTCGTCGTCGACGCCGTCGATGGACCTGTCCCGGGCTCGGGCCAGGCTCTTGGCCGCGCTCGACCAGGCACGCTCGATGGGATCGCGCAGCACCAACACGAAGCGGGTGTCGGGCAGGGCACGGGCAAGGGCGTCGAGCGTGGCGTCGGGCAGCGAGCAGTAGGCCGGCGTGATCTCGCCCGATGCCCTCGGCCCGCCGATGGCGAACAGCGACCGGTACCACTCGTCGGTGCGGGCACCGGTGAGATAGCGGGCGAAGAAGCGGAGGTCGTCGGTCGCGCCGGGCTCGCGTCGCAGCCCTGCCCGGAGCGAATGCCGCAACCACGTCGCGTGCCCGAGCGCCTTTCGGTTCCAGCGCGCCCGGCCCCGCTGCCGGTCCCAGTAGTGGAGCTCCTTCAGCGGCGGGAGCCACACGCCGGGGTGGGAGCGCAGCTCGGCGAACAGCGTCGTGGTCCCGCACCGACTCGGCCCGATGCCGAGGAAGTCGGGACCACGCGTCGGCGAGCTCGGCACGGGCCGATACTAGGGGTGCCCGACGTGCAGGGCGGCCGATGCGACGGTCAGACTGGCCCGATGGCTGTCCTCCCCGATGCCCGGGTCGTCGTGGTGGGCCTCGGCCCTGCCGGTGCCGACCTCGTGACGACCGGGACGCTGGCCGAGATCCGGCGCGTGCCCGTGCGGTTCCTGCGCACGACCCGGCACCCGGCGGCATCGGCGGTGACGGAGGCGGCCAGCTTCGACCACGTCTACGAGGCGGGCGACGACCTCCCGGGCGTGTACCAGCGCATCGTCGAGCTGCTGGTGGAGGCTGCGCAGCGGGAGGGGGAGGTCCTGTACGCGGTGCCCGGCTCGCCGGTCGTGGCCGAGCACACCGTGGAGCTGCTGCAGGTCGATCCGCGGGTGTCGATCACCATCCACCCCGCCCTGTCGTTCCTCGACCTGGCCTGGGCCCGCCTGGGTGTCGACCCGGTCGCCACGGGTGCCCGCGTCGTCGACGGTCATCGGTTCGCGGTCGAGTCGGCGGGGGAGCGGGGCCCGTTGCTGGTGGCCCAGTGCGATACGCCGTTGGTGCTCTCGGACGTGAAGCTGGCGATCGGCGATGCGCTCGACCGTGCGGCCGAGCTCGGCAGCGGGCTGGCACGTCCGGCGCCCGACGGGCGCGCGCGGCCGGCGGGCCTGCTGCCCGGAGACCTCCGGGTGGTCGTGTTGCAACGACTGGGGTTGCCCGACGAGGCGGTGTTCGAGGTGGCCTGGCACGAGCTCGACCGTGCAGTGCAGCCCGACCACCTGACGTCGTTGTGGCTGCCGACCTACGCCGCGCCGGTGGCGGCGGAGGTCCAGCGCTTCGCCGAGCTGGTGGCGACGCTGCGGGCGGAATGCCCGTGGGACCGCGAGCAGACCCACGAGTCGCTCAAGCGGCACCTGCTCGAGGAGGCCTACGAGGTGCTCGACGCCCTCGACGGGGTGGACGTCGAGACGGGAGCGGGCTACGAGCACCTCGAGGAGGAGCTCGGCGACCTGCTCTTCCAGGTCATCTTCCACGCCACCCTCGCCGCCGAGGCGGGTCAGTTCACGCTGGCGGACGTGGCCCGCACGGTCCACGACAAGCTGCACGGTCGGCACCCGCACGTGTTCGGGGAGGTGGAAGCCGACTCGGCCGACCAGGTCGCCGCCAACTGGGAGCAGCTCAAGAAGGTGGAGAAGGGGCGTGCGAGCGTCTTCGACGGCCTCCCCGAGGGGCTGCCCGCACTGCTCTACGCCCTGAAGGTGCAGAAGAAGGCCGCCTCGCTGGAGCTGCCCACGACCGTGCACGGCGGTGCGGCAGGCGTGTCGGGCGCCCTCGAGGTGCCCGAGCTCGACGCCGCGCTGGCGCACCTGCGCGACGCGCCCGACGACGCGTCGGTCGGGGAGGTGCTCTTCGCTCTGGTGGCGCGGGCTCGCGAGGCGGGGGTGGACCCGGAGACGGCGCTCCGCTCGGCGACCGCGGCCTACCGGGATCGCGCCCGCACCCTCGAGCGCGGCATGGGGTGAGGCGGGAGGGCCGTCGGGGTCAGGGGCTGCGGATGGTCCAGGTGCCGTCGGGTTGGTGGTGGAGGGTGTGTTGGTGGTGGTGGAGCCAGGTGTGGTGGTGGTGGCAGACGAGCACGGCGTTGGCGAGGTCGGTGGCGCCGCCGGTGTGCCAGGGGTGGAGGTGGTGCAGGTCGCACCAGGC
>JALOLF010000100.1 GCA_025456085.1 Acidimicrobiales bacterium
TGCCACCGCGCCCGGCGGCGCCGCCTCTCCCGTCCCGGACGTCCCGTGCGCGTCGTCGCTCACGAGGTGTTCACCGGGCACGTGTGCAGGCTACGGGGCGAGGTACATGAGCGCGTCACAGAAACCGCCTAACCTGCGCGACGAGGAGGCGGACATGAGCGAAGTGGTTCTCGAGGGCCTCACCAAACGGTTCGGCGACTTCACCGCCGTCGACAAGGTGACCCTCGACATCCTCGACGAGGAGTTCATGGTGCTCCTCGGGCCCTCGGGCTGCGGCAAGACGACGGCGCTGCGGATGATCGCGGGTCTCGAGACCATCACCGAGGGGACCTTGCGCATCGCCGACCGCGTCGTCAACGACGTGGAGGCGAAGGACCGCAACATCTCGATGGTGTTCCAGAGCTACGCGCTCTACCCGCACATGACGGTGTACAAGAACATCGAGTCGCCGCTCGTGGCCCGCAAGATCCTCGTGCCGGGCGAGCAGGAGCCCCGCAAGCTCAACAAGGCCGAGCGCGACGAGCGCATCCACGAGGCGGCCCGCACCCTGGGCCTGGACGAGCTCATGAACCGCAAGCCGGCTGCCCTCTCCGGCGGACAGCGCCAGCGGGTTGCCCTGGCCCGGGCCATCGTGAGCCGCCCGGCGGCGTTCCTCATGGACGAGCCGCTGTCGAACCTCGACGCCAAGCTCCGGGCCCAGACCCGCCTCGAGCTCGTCGACCTCCACAAGCGACTGGCCACCACGTTCATCTACGTGACCCACGACCAGGTCGAAGCCATGACCATGGCGACCCGCATCGCCATCATCAACGAGGGGCGACTCCAACAGGTCGGCCCGCCCCAGGCCGTCTACGAGCGGCCCCACAACCTGTTCGTGGCCCGGTTCATCGGCAGCCCGCCCATGAACACCGTGCCCGGCACGTTCGTGGTCGACGCGGGCGAGCCCTTCGTCGACCTCGACGGCGCGGGTCGGTTCCCGGTCGCCGCGGTGGGCGGCGAACCCGTGGTCGCCGGCACCAAGGTGATCGTCGGGGTGCGACCCGAGCACCTCACGCTGCAACCCGGCGAGTACGGCGGCGTCGACGCCCGGGTGATGGCCGTGGAATGGCTGGGCCACGAGCGCCACGTCGTGTGCGACGTGGCCGGCACCCTGGTCACCCTCCGGGAGCCCTCGGAGGGCACCGCCCCCGACGTCGGGGCGCAGCTACGCCTCGGGGTGACCGACCCGGCGGAGATCCACCTGTTCGACCCCCAGACGACGGAGCGGTTGAACTGATGCCCCGCAAGCTCAAGGACAGCCTGCTCGCGGTGGCGCTCCTGTTGCCCTCGGCGATCATCTTCGTGAGCTTCTTCTTCTACCCCTTGTACCGGCTGTTCTACCTGGGCCTGCACCAGCAGAACCGGTTCGGCACCGCCGAGAAGTACGTGGGTTGGTCGCAATACTCCGACGTGCTGGGCGGTGACGACTTCCTCGACGGGCTGTGGGTGAGCACCCGCTACGTGTTCCTCACGGTGCCCCTCGGCATCGTGCTCGGCATCCTGCTGGCCGTCGCCGCGAACCGACACCTGCGGGGCATCAAGTTCTTCCAGACCGTGTTCGCGTCCACGGTCGCCTCGTCGGTGGCCGTCGCGTCGGTGATCTTCTTCGTGCTCATCAACCCGCAGGTGGGCTACTTCCGCGACGTCACCTTCTTCAGCCTCTCCGACCCCGACACCGCCCTGCGGGGCGTCGCCCTGTCGTCGGTGTGGCAGAACCTGGGCCTCACCTTCATCATCGTGCTGGCCGGCCTGCAGGCCGTGCCCGAGGAGATCTACGAGGCGGCGACCCTCGACGGCTACGGACCGTTCCGGCGCTTCTTCCGGGTGACGCTGCCGCTCATCTCGCCCACCCTGCTGTTCCTCGTGGTGGTCCTCGTGATCTTCGCCTTCCAGGCCTTCGCCCAGGTCGAGATCCTCACCAACGGTGGACCGGCCGGCTCCACCGAGACGCTGGTGTTCAAGATCTTCAACAGCCAGCAACCCCAGAGCCTGGGGGTCGGCGCGGTGATGGCCATCGGCCTGTTCGCGGTCACGCTGGTGGTCAGCCTGGCCCAGTTCCTCATCCTCGAGAGGCGGGTGCACTATGGGAGCTGAGGCCACCCAGGCCACCTGGAAGAAGGTCGTGTGGTACGTCGTGCTGACGACGCTGACCCTCGTCGTGCTGTTCCCCGTCTACATGACGCTGGTGCGGGCGCTGTCGACCCCCGCCGCCTACGTCCGGGAGGGCCAGCCCCTCTACCCCGTGGACGTGCAGTGGGACGTGTTCCGCCGGGCGTGGGACCAGGGCGACCTGGGCCGCAAGGTGGGCATCAGCGCCATCGTCACCGCCGTCATCGTCACGCTGCAGCTCACCACCTCGCTGCTCGCCGCCTACGCCTTCACGTTCCTGCAGTTCCCCGGGCGGCGCATCCTGTTCGTGGTCTTCATGGCCACCTTGATGCTGCCCATCGAGGTGACGCTGATCCCCAACGTGCAGACCATCCGGGACCTCGACTGGCTCAACTCCTTCGCCGGCCTGACCGCCCCGTTCCTGGCCACCGCGTTCGGGACGTTCCTCATCCGACAGGGCTTCATGGGCATCCCCCGGGACCTGAAGGACGCGTCCCAGCTCGACGGCTTCGGGCACATGGCGTTCCTGCGCCGCGTCGCCATCCCCGTCACCCGCCCCGTCATCGCCTCGTTCGCGGTGATCTCCTTCCTCGCCGCCTGGAACCAGTACACCTGGCCCCGCGCCGTGGTCACCGAGGGCCGGTGGGAGACCATCCAGATCGGCCTGCGCTCGCTGTCCACCAGCACCGTCGACCAGAACAACATCAGCTTCGCGGCGGCGATCATCGCCGCGCTGCCCGTGCTGGCGCTGTTGATCTTCCTGCAACGCCAACTGATCCGTGGCCTCACGGCCGGCGCCGTGAAGGGCTGAGGAGGAGGTACCCCCATGCGACCCACCACCCGACGCCGCCTGCGACTGCTGGCGGCACCGGCACTGGCCCTGACGCTGCTGGCCGCAGCCTGCAGCGGTGACGACGACGACGGTGCGTCGACGTCGGGCACCGGCGAGGGCAACGGTGAAGCAGCGATCGAGCTGCCCGACTGCCCGGTCGACGCGCTCGAGAGCACCACGGAGCCGGTCGACGTGCTCGTCTGGTACGCGCTGAGCGCCAAGACCGAGGCCACGCTGCTGGCCCAGATCGACACGTACAACGCCTCGCAGGACAAGGTCGTCGTGCGGGCCGAGAGCCAGGGCGCGTCCTACGAGGAGCTGCTGCGCAAGTACGAGGCCTCCATCGAGTCGGGCGACCTGCCCGACCTGGCCGTCATGGAGGACACCACCATGCAGTTCATGGCCGACAGCGGCACGGTGCTGCCCGCCCAGGCCTGCTACGACGCCGACGGCCTGAGCACCGACCAGTTCGTGCAGACCGCGGTCGACTACTACAGCATCGGCGGCGCGCTCTACCCGGCGTCGGCCAACCTCAGCGACATCCTCACCTATTACAACAAGAACCACTTCCGGAAGGCCGGCCTCGACCCCGACAAGCCGCCCGCAACGCTCGACGAGGTGCGCCAGTACGCCGAGCAGATCAAGGCCGCCGGCGTCGTCGACACCCCGGTGGTGCTGAAGCTCGACTCGTGGTTCATCGAGACCCAGCTCACCGGCAGCGACCAGCCCGTCGTCGACAACGACAACGGGCGCGGCGGCGGCCAGACCACCGCCGCGGTGTTCGACGACCCGGCCACGCTCGAGCTGCTCCAGTGGCTGAAGGACATGAACGACGCCGGCCTGCTCGAACCGGTGACCGCCACCGACGGCCAGGTCGACCACTACCTCGCCATGGCCGGCCAGAAGGGCTCCATCACCATCGAGACCTCGACGGCGGCGACCTCCGTCGAGGCCTTCCTCGGCGGTGACGCCAGCGTGGTCGAGGGCGACACCTCCGACATCGATCTGGAGGCCCTCGACTTCGGCGCAGGGCCGGTGTTCGGCGTCGACGAGGCCGGCCAGGCCCAGGTCGGCGGCGGCGCCTGGTTCATCATCGACGACCCCACGGTCGACGACGCCGCCGAGGACGCCAAGCAGGCCGGCGCGTGGGACTTCATGAAGTGGTGGAACCAGGTCGACCAGCAGGTGGTGTGGCACCTCGAAGGCTCGTACCTGCCCTTCCTGCTGGAAGCCGCCGACGACCCGCGGATCCAGGAGTTCTGGACGGGTGACCTGGCCGGGCAGTGGCTGGGCATCGCCTACGAGGAGATGCTCAACGGCGTGAACCCGGACTTCCCCGGACCGCTGATCGGCCCCTACGACCAGTTCCGCGAGAACCTGCGCGGCGCCATGGACGAGGTGGTGTTCTCGGGCGCCGATCCCCAGCAGGCGCTGACCGCGGCCAACGACGCCACCACCGACGCCATCACGACCTACAACGACATCAACTTCTGACAAGCCCCGACCAGTGACAAGGAGGTCACGATGCGCCACGTGAAGACCGGGCGCGGGATCGCCGTCGTCGTCGCGTCGCTCGCCCTGCTGGGCAGCGCGTGCGGTGGTGACGGAGACGACGGCGGTGGAGGCAGTGACGGGTCCGGGGGCGGTGAGGCCGCGATCGACCTGCCACCCTGCCCGCTGGAGGCTCTCGACAGCGCCACCCAACCGGTGGAGGTCGTCGTCTGGCACACCCAGGGCGCGCGTCCGCTGGCCACGCTCGAGGCGCTGGTCGACGAGTACAACGCCTCGCAGTCGAAGGTGAAGGTGCGCCTCGAGAGCCAGGGCGCGTCCTACGAGGAGCTGTCCGACAAGTTCCTCCAGACGATCCCCACCCCCGACGCGTTGCCGGCGATCATCTTCCCCGACGACACCTTCACCCAGCAGATGGTGGACAGCGGCGTCGTGCTGCCCGCCCAGAGCTGCGTCGAGGCCGACAACTACGACACCAGCGGCTTCGTCGAGGTGGCCAGGAACTACTACACCGTCGACGGTGCCCTGTGGCCCGCCTCGGCGAACCTGGGCAACATCCTGCTCTACTACAACAAGGACCACTTCGAGCAGGCCGGCCTGGACCCCGAGGATCCGCCCGACACCCTGGACGAGGTGCGCGAGTACGCCCAGGCCATCAAGGACGCCGGCGTGGTCGACACCCCGCTGGTGCACGAGTTCTCCACCTGGAAGACCGAGTTCTGGCTCACCGGCGCCGGCTCGTCCATGGTCGACAACGACAACGGGCGCGGCGGCGGGGACACGGCGGCAGCGACGCTGGAGGGCAACGCCCAGGCCACCGAGCTGTTCGGCTGGTTCAAGGGCATGCAGGACGACGGGCTGCTGCTGCCCGTGGCCAACGTGCCCGGCGCGGTGGACCAGTACTTCGCCATCGCGCAGCAGCGGGCGTCGATGCTCGTCGAGTCGTCCACCGCGGCGACCTCGGTGGAGGCCTTCCTGGGCGGCGACACCTCGGTGGCCGAGGGTGCCGGCGACGTCGACGTGAGCGGGCTGAACCTCGGTGCCGGCCCCTTCCCGGGCATGGTGCCGGGCAACGCCACCCAGGTCGGTGGCGGCGCGTGGTACATCCTCAACACCACGCCCGACGAGGTGCAGGCCGCGGCATGGGACTTCATGAAGTTCATGAACACCCCCGCCGCCCAGGCCGACATGCTGGTGGGCGGCTCGTACCTGCCCTACGTGCAGGCCGCCGCCGAGGAACCCGAAGCGGCGGCGTACCTGAACGGCGACGCCGGTCTGGCCGGGAGCTGGCTGAAGATCGCCAACGACCAGGTGCTGGCCATCAACCCGGACTTCCCCGGACCGCTGATCGGGCCCTACAAGGACTTCCGTGACGAGGTCAGCCAGGCCACCGACGGCATGATCTTCGACGGCAAGACCCCCGACGAGGCGCTCGCCGAGGCCCAGCAGACGGTCACGGCGTCGCTCGAGGAGTACAACGCCAGCGGCTTCTAGCTCCACCGAGGCACGGCTCGGCGCCGCGCGACGTCCCGCGAGATGGGGCGGCCGCGTGGCGCCGGTCGCGTCCGGGCCCGATCAGCCCAGCATGCGCACGCCCTCGGGGTGGCCCGGCTCCACCGGGCGGAGGTGCACCTTCACGTCGATGGCCAGCACGCCGTCGGCGGTGGCCACGACCGGGTTCAGGTCCAGCTCCACGACCTCGGGAATCTCGCCCGCCAGCAGCCCCACCCGCACCAGCAGCTCCTCGAGCGCCTCGGTGTCCACCCCGGGACTCCCCCGGTAGCCCGACAGCAGCGGGCTGGCCCGCAGCGAGCGCACCATCTCGGCGGCGTCGACGTCGGTGAGGGGCAGGATGCGGAACCCCCGGTCGGCCAGGAGCTCGGTGGCGATGCCGCCCATGCCGAACATCACCAGCGGGCCGAAGGACGGGTCCTGGACGACACCGACGATGGTCTCGATACCGGGTTCGGCCATGGGTTGCAGGACGATCCCGCCCAGCGTCTCCCCCACCAGGGTCTGCATGGCGATGTAGGCGTCGCGGACCTGTTGGGGGGTGCGCAGGTCGAGCCGCAGCCCGCCGACGTCGCTCTTGTGCACCAGCGCCCCGGACGCCGCCTTGAGCGCCACCGGGACGCCGAGCTCCTCGGCGATGGCCGCCGCCACGTCGGCGCTCTCGGCTCGTCGCACCGGCATCAGGGGGATGCCGTAGGCCTCCAGCAGCCGGATGGACACGTCGGCGTCCAGCCAACACCCCTCGGGCGGGGCCGCCGCCAGGGCGCCGTCGACCACGGCGCGCGCCTCCTGACGGTCGATGTCGTCGAGATCGGGGACCTCGCCCCGGTCCCGTCGACGCCAGTCGCTGTAGCGCGCCACCCGGCCGAGGGCGATGGCGGCGGGCTCGGGCGAGGAGAACGACGGGATGCGGCGGTGCTCGCCGGTGGCACGGAACACGGCGGGCGGTTCGATGGAGGCCAGGAAGTTGGCCACGATGGGCTTCGTGGCGCCCACGGCGACCCGCGCGATGGCGTCGGCCACCTCCTCGGCCCGGGTGACGAGCGGCGGTGTGTAGATGACGATGAGAGCGTCGACCCCGGGGTCGTCGAGCAGGAGCTGCAGCGCCGTCTCGTAGCGGTCGGCGCCGGCGGAGGCGATCATGTCCACCGGGTTGCCAACGGCTGCGTTGGGCCCGAGCAGATCGCGCAGCGCGGCTCGGGTGTGCTCGCTCAGGGTCGCCACGTCGAGGCCGGCGCCGGCGCAGGCGTCGGCGGCCAGGATGCCCGGTCCACCGGAGTTGCCGGCGATGGCCACCCGGTTGCCGGCCGGCAGCGGCTGCGACGACAGGATCTGGGCCACGGCGAGCAGCTCGTCGAGGGTGTCGACGCGGATGACACCGGCCTGGTGGAACAGGGCGGCGACGGCCACGTCGGGACTGGCCGCGGCGGCGGTGTGCGACGTCGCCGCCCGCGAGCCGGCGATGGTGCGGCCCGACTTCACGGCCACGATGGGCTTGCGCTGCGAGACCCGGCGGGCGATGCGGGAGAACTTGCGCGGGTTCCCGAACGACTCCAGGTACATGAGGATGACGTCGGTGCCATCGTCGTCCTCCCAGTACTGGAGCAGGTCGTTGCCGCTGACGTCGGCCTTGTTGCCGATGGAGGCGAACGACGAGATGCCCAGGCCGGCCCGGTCCGCCCACTCGAGCAGCGCGATGCCCAGGGCACCGGACTGCGACATGAACGCCACCCGGCCCGGGGGCGGTTGGACGGGTGCGAACGTGGCGTTGAGCCCGACGGCGCTGTTGGCCACGCCGATGCAGTTGGGCCCGACCAGACGCATGCCGTTGCCGCGGGCTGCGGCCAGCACCCGGTGCTCCAGCTCGGCGCCGACGGGGCCGGTCTCGCCGAACCCGGCCGAGACCACCACGAGCCCCTTGACCTCCTTGCGGGCGCACTGCTCGACCGCGTCGAGCACCGCCTCCGCCGGCAGCGCGATCACCGCCAGGTCGACCTCGTCGGGCACGTCGAGCACCGTGGGGTACGTCGGCACGCTGGCCACGTGCCGGGCGTGCAGGTTGACCGGGTACACGGGCCCGTCGAAGCCGCCCTCCAGGAGGTTCAGGAACAGGTGGTAGCCGATGGTGCCCGGCTCGTGGCTGGCCCCGATCACCGCCACCGAGCGGGGTGCCAGGATGCGCCGGATCGAGAGCACGTCGGCGATGTGCTCTCGGCTCTCGATGCGTGCCGTCGCCTCCTCGGTGGGCTCGATGGACCACGACAGGTGCACCACGCCGTCCTCGTAGCGCTCGGTGAGCCGGTAGCCGGCGTCGCGGAAGACGCTCAACATCTTGCGGTTGTCGGGCAGGGTCTCGGCCACGAAGCGGGTGATGCCCTGCTGGCGGGCCGCGGCGACCAGGTGCTCGAGCAGCAGCGTGCCCAGGCCCCTGCCCTGCTGGGCGTCGTCGACCACGAAGGCCACCTCCGCCACGTCGTCGTCCCCGAGACGTTCGTAGCGGGCCACTCCCACCATCTCCTCGCCCAGGAAAGCGGCGAAGGCCATGCGCTCCCGGTAGTCGACGGTGGTGAAGTGGGTCGTCTCCTCCTCGGTGAGCTCCCGACGGGGGCCGAAGAAGCGGAAGTACATCGTCTGCGGCGAGAGCCGGGCGATGAAGTCCCGGTGGGCCTGGTAGTCGTCCGAGCGGATGGGCCGCAGGTGCAGGGTCCCCCCGTCGGAGAGCACCACGTCGGCCTCCCACTTGTCCGGGTAGTCGGAGGCGGCAGGCGAGGTCGGGGAGACGGGCGTCCCGGGTACATCCATGCCCCCATTTGAACGAGGCGGACCGCAGGGGTCAACGTGGCGGTCGGGCCGGCGGGTCCTTCACCGGCTACCGTTCGCACATGCGGCTGCGACTGGCGACGTGGGTGCGGGTCGGGGCCGTCGTGGCAGCGATGGCGCTCGCAGCCTGCGGGTCGTCGAGCGACGAGGCGGACGACGCCACGGTGGCGGGGACGGAGGCGTCGACCTCCACGACGACGGGAACCGTCACCACCGACACCCCGCCCGGCACGGACCGGGCGACGAACGAGGACGGGGTGCCGCTGACGACGCCGGCCCAGGTGACCGAGGCCCGGCAGCGCTGGGAGGCCAGCGGTGTGACCAGCTACACCTGGGAGGTCGCCCAGCGCGGCTTCTTCTACCCGACGACCCTCGAGATCGTCGTGAGCGACGGCGCCGTGGTCGACGCCACCGTGGTGGCGGACGGCGACGAGCCGACCGAGCCCGCCGAGGACCTGGCGGTGACCGTGGACGACGTGTTCGACCAGCTCGAGGCGTCGCTCGCCGGTGGGACGGGTACCTATGCCACGTTCGATCCCACCTACGGCCACCCCGTACTGGCCCAGACGACGTTCCAGCTCACCGACGCCGGCGCGACCTACGAGGTGTTGTCCTTCGCCCCGGCATGACCGCGGGGCCCGCCGCTCAGAAGGGCAGCTCGGAGGCCTGCAGGGTGCGCAGCTCGTCGAACAGCGCCCGACACGCCCGCTCGTCGGGCGGCGAGCAGGGATCCTCGATCACGGCCTGCAGCGCCGGGCGGGGATCGCCGGTCAGCGCCGAGGTGACCACGAGATCCTGGAGGGCCACCTGGGTGGCGACCCAGCCGGCGAGCGGCTCGCCCAGCGGGGCCATGGCGTCGGGATGGATGCCGTCACCGTCCACCGTGGCGCCGACCTCCACGATGGCCCCGTCGGCGACATCGGGCAGGTAGCCCGCGTTCGGCACGTTGACGGCCATGATCCAGCGGGGTTCGCCGGTCCACAGGGCGGCGATGACCGGGATGACCTCCTCCAGGCTGTGACCCACGGCCTGCAGCGGGAGCGGCACCCGGGTGGTCGCCGCCCACGACGCGGCCCGCTCGGCGAGGCCCATGATCGGCTCGTGGAAGTCCAGCGGGGTCGGCATCCAGTCGGCCACGTCGAGGGTGAAGGGAAGGTACTCCCCGATGTGGCTGTCGACCGAGCACGCCACGAGCCCGTGCTCGCGGGCCAGGTGGGCCACCAGCGGCGTGTAGTTGAACTCCAGCAGTCCGGCACCGGCCACCGTGTGATCGAGGAGCCGGGCGATGCGCACCGAGCGGGCGGGGTAGTCGTAGAAGGGCCGGGCGAACAGCTCGCGCAGCCGGGGCAGCAGGTCCTCGCCGGTGCGGCGGTTGCGGAACTCGGTGAAGAAGGTGAAGTGGTTGATGCCCGACGCCCGGGCCTCGACGTCGCGTCGACGCACCCGGAGCCGCCGGCAGAGACGGTTGATGCCGAGGGGCATCTCGTGGCACATGCCCACGTT
Organism: Acidimicrobiales bacterium; assembly: GCA_025456085.1. Taxonomy (GTDB): domain Bacteria; phylum Actinomycetota; class Acidimicrobiia; order Acidimicrobiales; family Acidimicrobilacustridaceae; genus JALOLF01. The sequence goes on from JALOLF010000100.1 coordinate 10,325, forward strand.
GCGCAGCCGCGTGGCCCGGTTGACGGCCAGCGTCACCCGACTCATGGGGTTGGTGAGGTTGACCAGGAACGCGTCGGGGCTGTAGCGCTCGATGTCGGCACAGATGCGCAGCGTGTTGGTGATGCTGCGCAGCGAGTGGAACACGGCGCCGGGGCCGCCGTTCTCGCCGTTGATCTGCCGGGCGCCATGGCGGTTGGGGATCTCGTGGTCCTGGCGCCAGTGGCGGAAGCGGCCGAACTCGGCGCTGGCCAGCACGAAGTCGGCCCCGTCCAGGGCCTCGGCCGCCTCGGTGGTGCGGTCCACGACCACAGGGGCGCCGGCCGCGGCGTTCAGCTTGGCCGCAAAGGCGTAGGCCCGCTGCAGGCGCTGCGGGTCCACGTCGTGCAGCACCAACCGGCTCCCTCGCAGCTCGGGCGTGTGGACGACGTCGTTGACCATCGTCGGTCCGAACGACATGCCCCCGGCACCCACGAGCGTGATCTTCGGCTCCTGCGCCATGCGGTCCCCTCTCGTCGCGCCCCCGGCAGGATTCGAACCTGCGACCTACGGATTAGAAGTCCGGTGCTCTATCCAGCTGAGCTACGGAGGCACACGCCACGGGGCCGGGCCCGGACGACGCCCCATCATCGCAGCCCGATCCCCGTCGGACGCGCCGGTTCCGGTCGTGGCGGATGCAACTGGCGGAAGCGCCCCCCGACTGCCCTATGCTCTGCACTTCCCGGTGGCCATAGCTCAGGTGGTTAGAGCGCCAGGTTGTGGTCCTGGAGGTCGGGGGTTCGAGTCCCCTTGGCCACCCCATCGGAAGCGACGGCCGTCCCACCGTGGGCGGCCGTCGCCGTCTCCGACCGCTCGGGCCTTCCCGTTTCGCCGCGCGGGACCGCGGTCGCTACGATCTTCGTGCGCCTCTAGCTCAATGGCAGAGCAACGGACTCTTAATCCGCAGGTTGAGGGTTCGAATCCCTCGGGGCGCACCCCCAGAACCCGCTCCCCGAGCGGGTTCTGCTCGTTCCTGAGGGCGTACGCTGACCACGTCGCGGCCGTCCGCAGCGCGGCGGGGCCACACCGTCGCCCGACACCTCCCCGAACGACCGGTTCGGTACCCTCGCCCCCGATGGTTGGCGTTCGATGACCCCACTCCCCACCCTGCCACGCCGCCTGCTGGTGGTCGGCCTGTTGGCGCTGCTCGCGACGCTCGTCGCCCCGCGGCCGACTGCAGGCGCCAGCCAGGCCGCCACACCGCCCGCCGAGGACCCCGAGGTGGCCGCCACCCTCGACGCCGACGGCTCGGTGCGGGTGCTGGTCACCCTCGACGGCTCGGCCGCCACGTCCTCCGACGGAGTCGACGCGTCGGGCAGACCGACCCGGGCCGCCGACGTCGAGCAGCGCAAGGACGCCGTGGTGGACCGCCTCCCCGAGCAGGCCACCGCAGGATCGCGCACCTACGACAGCCTACCGATCGTCGCAGCCACGGTGGACGCCGAGGGCCTCGAGGCGCTCCGAACCGACCCGGGCGTCTCCTCCATCAACCTCGACCGCCCCCACCGCCTGGCGCTGACCCAGAGCGTGCCCCGCGTCGGCGCACCGGCGGCCTGGGCCATGGGCGCCGACGGCGCCGGGCAGGCCGTCGCCATCCTCGATGCCGGCGTCGACACCGACCACCCCTTCCTGACCGGCAAGGTCGTCGACGGCGCGTGCTTCACGTCGGAGGTCAGCGGGGTCTCCGAGCCGGTGTGTCCCGGCCCCGACCCCACCGAGGCCTTCGGCCCGGCGGCCGGCGAGGCCTGCACCTACGCCTCGGACACCGACGACTGCGACCACGGCACCCACGTCGCCGGCATCGCCACCGGCGCCGGCCCGGCCTTCGACGGCGTCGCCCCCGGCGCCTCGATCATCTCCATCCAGATCTTCTCGAAGGGCAACACGTCGGCCGCGTGCTACCCGACCGCGGCGCCGTGCGCGCTGGCCTGGGACAGCGACGTGCTGGCCGGCCTGGAGCACGTGGCGACCCTCACCGGCACCTACGACATCGCCGCCGCCAACCTGAGCCTCGGCGGATGGCCCGCATCCGTGCCCTGTGCCGACGCACCGCACGCCCCGGCGGTGACGCTGCTGCGCGCGCTCGCCGTGGCCACGGTGGTGGCGGCGGGCAACAACGGCATCAAGTCGGCGCTGACCGTGCCCGCCTGCGTCCCCGGCGTGCTCAGCGTGGGAGCCACGTCCGACGTGGCCGACACCGTGCCGTCGTTCTCCAACTCCGCCCCGTTCCTGTCGCTGCTGGCGCCGGGCCAGAGCATCACCTCGTCGATCACCGGCGGCGGGTTCGCCACCTTCACGGGCACGTCGATGGCCACCCCCCACGTGTCGGGCGCGGTGGCCGTGCTGCGCCAGCTCCACCCGGACTGGACCGTCGACGACGTCGCCGCCGTGCTGCGCGACACCGGACTGCCGGTCACCGACCCCGCCAACGGGCGGGTCACCCCCCGCCTGCGAGTCGGCACCGCCGCCCTGCCCCCCACCTTCCACCCGGTCGCCCCGGCACGGCTGCTCGACACCCGTGTGCCGCTGGGCGTGGGCGTCGTGGCACCCGTGGCCGGCGGGACGAGCATCGACGTGCGGGTCACCGGGCGGGGCGGTGTCCCCAGCGCCGGCGTGTCGGCCGTCGTGCTGAACGTGACCGCCGTGCAGGCCACCGCCGACACCCACCTCACCGTGCACCCCACCGGGTCCGACCGGCCCTTCGCCTCCAACCTGAACCTGGCCGCCACCCAGACCCGACCCAACCTCGTGGTCGCCCAGGTCGGCGGGGGCGGCAGGGTCACCCTGTTCAACAACAGCGGCGCGGTGCATCTGGTGGCCGACGTGGCCGGCTGGTTCGACGAGGGTGCGGCCACCGCCACCGGCACCCGCTTCGTCCCGGTCGCGCCCACACGCCTGCTGGACACGAGGGAGGGTCCCGGCACGACGCTGGGGGCAGGCGGCGTCCTGGTGCTGGACGCCGACGACGCCTGCGCGCAGCCGGCCGGCACGGTCCAGGCCGTGGTGCTCAACGTGACCGGGGTCGCCGCCAGCGCCGACACCCACCTCACCGTGTGGCCCACGGGCGCCACCCGCCCCAACGCCTCCAACCTGAACCCGGGACGGGGCCAGACCGCACCCAACCTGGTGGTCACCCCGGTTGGTCCCGGCGGATCCGTGTCGCTGTACAACAACAGCGGCGAGGTCCACCTCCTCGCCGACCTGGCGGGCTGCTTCGCCCCGGGCACGGGCCCCTCGGGGCGACTGGTGGGCACCGTGCCGGCCCGGATCCTCGACACCCGCATCGGCCTGGGCGCGCCGGCACGTCCCATGGGGCCGGGCACGCGCATCGACCTGCAGGTGACCGGCAGAGGCGGCGTGCCCTCCTCGGGGGTGGCCGCGGTGGCGCTGAACGTGACCGTGACCGAGCCGAGCGAGACCAGCCACCTCACCGTGTGGCCGGCCGGCGGCCCGCTGCCCACGGTGTCCAACCTGAACATGGTGACCGGCCAGACGGTCGCCAACCTCGTGCTGGTGCCCGTGGACGGCTCGGGGCGCGTCTCGCTCGTCAACAACAGCGGCGACACCCACGCCATCGCCGACGTCGCCGGCTGGGTCAGCGCCTGAGCCCGAGCCGCCCGCGGCGGGGCCGGCGCTGCGCTCAGCGACGCACGAAGCGGGACACCACCTCGACGTGGTGCGTGTGGGGGAACAGGTCCACGACCCGGGCCTGCGCCAACTCGTAGCCGCGCTCGCCGAGCAGCCGGGTGTCGCGTGCCAGGGCTGCGGCGTCGCAGCTCACCAGCACCGCCACGGCGGCACCGGTGGCCGCCACGACGTCGACCGCGACCCGGCCCAGCCCGGCCCGGGCGGGGTCGGCCACCACGACGTCGGCCGGTCCGGGGCGCCAGCGCTCCACGGCCACGTTCACGACTCGGGCGTCGAGCCCCGACAGGTTGCGCCGGGCGTCGGCGCACGACGACGCCGACCGCTCCACCAGCACGACCCGCCGGCCCGCTCCCCCGGGACGGGCCAGCGCCGCCGCGAACAGCCCGACCCCGCCGTAGGCGTCGACCACCCGACCGGCATCGGCCAGCTCGTCCCCACCGGCGACGGTGACGGCCTGCACCAGCGCGGCGGCACCGTCGGTGCGGGTCTGGAAGAACGACAGGGCGGAGATGCGGTAGCGACGGCCCGCCACCTCGTCGTGGAACCAGGCCCGCCGGCCCCGGCGCAGCTCGTCGGTGCCCACGACGGTGACATCGGCCGGCAGCACCGCACCCCGGGCGGTCGGGTGCAGCACCGCGAGGCGCTCTCCCGTGACCGCCCCCACCCGCAGCGTGACCTCCTGCGCCCGACCGTAACGACCCTCGGCCAACAGCTCGGAGAGCGCGGGGTGCGCCACCAGGCACTCCTCGACCGCCAGCACGTCGTGGCTGCGACGGCGGCGGAACCCGGCGCGCCCGGCCCGCACGCCCAGTCGCAGGGCGGTGCGGAAGCCCCGGTCGGGTAGCGCCGCGCCCGCCTCGACCGGTGGGTCGACGACACCGCCCAGGTGGCGCAGGGCGTCCACCACGATGCCGACCTTGAGGCCCACCTGGGCGTCGGGCGCCGCGTGCTGCAGGTCGCAGCCACCGCAGCCGGCGGCGACGAACGGGCACGGCGGCTGCACCCGGGTCGGTGCCGGGCGGCGCACCCCGACCACCGCGGCACGGGCCAGTCGCGGGCGCACCGAGCGCAGCGCCACGTCGACGACCTCACCGGGCAGCGCGCCATCGACCAGCAGGCGTCGACCGTCGCCCAACCGGGCCAGCGCCTCGCCACCGGCCACCAGCCCACCCACGTCGACGTCACGCACCACGTCAACGACCGCAGGGGCACCCGCAGCGGCACCCGCCACGGCATCGCCGGGACGGGACGCGGGCTCGTCGTGACGTGCCACCGGTTCGGACGGGTCGTTCACCGCCGGGCAGGCTACGGGGCCCGGCGGTGCCGACGGGTATCGTCACCGGCATGGACGTCTCCTCGGCCGCAACCGACCGTCGCTTCGAGATCGTGCCGTCGGTGCTCCCCGCCGACTTCGCCCGCCTCGGCGAGGACTGCCAGGCCCTCGAGAAGGCCGGCGTCGACCGCATCCAGTGGGACGTGATGGACGGCCGGTTCGTGCCCAACCTGACCT
>JALOLF010000020.1 GCA_025456085.1 Acidimicrobiales bacterium
TGGCCCCGCCGCCGTCTCGATGCCCGCCTGCTCGAGCTGGCCCTGGAGGCCGGCGCGGACGTGCGCTGGGGGCACGAGGCCCAGCCGGCCTTCGACGGAGACCGCGTGGTCGGCGTCGCCTCGGACGGCCACGCCTGGACCGCCGACCTGGTGGTGCTGGCCGCGGGGGCGCCGGGTGCCGCGGCTCGCTCCCTCGGTGCGGACCGCGTCCCCGACGAGCCGTTCGGGCTGGCCATCCGCGCCTATGTCGAGTCACCCCGCCATGCCGAGCGCTACCTCGAGGCCTGCCTGACCCTGCGTGACGAGCACGGCACCGCGGTGCCCGGGTACGGCTGGCTGTTCCCCGCCGGCGACGGCACGGTCAACATCGGGGTGGGTGCCCTGTCGACCATGAAGGGGTTCCGCAAGCTGAACCTGAACCGGCTGCTCGACAGCTACCACGCGCTGGTCCGCGACGAGTGGTCGCTCGGCCCGTACCAGCAGCGCCCCCGCGCCTGGCGCCTGCCCATGACGAGCCAGCGCCGCCACGGCCCGGGTTGGGTGGCGGTGGGCGACGCGGCGGGTCTCGTCAACCCCATGAACGGGGAGGGCATCGACTACGGACTCGAGTCCGGCATGCTGGCCGTCGACTGCTTCCTGGCCGACCCCGCCACCGCGCCCCGGGTCTACGACCGGGAGGTGGGTCACCGGTTCGACGAGTTCCTCCGCACGGGGCGCCGGTTCTCGTTCCTCATCGGCCACCCGTGGATCCTCCGCTCGGGTCTGCGCCTCGCCGTGGGCACCCAGGGCATCGCCGACATCACGCTGCAGGTGATGGGCAACCTCGTGGACTCCGAGACCCCCGGTGCCGCCGGCCGCGTGCTGCGGGCCGCGGACCGCGTCCTCGCCGCCGCCGACCCCGTGCTGCGGCGCACCCGGGCCACCGGCTGAGCGCACCCGGTCGCCACGACCGCGCCGCCCCCGGGCCCCCGGGGGCCATCCGGGGCATCATGGCGTCATGGATCCCTTCGAGGCGCGCAGCATCTGGCACCTGCTCGAGACGGTCCACGCCGTCACCTACTTCGCCGACGAGTGCCGTGACGCGTCGCTCGAGCTGGGTGTGGTGGATCCGTGGGCGGGGTACTTCGCCGGCCGGGCGGCGCCGATGGGGGCGGTCGGTGCGGGAGTGGTGAGCGCGACGTTCTACGGCTTCGAGCCCGCCATGGTGGCCGCGGCGGTCCCGGTGGTGTGGGAGGTGGTGACGCCCGACGCGGTGGTGACGGCGCGGGCGCGGGCCGCGGCGAGCGCGCTGCGCCGTCTGGTGCCCGGCATCGACGAGCTGGCCGACGACGTGCTGGGCCTGCTGGACGTGGCGCTGGGCGGGGCCGAGGGAGCCGGCCGTCCGCTCTACGCCGCCAACGCCGAGATCGACCCGGTCGACGACGACGTGGCCGAGCTGTGGCAGGTGGCCACGACCCTGCGCGAGCACCGGGGCGACGGACACGTCGCCTGTCTCACCACCGAGGGGGTGGGGCCGTGCGAGGCCCACGTGCTGCTGTCGGCGGCCGAGGGCGTGCCCGCCGAGCTCCTGCGGGCCGGGCGCGGCTGGTCCGAGCGGGACTGGGCCGACGCCGTGGAGGCGCTCGGCGCGGCCGGTCTGGTGGACGCCGACGGCCTCACCACACGGGGACGGGAGCTGCGGGGCCGCATCGAGTCGCGCACCGACGAGCTGGCCGCCCTGCCCTACGCGGTGCTTCGCCAACACCAACGTGACGACCTGGTCGACGCGCTCGTGCCCATCGCCGGCTGCATCGTCGACGCCGGGGTGATCCCGTTCCCCAACCCCATCGGGCTGCCCCGCGTCGTCTGAGGGGTCCCGGCCGCTTCCGCCGCCGACCACGACGAGCGCGAGGCGCGCACGCGACGTCACCGTACGTAACGAAGGTCACACCGGCGCGATGGCCCTCGACGGCGACCGATCGGTAGCCTCGGGGCGAACTCATGCACCGGACGTTGGACCCCCGCCTCGACCGGCTGCCCGCCCCGACCCGCCGCGTCGACGCGGTGGACGGTCTGCGCGGGTTGGCCCTGCTCGGCATGCTCGCGTGGCATGCCCAGGTGTCGTGGGTGAAGGGCGGCTTCGCCCGCATGACCATCTTCTTCGCCCTGTCGGGGTTCCTGGCGGCCACGTCCTACCTCTCGTTGCAGCGTCGGCAGACCCCCCGTCCCTTCGTGACCTTCTGGCGGCGACGGGCACGGCGGCTGCTGCCCATCAGCGTGCTCGGCGTCGGCCTCGCCACGCTCGTGACGGTGAGCGTCCGCAGCGAGTCCGGGCTGGCCACGCTGCGGGGTGATGCGCTGTCCGTGCTGGCCCACGCGTCGAACTGGCGCTTCATCGCCAACGAGCAGTCCTACGGGTCGCTGTTCGAACGGCCCAGCGCCTTCCAGCACTTCTGGTCGCTGTCGCTCGAGGAGCAGTGCTTCTGGTTGCTGCCGCTCGTGCTCGCCGGTGTCGGTGTGACCCGCCGTCGGAGCTGGCTGGTGGTGGCCGGTCTGGCCGCGGCGCTCGCGGCCATCCCCGCCGTCGTGTCCCACTCCCCGGACGTCGCGTACTACGGCACGCACGTCCGGGCGGGGGAGTTCCTCGCCGGCGTGGCCCTGGCACTCGTCCTGGCCCGTTCCGAGGGCCGCGTTCCCGAGGCGGCCCGTCCCGCCGTGCGGGTGCTGGGTGCCCTGTCGCTCGTCGGCCTGCTGGCCGTCATGGTGCTGGTCGACCGCAACGGGGCCTGGCTCTACCAGGGAGGGCTCGGGCTGTTCGCGCTCCCCGCCGTGGCGGTCATCGCCGCGACCCTCGACGATCGGGGGCTGGTCCCCGCGGTGTTGTCCCGGCGTCCCCTCGTGGCGTTGGGGCGCTGGGCGTTCCCGATCTACGTGCTGCACTGGCCGGTCTTCCTGTGGCTGGGCGCACGTACCGACCTCACCGGCACCCGTCTGGTGCTGGTCGAGCTGGCGGTGTCCATCGCGCTGGGAGCCGCCGTGCACCGCTGGGTCGAGCAGCCGCTGCTCAGCGGCGGCCGCATCGGCTGGCGTCGTGACGGGGTGGTGCTCTCGGGTGCGCTGGCCGTCGGCGCCGTGGTCGCCCTCTTCGCCGTCAACGTGCCGGTGCCGGCACCCACCTACGACTTCGTGGCCATGGAGCACGCCGCCAACACCGCGCCCCCCGAGGCCGAGCAGGTGGGGGTGGGGCCGATCCATCCCTCGGTCCCGACCGTCGCCCTCTTCGGCGGGTCCACGGCGGTGTCGCTCGGTGGGCCCGGGTGGCAGTGGGCCGAGGGACAGCAGGCGCTCCGCCTCGTGAGCGGCGACAGTCGTCTCGGCTGCGGCCTTCTGACCGAAGGCGTGCGGGTGTTCGGCCGATCACCCGAAGGCGAACGTATCTACGACCACCCCGACGACCATTGCCTCGACTGGCGGACCCGGTGGCCGGCCGCCGCGACGGGCAACGACGTCGACGTGGCCGTGCTGTTCACCGGCGTGTGGGACACCGCGGACTGGATGTTCGACGACGACGGGGTGTGGCGTTCGATCGGCGACCCCCTCTTCGACGAGCTCGTCCGGACCCGACTGCTGGAGGCGATCGACCTCCTCGCCGACCAGGGGGTGCTGGTGGTGCTGGCCACCACTCCCGAGGTGGGACCCGGGGAGCACGGCACGGCCCGCGAGGACCGGTTCCTGGGGCCGGACCACCCGGGTCGGGTCGCGGCCTACAACCAGATGCTCCGTGACGCGGCGGCCCTCGACGGTCGGGCGGTCGTGCTCGAGTACGGCGCCTATGTCGACGCGCTGGGTCCGGCGCGCTCCGCGCAGTACCTGCCCGACGGCATCCACGCCACGGAGCCCGCCGCCCTGACCATCTGGTCGGAGTACCTCGGCCCGGCGCTGGGGCAGGTCATCGACGCGGCGAAGTACCGCCCGGTGCTGCCGGTGCCGCCGCTGGTCGGCATCGAGCTGCGACCGACCGGCGTGCCCGTCGCGCCGGTGGACGTCGGCTTCGACGGGCCGGTCCCGTCCGCCGACGCCGACGTTCACACCGACGTCAGCTCGTAGCGCACGCCGGTGAGGTCCTCGGAGACCTCCCACAGGCGGCGGGCGACGTCGGGGTCCTTCGCCGCCGAGGTCGAGTCGACGCGCTCGGGCATGCCCTGGACCTCGAACAGCCCACCGGGTCCGTAGAAGCCGCCCGGCTCCACGTCGGCCGCGGTGGCGGCGTAGAGCGTGGGCAGCGCCCCCATGGCGTCGCTCTGGGCGAAGACCCGGTTGGCCAGGGAGGTCATGGCGTGCATCGGTCCGCTCGTCACGCCCCGGCCGCTGGTCTGGAGATGGGTGGCGGACCACCCGGGATGCACGGCGAGCGACAGGGTGGCCGCGCCGCTGGCGCTCAGACGGCGCTGGAGCTCGAAGGCGAACAGCAGGTTGGCCAGCTTGCTCTGCCCGTAGGCGCGCCAGTTCTGGTAGCGCCCGGCACCCTGGAGATCGTCGAAGCGGATGCGGCCCATGCGGTGCGCGGTGCTCGAGACCGTGACGATGCGGCTGTCCGGCGCCGCCAGCACCCGATCGAGCAGCAGGCCGGTGAGCGCGAAGTGACCGAGGTGGTTCGTGGCCAGCTGGGTCTCGAACCCGTCGACGGTCTCCCGTCGGGGGATGGCCATGACACCGGCGTTGTTGACGAGCAGATCGATGCGTTCGTAGTCGGCGCGCAGCTGCTCGGCGGCGGTGCGCACCGAGGCCTGCGAGGCCAGGTCGAGCTCCACCACCCGGACCTCGGCGTCGGCCGCGCCGGCCAGGATGCGGGTCTCGGCCTCGGCGGCCTTGGCGGGGTTGCGGCAGGCCAGCACCACCTCGGCGCCGGCCTGCGCCAGTCGCAGGGCGGCCTGGTAGCCGATCCCGCTGTTGGCGCCGGTGATCACCACCACCCGCCCCGACTGGTCGGGCACGGTGAGATCGGACGGGTTCGCCATGGCCAGGTTCCTCCGGGGTGAGCGCGGGCATCGACGGTGGCGTCAGGCTACGGCCTGCGGGCTCGTTCGCGGCCGGTGTGCCCCGTGGCGGTGGCGACGACGGCCCCTCGCCCCGCGGGCCGGGCACCCCGATGCGTTGCTGGCTACTGTGCGCGGATGGCACGCATCGACTTCCCCGAACGCGGACTCGGCGAGCACGTCGACTGGGCGCTGCTGCGTCCCGAGATGGCGGTGGGCATGGGGGCGCTGTCCGAGGCCGTGTACGGCAACACGAGGCTGCCGCTGCGGGAGCGGGAGGCCGCCCGGTGGACCATCGCCCTGATCAACGACTGCGTCGTGTGCCAGGACACCCGGGCGCGGGAGGCCGACGCCGCCGGCATCGACGAGGGCTTCTACGCCGAGGTGGGCGACTGGCGGGCGAGCACCGCGCTCACCGAGCGGGAGCGTCTCGCGGCGGAGTTCGCGCAGCGCTTCGCGCTCGACCACCAGGCGATGGACGACGAGCTCTGGGGTCGGCTGCGGGCCGCCTTCGCCGACGACGAGCTGGCCGACCTGACGATCTGCTGTGGCATGTTCCTGGGCATGGGGCGCACGCTGGCCGTCATCGGGGTGCGTGCGCCCGACGAGCGCATCCTGGTCTGAGGCCGCGCCGGCGCTGACCGCGCGGGGGCGGTCCGGCCGGTGCTCAGGGTCGGCGCCCGGCCAGGTCCAGGAGACGCCGTTGGAGGGGCGCGTCGGCACCGACCGCGCCGCTGGGGCCCTCGCCGAACACGCCGACCTGGTCGAGCATCGGCGCCATCGGTTCCAGGCGGGCGTAGACCGCCGCCACCAGCTCCGCGTCGAGGTCCTCGTCGGCGCCGATGGCCCGGGCGAGGTCCCAGCTGTGCAGCGTCAGGTCACCGACCCGGAACCCGGCCACCTCGGCGCCGGGCAGATCACCCATCGGGTGGTGGCAGGTCCGCTCCAGGGCGCCCGGCGACGCGAAGGCGGCGAGCTGCGCCTCGGCGCCGGCCCGGAACGTGGCCAGCGGATCGTCCCCCAGGGGAAGGCCGCCGAGGAAGGGCAGGGCCTGCTCGCTCGACGCGCCGCCGAGCAGCTCCACGGCCATGGCGTTGCCGCCGACCACGTGCGACACGAGCTGGCGTACCGTCCAGTCGTCGCACGGCGTGGGGGCGTCCCACTGCCCGTCGGTGACGGACGAGAGCCGGCGGTCGAACTCGGCGGTGGCGCGGCGCAGGGCCTCGAGCGATTCCATGCCGGCAATCTAGGCGTGGTGAGTGCCCGCCGCCGGGGCGTGCCACCCGGCCGGGTGGACCACGGTCCCGTCGACCGGTCGCCGCGGGTCAGGCGTCGAGGAGCACGTCGGTGACGACGACGGGGATCTGGTTGGCCACGGCGACCACGATCGTGTCGGGCACGCCGGGCGCCGAGAACCGGCAGTAGATGGTGCCCATGGCGCCCTCGCTGCTCGTCAGGCTCCACCCCGCCCCGCGTGGGAGGTAGGCCGCCCACAGGGTGCTCACCGCGTCGGGCTGGGCGATGCGGTTCGCGGTCTCGGTGTCGTCGGCCACCCATGCCTCGACGAACGAGGTGGCACAGCCCTCGGGGTTGGGGCACAGATCGGCGTAGGGCACCGTGGTCCCGGTCGTCTCCGTCGAGCCCACGGTGGGCGAGGTCTGCGTCGGTGTGGGCGGCGCGGTCGCCTGCGTTGGTGGGACCGTGGCCTGGGCGGGCGGCACCGTCGGTGCCACGGTGACCGCGGTGGAGTCGGTCACGGGAGGTTGCGCGGCGGTGCCGGAGGTGGCGGTGGCCGGTTCGTCGGTGGCCGGATCCGAGCTCGACGGTCCCGACACGACCTCGTCGTCGCCGTTCCCGTCCCGTGTCAGCAGCAGGGCTGCCGCTGTCAGCAGGCCCAGCACCGCGAGCACGGCCAAGGCCACGAGCCAGCCTCGCCGGTGCGGCTCGGTGGCGGTGGCGGGCGCGGCGATGGGCGGCGGTGGCGGGGGCACCGGTGGGACACCGGGCAGCGACCCCATCGGCGCCACGGTCTGCGCCGCGACCGCGGCGACGGCGGCCGGCTCCGCCTCGGCCGGTCCTGCGGCGGCCACGGCCCCTTCCGCGACCCCCGCCGCGACCCCCGCCGCGACCGGGGGGATCACCATCTCGCTGACGGCCTCCCCCCGCTCGCGCTGCACAGCCTGCAGCGCTCGGCCGAGCTCCGCCGCGGAGGCGAAGCGCATGGTCGGATCCTTGGCCAGCGCCCGTGCCAGGACCGTGCGCAGCGCCGTCGGCACGTCGGAGCGCACGATCGGCGGGGGTGGGGTGTTGACGACGTGGTACACGACGCTGGCCGGGGTCGGTTCCTCGCCGATGTCGAACGGCGCGTGGCCGGCGAGCAGGGCGTACAGCGACGAGGCGAGGCTGTAGACGTCGCCGGCGACGTCGGCAGGTCGCCCCTGCAGGACCTCGGGTGGCACGTGGCTGGGGGTGAAGGCCGCCATCGACGCCGAGGCCGTCTGGCGATCGGCCACGACGGCGATGCCGAAGTCGGCGAGCGCCGGTTCGCCGTAGGCGGTGACCAGGATGTTCTCCGGCTTCACGTCGCGGTGGGTGATCCCGACGTCGTGGGCGGCCTGCAGCGCCCCGGCGATCTTCACGCCGACGCGCAGCACCTCGTCCACCGGGAGCGGTCCCCGCGCCTCGAGTCGTGCTGCGAACGACCCGCCGGCGCAGTGCTCCATGACCAGGTAGGGGTGGCCCTGCGCCGTGACCCCCGCGTCGAGGACGGTGACGATGTTGGGGTGGCTGCTCACCCGGCCCGTGGCCGCGCACTCCCGTTCGAAGCGGCGACGGGAGGTCTCGTCGGCGAAGCCCACGTCGAGCACCTTGATGGCCACGGTGCGGTCGTAGGCGGGCTGGTGGGCGCGGTAGACCGAGGCGAACCCGCCCCGTCCGATCATCTCCAGGTCCGTGTATCCCGCCGGTGTGGTGCCGGTCGGGGGAGCTGGATCGCTCATGGCGCGCTCCACACCCTCGGCGTCTCGGTGGCTTCGGGGCCACCGTCGCGTGGCGATCCCACCGGGGCCAGAGCCGAAGGTCATCCCCCTCGGGTAGCGTCGGCCTCCGGTGTCCGCGAGCTGGCGTATCGACCTGGGTGCGATCTTCCTCTACCTGGCGCTCGGGTCGATGTTCTCGGCCATCCCGCGCTACGTCACCGAGCAGCTCGGGGAGTCGAAGGCCCTGGCCGGCTTCGCGGTGTCGGTGTTCTTCCTGGCCGCGGTGGTGGCCCGACCCCTGGCGGGCCGTTTCGCCGACCGACGGGGCCGCCGTCCGATGCTGGTCCTGCTGCCCTTCGTGATCGCCGCCGCGTTCGCCGGGCTGCACCTCGCCCGGGAGGTGGGTCCCGTGCTGGCCCTGCGCCTGGTCCAGGGCTTCGCCGGCGGGGCCTTCTACGTCGCCGCCGTCACCGCCGAGACCGACCTCGCCCCACCCGATCGTCGGGCCTCGGCCGTGGCCCGGCTGTCGGTGGCCATCTACCTCGGCTTCGCCGCCGGCCCCCTGGTGGGCGAGTGGCTCACCGACCGGGGCAGCGGCTGGACCTGGACGGTGGCGTCACTGCTGGCCGTGGTGGCGGGCCTGCTCACCACGACCGTCCCCGAGACGCGGCCCGCGCTCACCCCGGCGCCGGTCGACGCCACCGTGGTGGTACCGACCGGGTCGCAGCCCCCGGCGGTGACCACCCCCACCGCGGACGGCCCGGCACCGTTCATCTACCCCGCCGCGGTGCTGCCGGGGATCACGCTGCTGACCCTGGGCGTCGGCTACGCCACCATCACCAGCCTCTCCGCGCTCTACGCCCGGGCCATCGGGCTGGACTCCTCCGAGCCGCTGTACCTGGCCTTCGCGCTGTCCATCCTGGTGGTGCGCCTGGTCTCGGGCCGGGTGGCCGACACCGTCGGCCCGGTGCGGGTCATCTTCCCCGGGCTCGCCTCCTTCGTCGCCGGCTTCGCGTGCCTGTCGCTGCTCGACGTGCCCGCTCCCGCGGTCGTCGGTGTCACCCTGGTCGGCGTGGGATGGGCGCTGGTCTTCCCCGCCACGATCGCGTGGTTGACCGGCACCGTCCCGCTCGCCCACCGCGGCGCCGCGCTGGGCACGCTCGTCGCCTTCATGGACGTCGGCCAGGGCGCCGGTGGGTACCTGGTGGGCGCCGTGGCCGACCGCCAGGGCTTCTCCTGGGCCTATCTGGTGCCCGCCCTGCTGGCCGCGTGCGGCACGGTGGTGATGGTGGCGGCGGTACGCCGTACGTCCGAACCCCTCGGAACCGGGACCGCGGTCCCGTAGGCTCGGGGGATGGCAGACGTCATGACCGATCGGGGGCCCCTCGCCGCTCCCTCACGGGCCCTCGTGGTCTGCGCCCACCCCGACGACGTCGACTTCGGTGCCGCAGGGACGGTCGCGTCCCTGACCGCCGCCGGGTGCACCGTGTCGTACTGCCTGGCGACCTCGGGCGACGCCGGCAGCGATGACCTCTCCTTCACCACCGACGAGCTGGTGGCACTACGGGAGAAGGAGCAGCGCGCCGCCGCCCACGAGGTCGGTGTCGACGACCTCACCTTCCTGCGCCACGGCGACGGGCGCCTCGAAGCCACCCTCGAGCTGCGCCGCGACATCACCCGGGTCGTCCGCCGGGTGCGGCCCGACGTGGTGATCTGCCAGTCGCCGGAGCGCATCCTGGAGCGGATCTTCGCCTCGCACCCCGATCACCTCGCGGCGGGCGAGGCCACGCTGTGCGCCGTGTACCCCGACGCCCGCAACCCCCGTGCCTTCCCCGAGCTGCTGGCCGAGGGCCTGGAGCCCCATGTCGTGCCCCAGGTGTGGCTCATGGCCCACCCCCGGCCCGATCTGGTGGTCGACGTGACCGAGCACTTCGACCGCAAGATCGCCGCACTGCGGGCGCACCTGTCCCAGACCGGCCACCGCAGCGACCTCGAGGAGATGGTGGGCGGCTGGCTGGCCGGCAACGCCGAGCAGGCCGGCTTCGACCGAGGCCGTCTGGCCGAGGCGTTCAAGGTCGTCCCCACGGTGTGACGCCCCGGACCTGCCCGGTGGCGGCCAGCCAGTCGGGGAGCCAGCCGGGGAAGGGTGGGGCCTCGCCGAGGCGACGCAGGTCGGACTGCTTCGCCCGCAGCGCGGCGGCCAGCGCCGAGGCGACGTGCGGGACGGCGGTGAGCGCCGCCGCGGGACACACCTGGGTGCGGATGGTGAACAGCACCGCGCCCGTGGTGGGCAACCGCCGCAGCGTCTGGTACTCCGAGCGCAGCCACACGCCCTCGATGCCCCGGCCCTCGTAGCTCTCCGGCGCCTCGTGGGGTTCGGGGCGGAACAGGTCGTCGTGACTGTGGATCGACAGGTTTCGGCGCCACACGGGTCGCTCTGGGCGCAGGCGGGTGACGAACGTGTCCACCTTGCGCTCGAGCTCCTCGGCGTAGTGGCCGACCGGCGCGTGCACCGCGGCCAACGGTCGCCCGATCTTGTCGGCGATGCGCCAGTGCGAGGGGAACCACACGGCGGCGGCGGTGAGCACGTCGCCCCCCGTGCCGTCGGGCGCCGGGGGACCCAGCAGGCACAGGTCCTCCTGCACGAGCAGGCCCGCCGTCTCCAGCGGATGCCGGTCGCGGCGGGCGTCGGCGAGCACCCCTGCCGGGTCGGCGCCCAGCTCCGGGTGGTGGCGGGTCAGCCAGTCCCGGACCAGACCGAGGGTCTCGGCACCGGCGGCCTCGGTGCCGGCCAGGGCGGCCACGACCTCGACGTGGTGATCCCGCGACAGCGCGGCCTTGAGGGCCAGGTCGGCGTCACGCCGGTCGTCGACCACCAGCCAGCGGTCGAGCTCGAGCGGGTGCACGCCCATGGACAGCCACGGGGGACCGGCCCGCAGGGGCAGCTCCTCGAGCCAGTCGGGTGTTGCGGTGGCCATGGCCCGCAGTCTCCCAGCCTCGCTGAGCCCGGAGGGCACGCGCTCGACCGTGCACCGAGTCGCCTCGGGTGCGAGGGTGGGGCACCGCCGACGTCGCCGATCCCGGAGGATCACCCCCATGTCTGCTGGCACCCTCGAGTTCGCCTGGTCGCCCGAGCTGGTCGCGCTGCAGGCCGAGGCGCACGAGGTCGCGGACGCGGCGATCGCCGCTCACGGCCAGCACGACGACGCCTGGATCAACGGCTACTCGCGGGTGTTCTCCCGGGAGCTGGGCCGTCGGGGGTGGATCGGCATGACGTGGCCCACCGAGGTGGGGGGCGGCGGTCGCTCGGTGCTCGAGCGGTTCGTGGTGACCGAGGCGCTCATCGACAAGGGCGCTCCCATCGCCGCCTCGTGGTTCGCCGACCGCCAGATGGGCCCCACCCTGATCGCCTACGGCACGCCGGAGCAGCAACGTGACTTCCTGCCCGGCATCCTCGCCGGCGAGACCGGCTGGTGCATCGGCATGAGCGAGCCCGATGCCGGCAGCGACCTGGCGTCGCTGGCCACGCGGGCCGTGCGCGACGGCGACCACTACGTGGTGGACGGCCAGAAGATCTGGACCAGCTTCGGCGAGACCGCCGACTACTGCTACCTGATCTGTCGCACGTCCAGCGAGGGACCTCGCCACGCCGGCATCTCGGAGCTGATCGTGCCCATGGACACCCCGGGCGTGACGGTGCGACCCATCGAGGACATGACCACCAACCGGCACTTCTGCGAGGTCTTCTTCGACGGCGTGCGGGTGCCGGCGGCGAACCTGGTGGGCGAGGAGGGCGGCTCGTTCCGCCAGACGATGCGTCAGCTCGAGCACGAGCGGGGCGGTGTCGACCGGCTGCTGTCGAACCGGGCCCTGTACCTCGAAGCGCTCGGCCGGGCCGACACCGCCGACCCGCTCGTGCGCCAGGAGGTGGCCCGCCTCGAGACCGGCTATCGCATCGGACGTCTGCTGGTGCTGCGGGAGGTGCTGGGTCAGGCCCCCCGGCAGTTCTCGGCTGCGACCAAGGCCTTCTGCACCGAGCACGAGCAGCGTGTCGCCGACTTCGTGGCCCGGACGTGGGGCATGGACGCCACCCTGTGGGGCCGGGCGGCACGGGGTGCGTGCTACGCACCCGCCTACACGATCATGGGCGGCACGTCGCTGATCCTGCGCAACATCCTGGGGGAGCGGACCCTCGGATTGCCCCGGGAGCCCGTCGTCACCCGGTAGCCGGCACGGTCGGATCGCCCCGTCCGAAACGGCGCCGGATGCGGCTCCACACGCCCCGGATGGCCTTGTACAGCAACACCGCCGTGATGCTGGTGGCGATGGCCAGGAACACCGTCACCACGAAGGCGATCTTCGGATAGGCGATGGCCAGCGCCATGACCACACCCACGATCCCGTCCTCGACGAGGCTCGCCACGATGTTCGACGCCGGCTCCGGGGAGGTGTTGATCAGGGCCCGGGCGGATGCCTTGGCCGAGTGGCTCGACAGGGCGAGCGCGGCCCCGACGATCGCCAGCACCGGCAGCGGCAGCTCCTGGTCGGGGGCGGCGGCCGCGATCCACGCCGCGCCCGCCGGTCGGATCACGGTGTTGATCGCGTCCCACACGCTGTCGAGCAGCGCGATCTTGTCGACCACGAACTCCACCGCCAGCAGCACGAGCGCCGCGCCGATGACCCAGGGGTTCTCGAGCGCGGGCGACACCGTGATCCAGTCCAGCCGCCCGGCGATCCCGAGCACCGCGGCCACCGCGTAGAGGCTGATCCCGGCCGACCACGAGCTGGCGACGACGGTGCCGAGGTCCATGACCCCAGTGTGGCCGCTGCGGGCGGCGGGCGACGGTCGGGACCGGGACCGTCCACGCCCGACAGCCGGCTCACGACGTGTTCGGCGGGGCAAGTGTGCCTGGCGTCACGTCGGGAACTAGCGTGCGGCCAGCGTTCCATCAGTCGGCTACCGGCACCCGGGAGAACTCGTGCAGGACGGCATCCATCTCACACGAATGCAGCGTTTCTGGTCCGCGCTGGCGGTGTATCTGGGCAAGCACGCCGGCATCGTCGCCATCGTGGGCCTGCTCATCACCATGGTGCTCGGCTACGGCACGACGAAGCTGGAGTTCGCCACCGGCCAGGACAGCTACCTCAACGACACCGACCAGGTCTTCATCGACAACGTCGCCTACCAGGACCTGTTCGGTGGCCAGGCCGTGCTGGTGGTGTTCAAGGCCGCCGAGGGCAAGACCATCGCCGACATGATGACCGTCGGGAACCAGGAGGCGTTCGCGGAGCTGGAGGCCTACTTCAAGGACCAGCCCGACTGCGACCCGAACGATCCGGATGACGAGGACTGCCTCATCGACAACGTCGTCACCCCCAAGACGGCGCTCGAGTGGACCAACAACCTGCTCGTCAACAAGCCGGACGGCACCCCGGCGGAGGACCCGACCCAGAGCGCGGCCGGCCTGGCCCTCCTGCACGCCATCGAGGACGACCCCGACGAGGCGGCCAAGGCCATCCGGTTCGGGGCGTCGGCGGCGTCCGCCGAGCGCCTCGCCGAGATCCCCGCCGAGGACCGCAACTTCGCCAACCCGGAGTGGATCGACTTCCTGCTCTACGACAACGAGAAGGACCCGGCCAACACCGCGGACACCCGCGACGACGAGTACCCGAACACCGACGACATCCGCAAGGCCCAGCGCCCGGTGTTCCCCGACAACACCCACATGCAGCTCATCGTGCGCCTCACCGGCAACGCCTCCCTCGAACAGGAGGCCGCCGGTGCCATCAAGGTGCGCGACAAGGTCGAGGAGTTCGTCGCCGAGGGACGCTTCGAGAACGTGGACCTCACCCCCCGGGAGGACGGCGCCGAAGGAGCCATCCAGGGTGTCACGGTCACCGGAGCGGCGTACCTGCTGAAGGACATCAACGACTACCTCAAGGGCGGCATGCTCCAGCTCGGCGCCATCGCCGTCGTCATCATGACGATCATCCTGCTGGTGCTGTTCGACGTGCGCTGGCGGCTGCTGCCCCTGGCCGTCATCCTCTTCGGCGTCACCTGGGCCTTCGGCCTCGCCGGGTACCTCGGCATCCCGCTGACCCTGGTCACCATCGCCGGCCTCCCGGTCATGTTGGGCATCGGCATCGACTACGCCATCCAGATGCACGCCCGGGTGGAGGAGGAGGTCATCGTCGACCGCGCCTCGCACCCCATCCAGGAGACCGCCCGCGGCCTGTGCCCGGCGCTGCTCGTGGTGACCTTCGACGCCGTGTTCGCCTTCGCCGCCCTGCGCTGGGCGAAGGTGCCCATGATCCGCGACTTCGGTCTGCTGCTGGCCGTCGGCATCGCCGTGATCTGCCTGGCCAGCATCGTGATCCCGCTCGCCACCCTCGGCATCCGCGAGTACAAGTCACCGACGCACCGCGGCGACTTCCGCGAGGGGGTCCTCGGGCGTCTCACGGTGTGGCTCGGGAACCTGCCCATGTGGCTGGGTCCCCTGCTGGCCGTGATGAGCCTGGGCATCTTCGCCTGGGGCATCGTCGTGGAGGAGGAGCTGGAGCTGCAGACCGACCCCGTGCAGTGGGTCAACCAGTCGTCTCGCAACCTGGAGGACTTCCGGTTCGTGGAGGAGGAGACCGGTTCGAGCTCCGAGCTCGCCTTCTTCATCCAGGCGGAGACCGAGGAGCTGCTCTTCTCCCAGGAGATGGTGGACTTCATCGCCCCCTACTCGGAGGGCCTGCTGGCCAACTACGGCGGGGAGATCCCCGAGGGCAAGATCAGCCCGGAGCTGCTCACCGCCACCAGCCTCATCACCACGGTGGACTACGCCATCGAGATCCCGGGCACCACCAACCTGAGCCCGCGTGCCGAGGACGTGCAGGCCGCGTACGACCTGGCGCCGGAGGACATCCAGGTGTCGACGGTGAACCCCGAGGCGCTGGCCATGAACCTCATCTTCCGCTACGGCGACCGCTCGTTGCAGGAGCGCCAGGAGACGGTCAGCCAGGTCCGCGACGCCATCGAGAACTCCGAGGAGGGCCTGGCCCTCGCCGACGAGCTGAGCCTGGCCCGCCCGCCCGAGGGCATCACGGCCACGCCGTCGGGCCTGGCCATCGTGGGCATCGGCCTGCTCGAGAACCTCGAGGCCAACCGCATCCTGCTCACCTACCTGGCCATCCTGTTCGTCGGTCTCTTCCTCGCCGTGCGACTCAAGAGCGTGGTGCGGTCGTTGCTGTCGCTGGTGCCGGTGCTCATCGCCGTGGGCGCGGCGTCCATCGTGGCCTGGGCCTTCGACCTGAAGCTGAGCCCCATGACCGCCGTCGGCGGACCGCTCGTGGTGGCGGCCTGCACCGAGTTCACCTCGCTGATCCTGCTGCGCTACCTGGAGGAGCGCCGACGCGGCCTGTGGCCCCGTCAGGCCGTGGACGTGGCCGCCGCCCGTACCGGTCGCGCCTTCATCGTGTCGGCCCTGACCGCCATCTCCGGCGTGCTCGTCATCTCCACGTCGAGCCTGCCCCTGCTGCGGGACTTCGGCCGCATCGTGGGCATGAACGTGGCCGTGGCGCTGGCCACCGCCCTCACCGTGCTGCCGCCGCTGCTGGTGTGGGCCGACCAGCGCGGCTGGGTGTCCAAGGGCGAGATCCCCGACGAGCTGTTGAAGGCCACCACGCCCAAGTGGGCCGGGCCGGAGCCGACGGAGATCGAGCACGTCGACCCGACCTCACCCGAGACCGTCGGGGTCTTCGACGACACGGGTGCTCCGGGCACGCCGTCGGGCGGCGCCCCGGAGGCGCCGGGTTCCCCGCCGCCGACCAACTTCGCCTGAGGGGACGGTACCGGCGCCGGGGGGTGGCGGCTTCCGCCACCCCCCGGACGCTGCCTGCTGCTCGGCGCTGACCGGCCGAGTGGTCGGCCGTGGCCCACGGCGGGGAAAAAGCCTCTGGCGTGGGGCGGCACCCGGGTCGCACGGTGAGGGCGTACAACCGATCGAAGGAGGTCGAGGATGCCTCGGTCTCTGCTCTCGACGCGCAACGCTCCGGGCGACGGCTCGCCGGTGCCACTGCCCGTGCCCGTGAGGGGTGTCCGGCGGCCTTCCCGCCGGTCGACCCGTGCGTTCGCAGCGATCGTGGTGGGCCTCACCCTCACGATGGTGGCCGCCCTGATCCCGACGGCGACCCTGGCCCAGCCCGTCGAGCAGACGAGCGGCCCCCAAGCCGTCCCCAGCGTGTACGGCCAGTGGCAGGCCCTGGTGGACGCCACGCCCGCCGGTGCGCCCGACAGCGAGGACACCGACGACGACGGGGTGGCGGAGGGTGACGGGCTGCCCGACGCGGTCGAGGACGTGCTGGGCACCGACCCGCTGCTCGACGACTCCGACACCGACGGTCTCACCGACGTGGCGGAGCTCCAGGCCGGCCTCGATCCCCGCAACGCCGACACGAACGACGACGGGTTGCCCGACGGGGTCGAGGTCGCCCTGCCGGTCGCGGACCCCGACAGCGACGGCGCCCCCAACGTGACCGATGCCGACAACGACGGCGACGGCCTCGAGGACGGTGTGGACCACTCGCCGATGGCCGCGTCCGGGGTGCAGGACGCGTTCCGCCTCGACGTGTCCACGAACGGTGGGCCCACCTACCTCGACGTGCAGGTGCGCCCGCAGGACCGCCCGCAGGGCCTGTCGCCGCTCACCCTGGCCAACACGGTGTACGACTGGCCCAACGGCGACGGCGTCGGACAGATGCGCGACACCGACGGCACCACCGCCGACGTCATCGTGGCCCCGGTGCTCGAGCTGACCATGCAGTCCGCACGGCCCGACGCGGCCGCCGTCGCCGACTACCTGATGGGCCTCCCCGAGGACGAGGCCGGTCCCCCGGGCTTCGTGACCTACGGCATCGCGGTCGACGAGCGCGACGGCCGGCGCAACCTCTACCTGTTCGGCGCCGACGAATCCGTCTCGCCGCTGCGTGCCGGCTTCTACGCGGGGTGGACGTTGGGGGCCGGGATGGGCCCGCTCGGCGATCGGGCGCAGTCGTGGACGCCGCTCAAGCTCGACCCGTTCTCGGCCGGCCACCTCGTGTACAACCACGAGGACCCCATCTCGGGCGGCGCGGTCGCCTCCCTCGCGGGCACGGCCGCACCGGACCTCGTCTGGGCCTACCCCTCGGGCGGCAACCTCCCGGGCTTCAGCGTCTGCCTCGACGTGGACGGCGCGGGCGACACGTCCTGCTCGGACAACGCCAACTGGGCCCACTTCCGCAAGGCGCCGGGGTCCTACGGGTCGGCGGGTGCCGTCACGGCCGTCGACGTGGACGCCAACGGCACCCAGGAGGTCATCCTGGTCGACGAGAACGCCGCCACCGGTCAGATCGCCTACCGGGTGCGCTGGGACCCGAACGTCGACACCTCGTTCGCGGAGACCAGGTGGGCCTGCTCGGTGGCCGCCGGTTGCCCGGCCACCGTGCGCAACAACGCCCTGCCCGACTTCCCGGGCCTCGGTGTCGCTGTGCCGCAGCTCCAGGTCGCGGCGCGCAACCTGAACGCCGGCACCCGCCCGGACCTGCTGATCGGCGGGGTCGACGTCGCCACCGGCCAGCTCGTCTACCGCATCGGGTGGGACCTGAACACCCAAGGGAGCCCCACGTCCTGGGGGCCGATCGTGGAATCCACCGCGCTCGACCCCGCAGCGTCGGGATGGGGGATGGGCCTGGTGGACCTGAACGCCAACGGGGTGCTCGACCTCCTCTTCCTGGGCGTCGACGACGCCGAGGACCACCGCTTCCACTACACGGTGGGTTGGGATCTGGGTGGCGCCTCCACGCCCACGAGCTGGGCGCCCCAGGAGCGCATGGCGGGCTCGGGCCGCAGCGACAAGGTGTACGTGCCGCTGTCGCCGGTGGTCCAGGACGGGTCGCCGGTCGCGTTCAACGGACGGGTGCTCGTGCCCGCCGGCACGACCCGCTTCGTGGGTGATGCCCGGTTGGTGTGGATGGTCACCGGGACCTCCGACGCACCCTCGGGT
Organism: Acidimicrobiales bacterium; assembly: GCA_025456085.1. Lineage (GTDB taxonomy): Bacteria > Actinomycetota > Acidimicrobiia > Acidimicrobiales > Acidimicrobilacustridaceae > JALOLF01. The sequence continues at coordinate 18,019 of JALOLF010000020.1, forward strand.
GAGGACGAGCAGGTCGGCCTGGCGAGGTACCGGGAGCCGTTCCGCGTCACCGGGTTGCTGGTGACGGAGAACCACGGCACCGACGTCGCCTTGTTCGCCAACCACGATCCGGCCCAGGTGCTGCCCACCGGCCTGTTCATCCGGGCCACGTACCTGCAGGGGGAGGGCTCCCTCGACGACCTGCGCGGGCTGCTCGAGGCGCGCACGAACCCGAACCCGTTCATCCCGCCGTCGGCCTCTCGCGTCGCCGTCGACCGCCCCCACTTCGACGAGGCCCTCGTGCACGAGTCCGACACCCTGGCGCCGAGCCTCCTCGGCGAGCTGGGGACGTCCGGCGTCGTCGGCGTCTACCAGGCCTACGAGCGACGGTCCGCCACCCTCGACCTCGGCGACCTCGCGCTGTCGCTCGGCTTCGGCACGAGGACGATCCCCCTCGACGTGACGCAGGTCGACGTCGAGGCCACCCGGCTGATGAAGCTCGACTGGTTCGACCGCGCCACGAAGGAGGCGACGCAGGAGAACGCCCTCGCCGGTCTGGACGGGCTCGGTCTGACGCGCGAGCAACTCGAGGCGGCGACGCCGCTGCTGCTGTCGTGGACGGCGGGCGAGACGCTGACCGTCGGGTGGGACGGCTCGCCGATCGACGTCCCCGACGTCGACGACGTGGTCACGTTCTGGCTGGACGACATCGCCGGCACGGCGTTCACCCACTGGGACGCCACGCTGGCCTTCGTCACGAGCACGTACCGGTTCGCCCGATGGGTCGTGTCCTTCCCGAGGATCGGGGCCAGCGTGCCGCGGTTGGTCAAGGCGCTCGACAGCCTGAAGATCATCCAGGCCGCCACGAGCTCCCGGGCACTGCTCGGGGCGGGTCGGGGCGCCCAGGCGCTCAAGGGCGCCAAGAGCACGGCGCGGGTCCTCAAGGGGATCGCGATCGTGGGCACGCTCGTCGGCCTCGCCTACGGCGCGTACCGCTGGTTCGCGATCTCGAACGCCATGGGGGGCAACGCGGGCGTGGAGCTCGGCGCGCTCGCCTTCCTCTTCGAGGTCGTCGTGATCGCGATCCTCATCGGCATCGCCGCGATCCCCCTCGTCGGGCCGCTGCTCGCTGCCGCCCTCGCCGTGGCGATGGCGATCGGTGACTGGTTCGAGGACTTCACCAACTGGGTCCTGAGCCTGTTCCTCACCGTGACCGAGCTCACGACCGTGGCGGGCGCCGTCGACGAGGACCACACCGCCGTCGCCGTCGACGACTACGACGACAACGGCCTCGACGTCGGCGACCAGGTGCGCCTCCAGACCCGCCTCGAGGAGGTGGCCACCAACCTCGAGGATCGGGCGACGGTGTCCGACGTGCTCTGGACCGGCCTCGGGATGCGCGTACGGGGCGAGAGCGACAGCGCCTTCCCCGGCGCCGGGGACGTCCAGGCCCGCACCGACCACGTGCCGCTGCAGGCCACCTACGAGCCCGCTCTGCTGTTCCAGCAGGGTGGCACCCGGTGCGACAGCATCCAGGGGGTCGGCGACTACGGCAAGAAGTGCGTCAAGACCGAGGTGTGGGACGCCACCGCCTGGGTCGACGTCGCCCTGCCGACGACCGGCCAGACCTCGAGCGTGCCGACGCAGGTGGCACCACCCCTGCGCTACTGGTTCGAGTGGGGCTACACCAAGGGCGGCGACGTGGCGAAGTACGACGCGCAGGTCTACGTGGAGCAGTGCGTGGTCTCCTGCGATCACGCTCCGGTCACCTACGAGCTCGACCAGACGGACGAATCGCCCATCGAGCTCGACGTCATGCCGGGTGGCCTCGACGTCTTCACCGACGGTTGGGCCACGGCGCTCGACTACGACCGGGACGGCCTCGACGACGTCGACGAGGCCGCGGCCCTGACGCAGTGGTGGCATCCCGACAGCGACGGCGACGGTCTGCTCGACGGCTACGAGCCGACCATCGGCACCAACCCGGCGATCCCCGACGGCGACCGCGACGGCCTGGCCGACGGATCCGAGGTGCAGATCGGGACCGACCCGGTGCTGGGCGACACCGACGGCGACGGGCTGGCCGACGCCGCCGAGCTGACCGGCTGGGACATCGGCTTCACCTACGAGGGCACGGGGTTCCAGGCCCACGTCACCTCTGACCCCACGCGGTCCGACGACGACGGCGACGGCCTCGTCGACGTCCGGGAGAAGAACCGCGGCCTCAACCCCCGTTCGGCCGACACCGACGGCGACGGGATCTCGGACTTCGACGTGCCGCTGCCGACCCGGTTCGTGTCGGTCGACCCGGTGCGCATCCTGGACTCGCGGCCTGCCTACCAGGTCGGGCCGTACGCCTCGCCGTGGGCGGCCGGGACGACCCGGACGCTGCGCGTGGCCGGCGCCGCCGGCGTGCCGGCCGATGCCGAGGCGGTCGTGCTGAACGTGACCGGTGTGTTCCCGAGCCAGGCCACCCACGTCACGGTGTGGCCCGCGGGACAGCCCAGACCCAACGCCTCGAACCTGAACCTGCCTGCCGGTGCGGTGCGGCCCAACCTCGTCACCGTCAAGGTGGGTGCCGCCGGCGAGGTGTCGCTGTTCAACAACTCCGGCACCGTCGACCTGCTGGCCGATGTCGTCGGCTACCACCTGCCCGGCAGCGCGACGGGCCTGTACACCGCCATGACCCCGCGCCGACTGCTCGACTCCCGACCCGGCTCTCAGGTCGGGCCGTACTCGACCCCCTGGGGCACCGGCGGGCAGCAGACCCGCGACGTCATCGTGACCGGCTGGGACACGACGGTGCCCGCCCACGCCACCGCCGTGGTGCTGAACGTCACCGCCACCGGGCCCTCGGCCGCGTCGCACCTGACCGTGTGGCCGGCGGGTCAGGCGATGCCCAACGCCTCGAACCTCAACGTCGCCGCGGGCGAGACCGTCCCCAACCTGGTGACGGTCCGGGTCGGGACCGGCAACAGCGTGTCGATCTTCAACAACGCCGGCACGGTGCACGTCATCGCGGACGTGGTCGGCTTCTACGCCGACCCCGCCGGTCAGCCGCCGACGTCCGGCGCCCAGCTCACCCCGATCACACCCGAGCGGCTGCTCGACTCGCGACCCGCGTATCAGGTCGGGCCCTACGCCTCGCCGTGGAGCGCGGGTCAGGCCCGCGACCTCGTCGTGTCCGGCGGCACCACGGGTGTCCCGGCGGACGCCACCGCGGTCGTGCTCAACGTGACCGGTGTGTTCCCCACGGCCGCCACGCACCTCACGGTGTGGCCGGCGGGTCAGACCATGCCGCTGGCGTCCAACCTGAACCTGCCCCGCGGCGACGTGCGGCCCAACCTCGTGGTCGTGCGGGTGGGGACCAACCGCAAGGTGTCGATCTACAACAACTCGGGCAACATGGACGTGATCGCCGACGTCGTCGGCTACTACACGCCCACGGGCTGACCGGCCCGCGTCGAGGTGCTCAGCCCGAGCTGTCGCCGACGTCGAACGTCGTGACGGTCCCGCCTGGGGCGACGACGGAGATCGTCGGCGTGTTGAAGCTCGATACGTACAGCGTGCCGTCCGGGGCGAACGCCATGTTGTCCACCGCCGCGGTGGGCACGCTGGCGACGGGCTCCAGCTCCCCGGTGGCGAGGTCGAGCGTCGAGACCGTCGACGGCGCGCCGGTGAGCACGTACGGCGTGCCGTCGGCTCCGGTCTTCACGCTGCTGTTCAGCGAGAGCCCCTGGGCCAGCGTCTCGATCGCCCCGCTGTCGACGTCGACGGCCACCACGGAGCCGGTGCCGCCCACCCCGAAGCGCGGGGCGTACAGGCGCCCGCCGTCGCCGAAGGCGAACCCGTTCAGGGCGCCGGGCGCGTCGACGATCAGCCGGGGTTCGTCGACGCCGGTCGGGTCGAGCTCGTAGAGGGCGTCGCCGGTGAAGGCGAGCGCCACCACCACACGGCCGTCGGCGCGCACCGCGATCGGGTTCGCCCCCGGTGCGAGCTCGGCCATGATCACGTTGGTGCCGTCGGGCGAGACCCGACCGACCCGGCCCGTCAGGAAGCCCGTCCACCACACGTTGCCGGCCGCGTCGACGGCCACGTCGTCGGGTGCGTCGACGCCGTCGGTCGCGCCGAAGCGGCGCAGGATGGCGCCGGTCGCCGGGTCCACCTCCAGGAGCTGGGCGCCGTCGAGGTCGGCCACCCACAGGTCCCCGTCCGCGTCCACGGCCAGGCCGTTGGTGCCCACCGGTGCGGTCTGGTCGGCGGCCGGCTCCCGGGCCGCCGTCGTGGGTGGCGCCGCGGTGTCGGCGGTCACGGCGGCGCCCGTGCGCGACGGCTCGGCGGGGTCGGCGTCGCCGCAGCCGGCCAGGACCAGGGCCAGCGCGAAGCCGGCGAGCGCGACGCAGGGGCGCGGGGCGAGCGGCACGGCGGGTGTCAGTAGACGGCGGGCACGAAGGTCTGCTCGGCCATGGGCGGTCGCACGTAGTCGTCGGGCTGGCGTTTCGGCAGCTTCAGCTTCTTGGAGACCAGATCCTGGTAGGGCACCTGGGCGAGCAGGTGGCTGATGCAGTTGAGGCGGGCCCGACGCTTGTCGTCGGCGTTCACCACCCACCACGGCGACCACTTGGTGTCGGTGTACTTGAACATCTGGTCCTTGGCCCGCGAGTAGTCGGCCCACCGGGCACGAGACTCGAGGTCCATCTCCGAGAGCTTCCAGCGCTTCTCGGGGTGTTCGATGCGCTCGCGGAAGCGGCGCTCCTGCTCCTCGTCGCTGACCGAGAACCAGTACTTGAGCAGCACGATCCCCGAACGCAGCAGCATGCGTTCGAACTCGGGGCACGAGCGCAGGAACTCCACGTACTCGTCGTTGGTGCAGAAGCCCATGACCCGCTCGACGCCGGCCCGGTTGTACCAGGACCGGTCGAACAGCACGATCTCGCCGCCCGAGGGGAGCTCGGCCACGTAGCGCTGGAAGTACCACTGGGTCCGTTCCTTCTCCGTGGGCTTGTCGAGGGCGACGACCCGCACGATGCGGGGGTTGGTGCGCTCGGCGATGCGCTTGATAGTGCCGCCCTTGCCTGCGGCGTCACGGCCCTCGAACAGCACGCACACCTTCAGGCCCTCGTGGCGCACCCACTCCTGGAGCTTCACGAGCTCGAGCTGGAGCCGTGCCAGCTCCTTGTCGTACACCGCCAGGGGGAGCTTCTTGGGCTTGGGCAGCGGTGGCCCCCCGAGGTCGCTCAGGTCGAAGCGGTCGGGGACGTCCTGGCCGGGGTCGCCGTCGTCGTCGTGGTGGTGGCTCATGTCGTGAACTTGCCGCTGCGGATCCGGTCGGCGTCCATGAGGAGCAGCTCCTGGGCGGCCGGCACCACGATCTCGGGGTCCGGCACGAAGTCGAGGCTGGTGTTGCGGTTCTCGTAGTCGACCGAGTTGAGGATCACCTTGATGGCGTTGAGGCGGGCCTTGGGCTTGGACTCCGAACGGATGATGACCCACGGCGCGTCGGTGGTGCTGGTTCGCTTGAGCATGTGGTACTTGCTGTCGGTGAAGTCGTCCCAGTGCTCCTGGGCCTGCACGTCGATCTCCGACAGCTTCCACTGGCGCAGCGGGTCGTCGCGGCGGCGGTCGAAGCGGCGCTTCTGCTCCTCCTTGGTGACGCTGAAGTAGAGCTTCACGAAGATGGTGCCGTTGCGCACCAGGTCCTTCTCGAAGCCCGTCACCCCTCGCATGAAGACCTTGTACTCCTCGTCGGTGCAGAACCCGAACACCTGCTCCACCATGGCCCGGTTGTACCAGGACCGGTCGAACAGCACGATCTCACCGCCGGTGGGGAACTGGGCGACGTAGCGCTGGAAGTACCACTGGCTGCGCTGCTCCTCGGTGGGCTTGCCCAGGGCCACGACGCGGTAGTGCTTCTCGTTCATGTACCGGGTGACGCGCCGGATGGTGCCGCCCTTGCCCGCTGCGTCACGGCCCTCGAACAGCACGATCATGCGCCGGTTGTGGTCCTCCAGGTGGCGCTGCAGCTTCAGCAACTCCACCTGGAAGGGCTTCAGCGAGCGCTCCTCGCGGACCTTGGAGACAGCGTTGCGCTCCTCGCGCCGCAGCTGCGTGAGGTCGGCTCGGAGCTTCTCGTTCTGCGCGATCACCGTCGAGAGGCGCATGCGGCGCCTGCCGACGGTGACCATCGGGTCGTCGGCGTCGGTCACGCCGGGCAGGTTAGTGGTCGCGCCCGGTGGCCGGGCAGTTGCCGTCGAGCGGGCCCGTCGGTCCGGAACTCCCTACGATGCGGCATGGCTTCGGTGGCGGTGGTGGGGCCCGGTGCGATCGGGGGGTGGTTCGCCGCCCAGCTGCTCGCCGTCGGCCGGGACGAGGTGGTGCTGTGCGGGCGCCGCCGGTTCGACGAGCTCGTCCTCGACGAGGACGGGACGTGCCGGCGCCACCCGGTCCGGGTGCTCACGGAACCCGGCGGCGGGAGGCCGGCGGCGCCGGTCGACGTCGTGCTCCTGGCGGTGAAGGCCCACCAGACCGCGGCGGCCGCACCCTGGCTGGAGGTCCTGGTGGGACCGGCGACGACCGTCGCCGTGCTCCAGAACGGGGTGGAGCAGGTGGACCGGGTGCGGCCCTTCGTGCACCCGGACGCCGCGATCGTGCCCGCCGTCGTGTACTGCGGGGCCGAGTCGCCCGAGCCCGGTCACGTCGTGCACCGCACCAACGGCTTCCTCATCGTGCCCGACGACGGGGCGGGTCGGCGGCTCGCCACGCTCTTCGAGGGCACGGGGGCCGAGGTCCGCCGCAGCGGGCGGTGGCTCGACTCGGCCTGGATGAAGCTGTGCTCCAACGTGGTGGCCAACGGCCTCACCGCCCTCACCGGTCGGCGCATGGAGGTGTTCGGTCGACCCGACGTCGCCGAACAGGTACGCCGTCTGGCCGGGGAGTGCGTCGCCGTGGCCAGGGCGGAGGGCGCCGAGATCGACGACGGCTTCCCCGACCTGCTGGCCGAGGGGCTGGCCCGCATGCCCGGTCACGCCGGCACGTCGATGCTCTACGACCGTCTCGCAGGTCGGCCCCTCGAGTACGACGCCATCCACGGCGCGGTGGTGCGGGCCGCCCGACGCCACGGCATCGACGTGCCCCTGCACGACCTGCTGGTCTGCGTGCTCGCCGCCCTCGGTGAGCCTGCCGGGGGCCGGAGCCCGACCACGACCGGAGGAGTCCGATCATGAGCGAGCCCGTCGACGACGTCCTGGCGCGCCTGCTCGGCGAGCTGACCCGCGCCGAGAAGTGCGCTCTCGTGGTCGGGGCGACCATGTTCACCGTCAACGGTTGCGAGCGCCTGGGTATCCCCGAGTGGGGCTGCAGCGACGGCCCGGTCGGTGTGCGCGGTCGTGGCTTCGGCGGGGGTCTCCTGCTCCCGGGGCCGACCGCCCAGGCGGCCATGTGGGACGAGGCGCTGCTGCACGAGCTGGGCGCCGCCGTGGGTGACGAGGCCCGCGACCGCAACGTGGCGCTGGTCCTCGCCCCGACCGTCAACATCCAGCGGGTGCCCCTGGCGGGGCGCACCTTCGAGTGCTTCAGCGAGGACCCCTTCCTCTCCGCCCGGGCTGCCGTGGCCTTCATCACCGGCGTGCAGTCCCGACGGGTGGGGGCCTGCGTGAAGCACTACGTCGCCAACGAGCAGGAGCACCAGCGTCACACGATCTCCTCGGAGCTCGACGAGCGGACCCTGCGCGAGATCTACCTGCCACCCTTCGAGGCCGCCGTGCGCGACGCCGGGGTTCGCTCGGTGATGGGTGCCTACAACTTCGTGAACGGCGTGCACGCCTGCGCCCATCACGGGCTGCTCGTCGACGTGCTCAAGCGGGAGTGGGGCTTCGAGGGCTTCGTCGTGTCGGACTGGGCCGCCGTCAAGGACACCGTCGGTCCGGCCGTGGGGGGCATGGACCTGGAGATGCCCGGCTCCGGTGCGCACTGGGGTGACGGGCAGCTCGAGGCCGCGGTGGCGTCGGGGGCCGTGGCCGACGCCGACCTCGACGACAAGGTCCGGCGCGTCCTGGGCTTCCTCGACTGGTGCGGGGTGCTGGGCGCGGCCACCGATCACACCGAGACCGTCGTCGACCGGCCCGAGCACCGCGCCCTGGCCCGCCGGGCCGCGGCCGCGGCCATGGTGCTGGTGCGCAACGAGCCCGTGCCCGGCAGCGGGCCGGTGCTGCCCCTGGACCTGTCGGCGCTGCCGTCGCTGGCGCTCGTCGGGCCGGGCGCCGCGCACACGGCCCTGCGTGGGGGCGGTTCGGCGAACATGGTCCCCAACCACGAGACCACCGTGCTCGAGTCGCTGCGGGCACGCGCGCCGGCGGGCCTCGACGTACGCCACGCGCCGGGCCCCTCGCTGCGCCGCACCGCCGACGACGTGCCCCGCGACTGGTGGGGGGACGCGGGGCTCGCGGTGGAGCTCTTCGCCGGCACCGCCTGCGACGGCGAGCCCGTCGCCGTGCAACGACGTCGCAGCGCGTTCAACGTGTGGTTTCCGGCCAACTTCCCCGCCGGGGTCGAGACCCTGTCGGTGCGCCTCAGCGGCACGCTCACCCCCGACCGCTCGGGGCGCCACCGCATCGTTCCCTCCGGCTACGGCACGGTACGGCTCCGGGTCGACGGCGAGCTCGTCGCCGACAACGTCGGGCCGAGCTTCTCGGGTCAGATGGCCGACCGGGCCGGTGTGGCCTGGCTGGAGCTCGAAGCGGGCCGGCGCTACGAGGTCGTGCTGGAGCACACCCCGGCCGACGGTGGCCAGCAGCTCGTGCTGACCCGTCTGGGCGTCGAGCTCGACGAGGCTCCCGCCATCGACCCCGTCGAGGAGGCCGTCGTCGCTGCGGCCGCGTGCGACGTGGCCGTGGTGGTGGTCGGCTCGAACGCCGAGTGGGAGTCGGAGGGCCGCGACCGGGACACCCTGACGCTCCCGGCCGACCAGGACGAGCTGGTGCGGCGGGTGGCGGGCGCCAACCCCCGCACCGTGGTGGTGCTCAACTGCGGTGCTCCGGTGGCGCTGCCCTGGCTGCACGACGTCCCGGCCGCCCTCCTGGCCTGGTACCCGGGCCAGGAGGGCGGCGACGCCGTCGTCGACGTGCTGTGCGGCGAGGCGGATCCCGGCGGTCGCCTGCCGACCACGTGGCCCGTGCGGCTGGAGGACACGCCGGCGTTCACCGACTACCCGGGCGAAGCGGGCGTCGTGCGCTACGGCGAGGGGATCTTCGTCGGCTACCGGTGGTACGACGCCCGGGACATCGAGCCCCTGGTGCCGTTCGGCCACGGCGGCTCGTTCACCACGTTCTCGTGGGGCGATCCGCTCGTCGACGGCACGGCGCCGGAGCTCGCGGTGTCGGTCGCGGTGACCAACACCGGTGACCGGGCCGGTAGCGAGGTGGTCCAGTGCTACCTGGCGCCGCTCGACCCGCCCGTGGCTCGTCCGCCCCAGGAGCTGGTGGGCTTCGCCAAGCTCCACCTCGCCCCAGGCGAGACCGGCCGGGCCGAGATGACGGTCGGTGCCCGCGCCTTCGCCCGGTGGGACCCCGGGATCCACGACTGGGTGGTGGACCCCGGTCGCTACGAGCTGCGCCTGGGGGCCTCGTCCCGTGACGTGCGAGCGGTCCTCCCCGTCGTCGTCACGTAGCCGGCAGCCGATCCCGGGAGTGCCTACGACCGGGCCCAGGCCACGAGGGTGTCGATCCAGTCGCCGTGATGGGACTCGTCGAGGAAGTGGCCTTCGCCGGCGTAGACCGTGAGGTGTGCCCCGGGGATCCGTCCGGCCACGGAGCGGGCGAGGTCCACCGGAGCGGCCTCGTCGCGGTCGCCGTGCCACAGCTGCACCGGGACGCGCACGTCGGTGGGGGAGAACCCCCAGGGACCGAGGGAGGCCAGGATCTCCTCGGTCACGGTGTCGGGTCCACGCCGGTAGGTCGCCTCCAACAGCGCGGCCCACATCTGCCGCTGGGCGAGGAGGCCCGCCCGGTCGAGCTCCGCGGCGTCCTCGATGAAGGTGTCGAGGTAGCCCTCGGGGTCGGCGGCCCACGCCTCGGCGGTCGGGGCCAGGAAGGCGCGGACCAGCTCCCGTGCCATCCCGAGGTCGTCGCGGGCGATGGGCAGGAGCGCCTGCCAGTCGGCCGGGAGCGACGGGTCGAAGCCGGGCTCGTCGAACACGGGGCCGATCCCGCAGGCGATGCCGACGACGGCCACCCGCTCCGGCAGGGCGTACGCACAGGCCAGCGCGCTCGGTGCGCCCATCGACGCGCCGTACACGGCGAAGCGCGCCAGTCCCAGGGTGTCGGCGAGCGCAGCCACATCGGGTGCGACGTCGAGCAGTACCCGTCCGGGGTTCGGATCCGACAGCCCGAAGCCGGGCCGCTCCACCGAGAGCAGTCGAGCGCCGCGGGCCAGAAGAGCCTCGGGCGAGAGGGTGAGCGCCCGGCCGCCCGGGAGGCCGTGGCAGTGCAGGATCGGCGCGCCCGACGGGTCGCCGTGCTCGGCGTAGCCGAGACGCCGGCCGTCGGGGAGGGTCACCGTCGCCTCGCGCATGTCGTCGCTCCTGTCTCGCCTCCTGCCCTTGTACGACCGGTGCGGTGGCGCGGCAAGAGGCGATGGTCCCGCCCGGCGCTCAGGTGCCGGCCGGGTCGGAACGGCGGGGCGGCCCGGCCGAGGTGAAGCGGGTGCCCGGCGGGTCGACGGCCCACACCGCCGACTCGCCCCAGCCGTCCTCGAACACCAGCTCGCCGAGCGGTCGGCGCCGCACGGGCCCGTGGTGGCCGGCCGGGCGACCGAGGGTGATCACCGCCGAGATGGTGGCCTGCTCGGGCAGTCCGACGACCGCGGCCAGCTCGGCTTCCACGAACTTGTGCCACATGGTGATGACGCCGCCGTAGCCGAGATCGCGGGCGGCGAGGAGCAGGTTCTGGCACGCCGGGTAGACCGAGGCCCCCTCGGTCGGGTCGGGGTCGCGGTGGCGCAGGAGGCAGGCCAGCACGATGACCGGCGCCCGATCGACGTGGTCCACGAAGTGCTGCATGGTGCCCGCCATGCGGGCCTTGGGCGAGGACGGGTCCGCCCCGCTGCCGGCGTCGTAGCCGTCCGCAGCGCGCTTGGCGGCCCACAGCTCGCGGAATGTGCGGCCCAGCAGGGCCCGGGCCTCGACGGCCCGTGGTCCGTCGCGCAGCACCACGAAGCGGAACGTCTGACGGTTGGAGCCCGACGGGGCGCGGCTGGCGGCGAAGAACATCCGGGCCAGGTCGTCGTCGGGGACAGGCTCGTCGCGGTAGCGGCGGATGGCCCGGGCGGTGGTGACGACGTCGACGAACTCCATGGTTCGAGCCGGTGGACGTGGTTCAGGAGACGACGAGACGGCTCGCCATCCCGGCCTCGGCATGCCCGGGGACCAGGCACACCAGGGTGTAGGTGCCGGCGTCCAGGGGGATCGTCTGGTTGCAGGAGGCTCCCGGTGGCAGGGCCTCCACCTCGGCCACCAGCTCCGCCCCGTCGAGGCTCGCCTGATCGAAGCGCTCCAGCGAGCCCCGGTACACGGCGAGCTGGTGGGTCGTGGCGCCGTCGTTGCGCACCGTGAACACCACGTCGCCGGCTCCGGCCCGGGCATCGGCCTCGAGCTCGAAGTCGGCCAGGGCCACCTCGACCGAGGTGTCCTCGTCGTCCGGCGGGGCTTCACAGGCCGCGGCCGCCTCCTCGTCCTCGGAGGTCGCTGGTCCCGGCGGGCTCGACGGATCGGAGCCGGACGTGCCCGACCCCGACGAGTCGGAGCCCGACGAGTCGGAGCCGTCGGAGGCCGTGGTGTCGCCGACGCTGCGGACGTCGGCGCCGTCGTCGTCGCTGCAGCCGACCACGCCGACGAGCGCGCACGCCGCCAGCGTCCACGCCACGAGGGTTCGCTTCGGGGATCCCGGCACCGTTCCTCCTCTCGACCGGTTCACCCGACGGTACCGTCTGGTCATGGACGGGGCGGGGCTGTCGACGCAGTGGCCCCACCTGCGCGCCGTCCTGGAGCAGGTGACCGTGCCCATCCTGGCCTGCGACGCCGCCGGCCGGGTCACGTTCTGGAACGACGCCTTCGAGCGCTTCCACCCGGTGCCTGCGGCGGGCGCGGACGTGGCGAGCTGGTTGGAGGGCTTCCGGTTCTTCGCCGTCGACGGCGTGACGCCCCTCGCCAACCGCGACGCGCCCATCCTGCGTTCGCTGCGGGGCGAGGTGGTGCGCGACTACGAGTACTCGGTCGTGGCCAAGAGCGGCGAGCTGCGCTTCCGGCGCGCCAACGGCCAGCAGCTCGTGGGCGACGACGGCGACGTCCTCGGCGCGGTCGTGGCGCTGCACGACATCACCGACGAGGTGCGCGTCGAGGCCGAGCTGCGTCTGCGTGCCCTGTACGACGAGCTCACCGGCCTGCCCAACCGGGCCCTGCTCGGCGACCGGATCGTGGTTGCCCTGGAGCGGGCGCGTCGGGAGGGCGAGGCCGTGGCGGTGCTGTTCGTCGACCTCGACCACTTCAAGCTGGTCAACGACGCCCTCGGGCACACGGTGGGCGACGAGCTGCTGGTCGAGGTCGCCGCCCGGCTCCGCGCCGCGGTGCGCGGCGTGGACACGGTGGCCCGCCTCGGCGGCGACGAGTTCGTCGTGCTGTGCGAGGCGCTCGACGATCTCGGCCAGGCGATGTCGGTCGGGTTGCGGGCGCTGGGTGCCCTCGACGCGCCGGTGGAGGTCGACGGGCGCGACGTGCGGGTGTCGGCCAGCATCGGCGTGGCCTTCGCCGCCGACGGCGAGGGGACCGCCGAGCTGCTGCTGCGCGACGCGGACACGGCCATGTACGCCGCCAAGGACCGGGGCCGCAACCGCATCGAGGTCTTCGACGCCCGACTGCGCGACCGGGTGCTGCAACGCCTGGAGATCGAGCGGGCGTTGGTGCACGCCCTGAACCGGGACGGGCTGCGCCTCGTGTTCCAGCCCATCGTCGATGCCCGCACCGGCGGGATCGTCGGCGCCGAGGCGCTGGTGCGCATGGCCGACGACCGAGGTGAGCTCGTGCCGCCCGGCGTCTTCCTGCCCGTCGCCGAGCAGGCCGGGCTCATGGACGACGTCGACCACTGGGTCCTGGGCGAGGCGGCGGCCCGAGCGGCGCGGTGGGTGGGCTCCGGTCGGCTCGGGTTCGTGGCCTGCAACGTGTCGGCCGCGCTGATCCGGCGAGGAGACCTGCTCCGGATCGTCGACGAGGCGGTGGAGCGCCACCGGCTGCCGCCGGGCGCGCTGGGCATCGAGGTCACCGAGTCGCTGCTGGTCGATGCCAGCGACGAGAACCGCTCCCTGCTGGCCGAGCTGCGGACCCGTGGTCTCCAGGTCGGCGTCGACGACTTCGGCACCGGCTACGCGTCGCTCTCCTACCTGCGTGACTTCCCCTTCTCTTTCGTCAAGATCGACCGCAGCTTCGTGCAGGGCCTCGGCGGCGACGGTGTCGACGACGCCATCGTGGAGGCGACCATCCGCATGGCCCATGCCCTCGGTCGCACCGTGACGGCCGAAGGGGTGGAGGAGCGCGCCCAGGCGGACCGTCTGCGCGACCTGGGTTGCGATCGCCTCCAGGGCTACCTGTTCTCCCGGCCGGTTCCGGCGCAGGCGTTCAGCGAGCTGCTCTCGACGACGTCCTGAGTGCCGCGGCCAGCTCGGCAGCTGCCGGGTGGGGCAGGGCGTCGGCCCGCCGCGCCACGGCCAGCCGACGGGTGACGAGGGCGGACCGGCGGGCTCGTCGCAGCGGCGCCGGTGGACGCTCGGCCTGGTTCTCGGGCAGCACCGTCCAACCGAGGCCCAGCCGGACCATCTCGCGCAGCACCTCGGGCTGGTGCGATTCCGCGACCACCTCCACCGGCGCGCCGAGCGCGCGCAACGCCTGCTCCACGACCGAGCGGGTGTGCGAGCCGACCGGGAACAGCACCCACGGTCCCCACCGGCGAGGTTCGCCCACCCGCGCCCCGTCCGGCGCGTAGACCGCGAGCGGCTCCTCGGCCAGCGTGTGCAGCTCGATCCCGCGGGGCGCGGCGAGCGGCTCCACCACGACCGCGAGGTCGAGGGCGCCGCGTTCGAGCTGGGCCAGCAGCTCGCCCGACGGTGCCACGGCGAGGTGGAGGTCGAGGTCGGGCCGGCCCTGGCGGAAGGCGCGCAGCACGTCGGGGTAGCGGTCGATGGCAGCGGCGTCGATCATGCCCACCCGCAGTCGACCCGAGCGACCGGCCCGCGCCGTGTCCGCCCACCGGGCGAGGTCCCGGGTGGCGGCCAGGACCCGCTGCGCGTGGGACACCACGACCCGACCCGAGTCGGTGGGCACCCGACGACGTCCGGCCGGTTCGAACAGGGTGAGCCCGAGGCGTCGTTCCAGCTCGGCCAGGCCCTGGGACAGGGCCGACGGCGACACGCCCAGCTCGACCGCCGCGGCCGCCCAGGTGGGGGCACGTACCGCGGCCTCGAGGTACTCGAGCTGCTGCACGGTGAGGTTGGGGAGCGGGAGGTCGGGATCGGCCACGACGGTTCAGGACTGCCGGCAAATCATGAAGTCCTGCTTCACTGTACTGGCGAATCATGTGATGTGCCTTATGATGACGCCATGCCAGAACCCACCGCCATCGCTCCCGCCCGCGGCAAGCTGGGCGTGCTGACGCCCGGCCTCGGCGCCGTCGCCTCCACCTTCATCGCCGGCGTCCTCGCCGCCCGGGCCGGTCATGGCGCACCCATCGGCTCGCTCAGCCAACTGGCCCACATCCGACTGGGAGAGCGCAGCGAGGGGCGCAATCCACTGATCCGGGAGTTCGTGCCCCTGGCCGATCTCGACGACCTGGTCTTCGGTGCCTGGGACCCCATCTCGCCCAACGCGCTCGAGGCCGCCCGCACCGCCGGTGTGCTCGAGGAGCGCGACATCGCTCCCGTGTCCGCGGCGCTCGAGGGCGTCGTCGCCATGGACGCCGTGTTCGACCAGCGCTGGGTCAAGAAGCTGCACGGCACCCGGGTCAAGCAGGGCGCCTCCAAGTGGGACCTGGCGCAGGCCCTCATCGCCGACATCGAGCGGTTCCGCACCGAGCACGACTGCGACCGCCTCGTCATGGTGTGGTGCGGCTCCACCGAGGCCTACCAGGAGCCGAGCGCGGTGCACGACAGCGTGGCCGCCTTCGAGCAGGGCCTGCGTGACGACGACGAGAACATCGCCCCCAGCCAGATCTACGCCTACGCCGCGCTGGTGTCGGGCGTGCCCTACGCCAACGGTGCGCCCAACCTGACCGTCGACCTGCCGGTGATGCTGGAGCTGGCCGCGCAGCGCCAGGTGCCGATCGTGGGCAAGGACTTCAAGACCGGCCAGACGTTGATGAAGACGATCCTGGCTCCCGGCTTCAAGGCCCGCATGCTGGGCCTCGAGGGCTGGTACTCCACCAACATCCTCGGCAACCGCGACGGCGAGGTGCTCGACGACCCCGAGAACTTCAAGACCAAGGAGGTCTCGAAGCTCGGTGTGCTCGACACCATCCTGCAGCCCGAGGTGTACCCGGACCTCTACGGCGACATCGACCACGTGGTCCGCATCAACTACTACCCGCCCCGCGGTGACAACAAGGAGGGCTGGGACAACATCGACATCTTCGGGTGGATGGGCTACCCGATGCAGATCAAGGTCAACTTCCTGTGCCGTGACTCGATCCTGGCCGCTCCCATCGTGTTGGATCTGGCCCTGTTCATGGACCTCGCCGCCCGTGCCGGGCAATCGGGCGTGCAGGAGTGGCTCAGCTTCTACTTCAAGTCCCCGCAGGCGGCCACCGACGCCGGCCCGGAGCACGACATCTTCATCCAGCAGACCAAGCTCAAGAACACGCTGCGGTTGTGGATGGGGGAGGCTCCCGTCACCCACGCCGAGGAGGGCTGAGACGGGCGGAGCCCCGGGGCGGTCCGGCCCCGCGTAAGCGCTCCGGGAGACACCGGTCAGGACGGTCGTCCGGCACCGGAGCACTCGCCGAGTGCACGTCACGAGGGGGACCGCCATGAACCGTTCGCATCGCCTGCGACGCATCGCCGTGGGAGCCGCCGTCGTGGCGTCCGGTGTGGTCCTGGCCACCGGTCCCGCCGCGGCCTGGTTCGGCGAGGACCTGTGGGATGCCGGCGAGGACGCCTGGGACGAGGCCATGGCGGGGTTCGAGGGCATCGAGGAGGAGGGCGGAGCCGCCATCCCGTGCACCATCGCGGTCACCGGGTCCGAGCAGACCGCGCCGGTGCCCGTGGCCTTCACCGTCGACCGGTCCGATGGCTGGGCGGGCACCGTGACGTCGGCGAGCTGGTCGATCGACGGTGCGGCACCCGTGCAGGCCCCGGGCGCGTCGTACCAGCACACCTTCGACGCCGCCCACGCCGGACAGCGCACGGTGCAGGTGCACGCCACGCTGGCCGGCGGGGGCGGCTGCACCGCCAGTGCCGAGCTGTGGGTGCATCCGAAGGCGTGGATGGTGCTCACCTCGGCCCCGGTCGAGGGCGAACCGCTGCAGGTGCGGTTCCACGCCGGTGGCATGGCCGACTGGACGTCGGTGACCACCGTCAACTGGCAGTTCGGGCAGGGCGTTCCCGTGGGGTGCCCGGGCTGGTGCAACGCCAACGACGTGACGGTGGCCTTCCCGGCACCCGGTGTCTACTCCGTGACCGCGTCGCTGGGCGTCCCGGGCGCCGAGGTCGCCAGGTCCGTCACGGTGGTCGTCGGCGACCCGGGTCCGCAGCCGGACCGGGTCGAACCCGACGCGCCGGTGACCGATTCGTCGGTGCCGGTCGTGCAGACCGAGGTCGTCGACCCGCCGCCGTCCGTTGCGGTGCCGGCCGAGGACGCCCCGGCGCTCGGAGCGCCTCCCCACGACCCGAGCCCGGCCGCATCCGAGGCGGGCGTGGCGATCGTCACCACCGAGACGGCACCGGTCGTGGTCGATCCCCTGCCCGTCGACGGTGCCGTCGCGGCGCAGCCGGCGGAAACCGCCTGGTGCGCCGCCGGATGCCGTGACGGCGGGTGAGCCCGCAGCCCGCCGGTGCTCACGTCGCCGGCGGGGCCACCTTCCAGCGGTTCCAGTAGGTGATGTGCTCGACCGGGCCCCGCTTGGCCGGTTTGAAGTCGGCGCCGAGGGTGTGGGCCACCGGGATGAGCGCCGCCTGGGTCACGTCGTCGGGGATGCCGAGCAGCTCGGCCGCCTCGCGCTCGAAGGCCAGGTGCAGCGTCGTGTACACGCTGCCCAGGCCACGGGCCCGCAGGGCCAGCTGGAAGCTCCACACCGCAGGGATGATCGAGCCGTAGAACGAGGCCTGGAACACCGGAGCCGGGTCCTCGATGCGTCCCTTGAGGCAGGGGATGACCATGACCGGCACCCGGTGCAGGTTCTCGGCCAGGTACAGCGCCGAGGAGATCACCCGGTCGGTCTGCCCGCTTCCCGTGCCCTGGTCGGCGGCGGCGCGCAGGTAGTCGGACCCGCCCTTTCGGTAGAGGTCGGCGAGACCGGCCCGCAGGTCCGGGTCGGTCACGACCAGCCAGCGCCAACCCTGCAGGTTGGACCCCGTCGGGGCCTGTTGGGCGAGGCGCAGGCAGTCGAGCACCACGTCGGGATCGACCGGGCGGTCGAGGTCGAGGCGCCGGCGAACCGACCGGGTGGTGGACAGGAGCCGGTCGGTCTCGGCGAGATCGAAGGGCGCAGCGGACGTGTCTTCGGGCATGCGAGGGCCTCCCCCTGCGGCGAAGGCGCCGCGCAACCGGTGTCGGGCGGCACCGTAGCGCCCGCGTGAGCGTCGTCAGCCGAAGTAGCCCACCACGTCGACGACGACGTCGACGTCGCCCGAGTTGTTGTAGATCGCGATCTGCCCGCCGACGCCGACCTTCACCACGACCAGGTTGGGCCGCACGTCGCCGCCCGGGAGGTTGAGGTTGGAGGCCAGCGGCATGGCCTGTCCCGCCGGCCACACGGTGAGGTGGGTGCCGGCCGTGGGGAAGACACCGGTCACGTTCAGCACCACGGCGGTGGCACTCGCCGGCACGCCGGTGGTGCCGCCGGTGACCGTGACCGGTCGCGACTGCGCAGCGTGCCACGGCGAGGAGTACGGCCCGACCTGGGACCCGGGTCGGGAGTCGATCAGTCGGTTGGGCTGGATCGGCGTGAACGGTGCGCCACCCGAGGGGGCGAAGTAGCCGACGACGTCGGCGACCACGTGCATGTTGCCCGAGTTGTTGTAGACCCCGATCTGTCCGTTGGTGCCGACCTTGACCACGACCAGGTTCGGGCGCACGTCGCCGCTCGGGAGGTTGAGGTTGGAGGCCAGCGGCATGGTCTGTCCCGCCGGCCACACGGTGAGGTGGGTGCCGGCCGTGGGGACCACCCCCGTGACGTTGAGCACGACCGCAGTGGCGTTCGCGGGCACGGTCGTCGTGCCGCCGGTGACCGTGACCGTGCGCGACTGCCCGGCGCCCCACGGCGACGAGTACGGCCCGACCTGGGATCCGGGCCGGGAGTCGAGCAGGCGCTTGGGCTGGATGCCGACGAAGGGGGAGCCCGTGTCCGGTTCGTAGTACCCGGTGGCATCAGCGATCACGTTCACGGCGCCCGAGTTGTTGTAGATCGAGATCTGGCCACCGAGCCCCACCCGGATCGTGACCAGGTTGGCCGCGGCCTGGCCGGGGCCGATGTTCACGTTGGAGGCGTTGGGCATCGGCTGGCCGGTCGGCCAGACCGTGAGGTGGGTGGGCGACGTCGGGAACTCGGCCGTGACGTTGAGCACCACCGCGGTGGCGCCGGGTGGGATGCCGGTCGCGCCGCCGGTGACGCTCAGGGTGCGGGTCTCGGCCGCATGCCATGGCGAGGAGTACGGCCCGACCTGCGACCCGGGTCGGGAGTCGAGCAGCCGCTTCGGCACCGGCAGCGTGGTGAGACCCGCCGGTGCGGGCAACGGCGTGGTCGACGTGGTCGACGCCGACCACGCGCCAGCGCCGTTGCCGTTGCTGGCCCGGACCCGGAACGTGTAGGCGAGCGACGGCGAGAGGCCGTCCACCACCTGCGACGTCTGGGACGGGTCGACGGCGAGCACGGCACCGCCGGGCTGCTGCTCGATCTCGTAGCCGGTCAACGGCGAGCCGTTGTCCCCCGCGGCTCCCCACGTCACCAGGACGGCTTCGACCGCCGGGGTGGCCGTCACGGGGGAGGGGGCGACGGGCAGCCCGGACGGGGTCACCGCCGGCGACGGACCTCCGGCTGGGCCGGTGCCGGCCGCGGTCCGTGCCCGGACCGTGAACGTGTACGACTGGCCGTTGGTGAGCCCGGTGATCGTGGCCGGGCTCGTCACGACCGTGGCCGTCCGGCCGCCCGGGTTCGCCGTCGCGGTGTAGTCGAGGATCGGGAACCCGCCGTCGTCCGAGGGCGGCTGCCAGGTCACGGTGGCCTGGTGGTCGCCGGGGCTCGCGCCGATGTCCTCGGGCGGGCCGGGTAGGGACTGCGGCGTGACGGGGTTGGAGGCGTTCGACCACGGGCCGAATCCCTGCGTGCTGTGGGCCGCGGCGGTGAAGGTGTACGTCTGGCCGTTGACGAGCCCGGTCACCGTCGCCGACCGCGGGCTGGCGGGGACGTCCACGTCCCGGTTGTCGGGGTGCACCCGGAGCCGGTACCCGAGGATGGGGGAGCCGCCGTCGGAGGCCGGTGCCGTCCACGTCACCTGGGCCGAGGCGTTGCCCGCCAGCGCCCCCACGCCGGTGGGCGCCCCCGGCGGGCCGAGGGGCGTGACCGCGTTGGAGGGCGCGGAGAGCGGGCCGTCGCCGTGGTCGTTGGAGGCGACGACCCGGAAGGTGTAGGTCGTGCCGTTGGTGAGGCCGGGCACGACCGTGGAGGTGGTGTCTCCGTCGACCGAGACCGACGGACCCGACGGGAAGGGCACGACGGTGTAGCCGGTGAGCGGCGTGCCGCCGGTGTTGGTCGGTGGCGTCCACCACACGGTGGCCTGACCGTTGCCGGCCGACGCCGTCACCTCGGTGGGCGCGGTCTGGGGCACGCCGACGACGGTCACCTCGGACGTGGGCTCCGAGGGCGGGCCCGTGCCGACCGCGTTCGTGGCCCGCACCGTGAACGTGTAGCCCACCCCGGGGGTGAGGCCGGTCAGCGCCGTGCTGCCGCCGCCGTAGCCGGCGCAGTCGGTGGTGACCGTCGAGGCGCCGCCCGGTGCGGCGGTCACGGTGCACGACACGACGGGCGTCCCGCCGGTCCACGCCGGGTTCTGCCACCAGATCCAGGCGGCCCCCGGGTCGTGGGGACCGGCGCCGGCATCGCGCGGGGCGGTCGGCGCCGTCGGCAGGATGGTCGTGGTCGCGTCGTCGTCGTTGTTGGACGTGTCGGTGTCGGGCGTGCTGGTGGTCGACCAGGCGCCGTTGGTGACGCTCTCGGGAAGCACGCTCTGCCCCGTGGGCAGGTGGAACGTGAGCTGGTAGGTGCTCGTCGTATGGGCCGGCACGTCGGCGACGTCGCACACCAGCTCGCTGCCCGTCCAGCCGCACCCGACCGCGGGCGCGATCTGCACGAAGCTGCTCCCCCCGGGAGGGCTGTCGTGCAGGCGCACGTCCCGCGCCGCCCAGTCGCCGTCGTTGGTGAGCGCGACCGTGTAGGTGATGTCGGAACCGGGCAGTGCCTGGACGGGACCGCTCTTGGTGGTTCGCAGATCGGTCGTCTGCTCGAGCACCGTCGTGCCGACCTGGTCGCTGTTGTCACCGAGGTCGGGATCCTCGGTCGACGACGTGATCTCGGCCGTGTTGGACAGGGACGGGCAGCCCGGTCCGCCGCAGTTCGGGGCGCGCACGGTGACGTGGTACGTGTGGCTCTCGTTGCTGGTCAGCTCGCCGATGTCGCACAGGACCAGCTGGTGGCCCACGACGGTGCAGGGGGCGTCGGCCGAGACGAACTGCACGTCGGCGGGCAGGTGGTCCCAGAGTCGGACGTCCTTCGCCGTCCAGTTGGCGTCGCCGACGACGAACAGGCTGTAGGTGTACTCGGTGTCCTCGAAGACCGTGGCCGGACCCGCCTTGTCGAGGTAGAGGTCGGTGGTCACGTTCTGGACCCAGATCTCGTCGCTGCTCGAGTTCGTGCCCGACGGGTCGGGTGTGGCGGAGGCGACCCCGGCCGTGTTGGTGACGTAGGTCAGGTCGTTCGACACCGACGGCGTGACGACCTCGAGCCACACCTCGACCTCGGCCTGGTTCGCCAGGTGACCGAGGGTGCAGGTGACGACGTCGCCCCCGACGGAGCAGGGCTGGTTGGCCGAGACGAACTGCATGCCGTCGGGCAGGACGTCGGTCACGACCGTGTCGATCGCCGTGTCCGGTCCCGCGTTGTAGACCCAGATCTTGTAGGTGAAGGCGCTGGATTCCGGCCACTTCCAAGACTGACCCGTCTTGATCACGGTCAGGTCGGCCTCGGCCCCCTCGGCGAGGGAGGCCTGGTCCCGGGCGCTGAGCCACACGCCGGTGACGAGCAGCGACGCGGTCAGCAGCAGGAAAAGCCCAACCGGCCAGCGGGCGGAGGAGCGTGCCATCGCGGGGCCTCCTCGCTCGGCGAGCGCTGGACCAGCCGCCTGCTGATGGGACGAAGCACCCACCGTCGATCACACCATGGACGCCTCCCGACGGCGGCACAAGAGGCAGAGGTCTCGATGTGCGGGATCGACCGACTCGATGGGGACGACGCCGGAGGGGCGTCGGTCGTCGATCCCCTGGTGGCCGGCGGGGCCGGTAGCGTCACGGGACCGCGACGACGAAGGAGGCTTCGATGGGTCCGATCGCCGAGACGACGACGGGTCGGGTGGAGGGGCGCGAGAAGGACGGGGTGCTCCTCTTCGCCGGCATCCCCTATGCCGCCCCCCGCACCGCATCGGACCGCTTCACCCCGCCGCAGCCGCATCCCGGTTGGGCCGAGGTGCGTGACGCCACCCGCTTCGGCCCCGTGGCCATGCAGTCCGCGGGCACGGTGGAGGCGCTCGCCGGGGGCGGCGCACCCGACTGGGACGAGGACTGCCTGTTCCTGAACGTGCAGACCCCGTCCCTCGACGGCGAGCGACGCCCGGTGCTGGTGTGGATCCACGGCGGTGGGTTCACCTCCGGTGCCGGCTCGATCCCCTGGTACGACGGAGCGCGCCTCGTCGCCAACGGCGACGTCGTCGTGGTCACGCTCAACTACCGACTCGGTGCGCCGGGGTGGCTGTACGTCGCCCACCTCGACCCTGAGCTGGCCGCCTCGGGCAACTCCGGGCTGCTCGACCAGATCGCGGCGCTGCGCTGGGTGCGCGACAACATCGCGGCCTTCGGCGGCGACCCCGGCAACGTGACGCTGTTCGGGGAGTCGGCCGGGGGCATGAGCATCGCCACCCTCATGGGCACGCCGGCCGCCACGGGGCTGTTCCACAAGGCCGTCCCCCAGAGCGGCGCAGCCCACAACACGGTGTCGGTCGACGCCGCCGTCGAGGTCACCGAACACCTCTGTCGTGCCCTCGACGTCGCGACCGTGGAGGAGCTGCGTGCGGTGCCCGCCGATCGGCTGCTCGAGGTCCAGTCCGCGGTCGCCACCGACCTGACCAGGACGCGGGCCTCGCGGCCCGACGCCGCCGGTCTCGGTCTGCCCTTCGGACCCGTGGTGGACGGCGTGGTGCTCCCTCGGCCTCCGCTCGACGCCATCCGGGGCGGGTCGGCCGCCGGCGTCGCCCTCCTGACCGGCACCACCGCCGAGGAGTGGCGGCTGTTCGGGATCATGCTGCGGGCGCCCGAGGACGAAGACGCCATCGTGCGGCGGATCGGTCGACTGATCGAGAACCCCCACGAGCTCGTGGCTGCGTACCGTCAGTCGCGCGACGACGCCTCCCACGACGACCTGTGGACGGCGATCCTCACCGACCGGGTCTTCCGCATCCCCGCCATCCGTCTGGCCGAGGCGCAGCTCCCGCACGCCCCGGCAGCGGTGTTCATGTACCTGTTCGAGTGGGCCTCCACCGCGTTCGGCGGGCGGCTGGGCTCGTGCCACGCCCTCGAGATCCCCTTCGTGTTCGACAACCTCCACAAGGGAGGGGTGGACCTGTTCACGGGCCCCAACCCGCCTCGGGCGCTCGCCGATGCGATGCACCGGTCGTGGTTGGCCTTCGCCCGTTCGGGTCACCCGGGCCACGACGGCGTGCCCGGCTGGCCGGTCTACGACGTCGAGGGCCGCGCCACCATGCACTTCGGGGACGCGGTGCGGCTCGAGCACGACCCCGCGGCCGAGGTGCGCGCCGCTTGGGACGGTGTCCTGTAGCCGGCTGTGCGTCCCGTCCGCTCCGCGGGCTCAGCCGCCACCGGGCGGGCTCTCGTCCGGCTCGCCGTCGACGTGGCGCAGCGGTCCGGCCACCTGGATGAACAGTCCTTCGGCCTCGGCCGTGATCTCACCGGCGTGTCGCATCTCGCCCCGGGCGACGATCTTGCGCCCCCGCTGCCCGTCGACCCAGCCTCGCAGCTCGATGTCCTCGAGGATCGGGGTGGGCTTGCGGTAGTGGACGGTGAGCCGGCCGGTGAAGCCGCCGCCGGCTCCTGCGAGGCTGGCGAAGCCCAGCAGCTCGTCGAAGACGGCGGCGATGACGCCGCCGTGGGTCAGGCTCCACGGCGGACCGTTGTACGGCTCCGCCAGGCGCATCGTGCCGTGCACGGTGCGGTCCTGGGCGACCTCGAAGTGCACCGGCGGCGACACGGGGCTGAGCGGTCCGATGACGGGTGAGAAGGGGAAGACCTCGTGCGGTGCGGCGTCGGGGTCGAACGCGTCGGGGATGCCCAGACCGACCTGGCAGTGGGGTCCGGGGTGGAGCTGCTGCTCCAGCGCGTCGGCGACGGCGGCCAGATCGGTGGCCGCCCGTCGGAGGGTGTCGGGGTCGGTGGTGGAGATCCGGATGGCCCGGTTGACCCGCCGTGCCGCCTCGGCCAGGGCCACCCGCGCTGCGTACTCGTCGGGGTGCATGGCGCGGGACGCTACTCTGCGCCGACGTGCCTGCCGACGAGCCAACTCCTGTAGCCGTGCGCCCCGTGTCCGAGCTGTTCGACCCCGAGGCCTGGCGGCCCGTGGAGGGGTTCGACTTCACCGACATCACCTACCACCGGGCCGTCGAGCACGGCACGGTCCGCGTCGCCTTCGACCGCCCCGAGGTGCGCAACGCCTTCCGACCCCACACCGTCGACGAGCTCTACCGGGCGCTCGATCACGCCCGACAGACCTCCGACGTCGGCTGCGTGCTGCTCACCGGGAACGGGCCGTCACCGCGCGACGGGGGCTGGGCCTTCTGCTCGGGGGGCGACCAACGCATCCGCGGACGCGACGGCTACCGCTACGCCGAGGGGGAGACCTCCGAGACCATCGACCCGGCCCGCAGCGGCCGGCTCCACATCCTCGAGGTCCAGCGTCTGATCCGCTTCATGCCCAAGGTGGTCATCTGCGTGGTGCCGGGCTGGGCGGCCGGGGGCGGTCACAGCCTGCACGTGGTCTGCGATCTGACGCTGGCCAGCCGGGAGCACGCCCGCTTCAAGCAGACCGATGCCGACGTGGCCAGCTTCGACGGGGGCTTCGGCTCGGCCTACCTCGCCCGCCAGGTGGGCCAGAAGTTCGCCCGGGAGATCTTCTTCCTGGGCGACGAGTACCGCGCCGACGACGCCCACCGCATGGGCATGGTGAACGCCGTCGTGCCCCACGCCGACCTCGAGCGGGTGGCGCTGGACTGGGCCCGCAAGGTGAACGGCAAGAGCCCGACCGCGCAGCGCATGCTCAAGTTCGCCTTCAACCTGGTCGACGACGGCCTGGTGGGCCAGCAGGTCTTCGCCGGCGAGGCGACGCGACTGGCCTACATGACCGACGAGGCCGCCGAAGGTCGGGACTCCTTCCTCGACAAGCGCGATCCCGACTGGTCGGCGTTCCCCTGGCACTACTGACCATCGCGGGGTGTGGCATGACGACGGTGAGGACGGACGAGCACGGCCGCCCGGAGCCGCCCGTGGCGGGCGACGAGACCGCGACGCTGCTGGGGTTCCTGGAGTACCAGCGGGCCACGCTGGCGTGGAAGTGCCGGGGCTTGGACGAGGCCGGGTTGCGGGCGACGGTGGGCGTGTCGTCGATGACGCTCGGCGGGCTGCTGAAGCACCTCGCCGTGGTCGAGGACGCCTGGACGACGGAGCGGTTGCACGGCCGTGAGGCGCCGGAGCCGTGGCACTCGGTCGACTGGGATGCCGATCCCGACTGGGAGTGGCGCTCGGCCGCAGGCGACACCCCCGATGCGCTGCGAGCCAGGTGGGACGAGTCGGTCGCTCGTTCCCGATCGGCCGTGGCCGAGGCGCTGGCCGACGGCGGTCTGGATCGGCTCGCAGCGTGGACGTGGCCCGACGGGACCACCCCCAGCCTGCGCTGGATCGTGGTCCACCTGATCGAGGAGTACGCCCGCCACAACGGACACGCCGACCTCATCCGGGAGGCCGTGGACGGCTCGGCGGGGGAGTAGCCGGCTCCTCGAACGGGTCGGTGGCCCGACGGACGGCTCGCCGCTTGTTCGGATCGCCGCCTGCTCGGATCGCTCCGGTCGTCATCTGCTTCCGGCGCAGTCGCGGTGTCGCGGCCCGGTTCGTGGTGTGGGGTTGCCTGTCGTACCTGCTGCGTAGGCTGTGGTCGTGGGTAGGGAACACACGTTCGATCCGGGTGGTGACGGGTTGGAGACGATCGGCGCGCTGGTGGTGGGGGGGGTGGCCGTGGATGGGGGGGGGTGGTCGCCGGCGGCGCACGGGGATCGGGTGGGGGGCCGGGCGGGGGTGGGGGAGCGGGCCCGGGCGGGGTTGGTGCTGGCGTTGGGGCCGTTCCTCGCCGAGGGTGGCCATCGGCTCGACGGGTCCCGGGGGGCGGTGTCGTGGGTCGC
>JALOLF010000002.1 GCA_025456085.1 Acidimicrobiales bacterium
GATGTCCCCTTCCTGGGCCTGCAACGTTCACCGTCACGAAGTCGAACGCGACGGACGCCACGTGGGCGCGCGGCATCTTCTTCACACTGTCGCCTGCGGAACAGGTCGTCGCTCCACTCGTGCCGCTGATCGAAACCGTCCCCGACCCGGTGCGCTGTCTGGCGTCGCCGCTGATGTGTTGAGGTCGGCCATGGTCGGCAGAAACGGTCGGTGGCGTCGCCTGCAGCGCGACACCTTCATCCAGTTCACCCTCTACCCCCTTTGGTTGGCGCCCTTTCTCCTCATGTCGGGGTTGCTTTTCGCAGGTTTCCTTCATGTCGTTCGCGATCCTGCGAGCGATGCCTTCGGCGTCGCCTTCTTCGGACTGGTCCTGAGCATCAATGCGGGCGTCGTGCTTTGCTTCTTACGCCTGATCCGCGCCGGGGTGCTTCGCTCGACGAGTGGAGGGCTGCGCGTCAGGTCGTTCCTGACAACGAGGACGTTCGCCTGGTCCGAAGTAGTCCGGGTAGGCCTCAGACCCGTCAGCGGTGGCCTACGGTCGACAGCAGTCCTTGTTGTCTGGTTGCGGGACGGGCGTGAGGTCGTGCTCGAACCGAACCCGTTCGTGGGTCGTCGCCCGTGGTCCGACGACACCGTCGTGCTCCCCGACGACCTCATGAAGGCCAGTCACGCCACTGGTGCGGGCGACGGCAAGCGCTGACGCAGCGGAGGGTGCGTTCGGGTTCCCGCGTCGTTACTGCATCCCTGCAACGGTACGGCACTGGTCGGTCTCGGTGGCACTGGCCGGCACGTCCCACTGGATGAACCGGCAGATGGCGGCAGGTTTCGGTGTCGGCCGGACGGGGGTGGGAGACCTACGGCATCTTCGAGGGCAACCGAGCAGATCCAGCAGCTCGTGATCGCCCGGGCCATCGCCGGGATGCGGGTGGAGAAGCAGTGCCTGTCGTCTCGTGATCGGTGCCCGCCGGTGACGGCGGGCCCTGTCGCGTCGCAGGGGTGATCAGGGTCGGTGTCCCCACAGGAGTCGCGACGCCTGCACGGTTGTCGGGGGAGTGGAGGGGCGGGACCGGCCGCGACGCGCTGCCCGCCGAGTCCCCCGACGCCGCCGCCGGCGCGCCCTTGCCGCTGACGTCGCCGAGGTCATCGCCCGGCTCGACTGCCTCCAAGATCCGCCCGCTGTCGAGGACAGCCACGGCCTTGTCCTGTGGTGAGCCGTGTCGCGGGCCGGTTGCCGAGGGGCAGCCTCTAGACTCGTGGGCATGTCCGTGACGGTCGATCTGCCCCCGGCCACGCTGCGCCGCCTCGAGGCCGAAGCGGCGCGCCGTGGTGTCGGCATCGATGTTGTGATCGCCGAGCTGGCAGAGTCCCTTCCCGCCGAGGACGAGCCTGCGGGTGGGCATCGGTTCGCCTTCGCTGGTGTGGTGGCATCCGGTGACGGCACCCTGTCGGAGCGCTACAAGGCGATCCGACGCGCCGAGCTCGGTTCGTGACCACGGTCATCGTCGACACCGGACCGCTCGTCGCGATCGCGGACCGCGACGATGCCCGCCACCACCGCTGTGTCGACTGGTTCGACCGCCACAGCGGCACCGTGATCGTCCCCGCCCCGGTCATCGTGGAGGTGTGTTGGCTGCTCGACCGTCGCGTCGGGCCCGCCGCCGAAGCGGCGTTCCTCGCCGGTGTCGCCGGCGGCGACCCCCGCATCGAATCCCTCACCGGCATCGACTATCAGCGGGCCGCCCAGCTCGTCGACCGTTACGCCGACCTCGACCTGGGCTTCGTTGATGCCTCAGTCATCGCCGTCGCTGAACGCCTCGGCATCGACACCGTCGCCACCATCAACCACCGCGACTTCCGTGTCGTGCGCCCCGCACACGTCGACGCCTTCACCCTCGTGCCCTGACCGTCAGCGCGATGCCCGCCTCCGACGGGATCGCCTTACGAGACTGATCGGGTGACCGTGCCGGCCGACGGCGGAACGCATCGAGTGGACTTCGCCGGTCGTGGCTCGCCCTGTCGGCCGTCGAGGGGTTCGGGCTCGAAACACGCGTCCGCTCTGACCACCGGCCGCGCCGGGGTCCCGTCGACCAACGTGTCGGCGGTGGCGGTCAACAACACCGCCACCGGCGCCACCACGCCCGGCTACCTCACCGTCTACCCCAACGGCACCCCGCAACGCCCGCCACCTCGAACCTGAACTACCAGGCCGGGCAGCCCACCTCCAACGCCCGCCTTCGGCAAACCCGGCACCAGCGGCCGCGTCAAGATCTACGCCGAACGCCAGATCGACGTGATCATCGACGTCACCGGCTACCACGGCGCCACCGGCCCCGCGGGTGGCGAGTCCTACCGGCAACGCCAGAAACCCACCATCACCAGCACCCTTGACGGGCCAAGGCCCCGCCGACGATCATCCCGTCGCCGGACCTGACCGAACCCAGAAGTGGTCCCATGCCCCTAGCGAACGGATGGTCCCATCACACTGGCGAGCGACACACGGCAACGCACGAACGGGTTCGGTCCGAGCACGACCTCACGCCCGTCCCGCAGCCAGAGAACAAGGACTCCTGTCGACCGCAGGCCACCGCTGACGGGTTCGCGAGCCCACCAGACCCGGGGTGCTTCACCGCGTCCTGCTAACGCGTTGCTAACGCGAGCGCTGGCATCGGGCAACACAGGGCAACACCGCTCGACAGCGTGATTCGCGTTCGCCCAGCTCAGGCGGTACGCGACGACACGCAGCAGCACTCACCGGACCTGCCTCGGCGAACTCGTAATGAGCAGGTCAGGAGTTCGATTCTCCTCTCGGGCTCCACAAAGTCGCAGGTCGCAGAGTTGGGCTTCGGTGACTGTGCCCCGTTATCGGGCCCCGCGGTCACATCGTTGGCGTCGCCGCCCTGCGCCTCCTGCGGGCCCCACGCCGACTTGTGCCAGCAGTCCGGGTCGGTCAGCACGCCAGCCGTAACGGGCACATCGGCCGCCAACTTCGAGCTGAGGATGCTGATAGCCGGCGCGTTGGGTGGTGCCTTCGCTGACGCCTTCGGGGACTCGCAGATCTGGGCCGCGTGCGCAGAATCCGGTGGTGTAGGACCCGCCTGCAAAGCGGCTGCTGACGCTGAAGACGCTGACGCGGGGCTCGACAAGGTGGACCCCTTCGCCTCCGGGCCGCTCACCGACTTCGCTCACGCCACCGCCGTCTATCAGTGCGGCCAGTCGGCGAGTGGGATCGCGGTGACCTGCGTCGAAGGACTGCGAGTCCCTGCGGGGAGAGGCGGACCCGGTGCCGTCACGTGGGGGCACACGGTCTTCTGTGAAGGTGAATGCGAGGAGGAGAATCGTCGACACGAGTTCGTGCACGTCACCCAACGGGAGGAAGGTGGCGACCAGTTCGGAGTGGATCACCTGGTCGAAGAGGGGCTCAATGGCACGTGTGGGAAACAGCGACGAGCAGGAGGCCGGCGATGTTGCCGTCCCGTACCACTGCTAGGCGGATCGTCGGTTGGGCGGTCTTGACCGTCACAGCTACTGCGGCCGCCGCCTCCTGTTGTGTACCCCTCCCGCCGGGGACGCCAGGCGATAGGTTCCAGGTCGAGAACGGTTGCACGACCGACGTCAGCATCGAACTTGTGTTCCCGAACGATGCGGCGCGGCCGACCCGGATGACGCTCGTGCCTGGGGAGCTACGCGAGCAAGGCACCTTGCAGCGTCCTGAGGACTTCGGCGTTCGAGTAGCCCGCAGCGAGCCGGAACTGGAAGGAGCGGAGATCATCTACCCGGGTACGGACCGCTACGTGATCAGCGGAGATGCCTGCCCGTGACTTCCCTGGCGGAAGCGGTGAGGGGAGGCACCCGTACGGGCGCCTGCCCTGACGTCGCCGCCCAGTGCGTCACCTTCACGGCCGGTTCGACGGCGACGGTGCGCATTGCCGGTGCTGGGCAGGTCCCCGCGGATGCCACCGCGGTGGCCGTGAACGTCACGGCGGTGGGTGCCACCGCACCCGGCGACCTCGCCGGCTACCCCCAGCACGGTCATCGATCGCCGCCTGGCGCCCTACCACCGTGATCCGTCGGACCGGTTGGCTCCGATGCCGCTACCCCGAGATGGTTCCGCTCGTCAGCAGGCGCTCCAGGTGTCGTTTCTCGGCGGAGAAGCCGTAGCTCTCGGCCAACGCCATCGCCTCACGGCCGACCCGCTCCGCATCCACAGTGAACCCGTCGCGGCAGGACCACGCCTGGGCCAGGAGGCGGCGACTCCTCACCTGTTCGAACACAGCGCCCATCTCATCGGCCCGTCGCACCGAATCGTGGAGGAGCGCGGCGGCACCGGACGGGTCGCCGAGTGCGAGGCGCAGAGCGGCCAGGGTGGTCGAGACCAGGCCGAAGCACAACGTGCCGTGGGAGGTCACCCCGAGCTGATCGGCATAGGGCTCCAACAGGCTGGCGATTCGCTCGCACCAGTCCGTGCGTTCGAGACCCACCGCCAACTCGGCGGTCGCCTGCAAGGTGGTCAGCCACAAGTGGTCGAGGGGTGGAACCTCGAATCCGTCGAGCACCTCGGTGGCGCCTGCCCGGTCGCCGCGCCCGAGCAGTGCGAGTCCGTAAGCCGGCATCCAGTTGGGCGCGATCGGCGATGCGTCGATCACGGCCTTCATGCCATCGGCCATGGCCGCCATGGTGCCGTGCTGCAGCGCGAGTCCGGCCGTCTGCAACGCCCAGGTGCCTTCGGTGTCTG
This sequence comes from Acidimicrobiales bacterium, assembly GCA_025456085.1. GTDB lineage: Bacteria > Actinomycetota > Acidimicrobiia > Acidimicrobiales > Acidimicrobilacustridaceae > JALOLF01. The sequence goes on from JALOLF010000002.1 coordinate 4,733, forward strand.
CATGGTTGTCTGCGTAGCGTTCGAGCAGTGCATCGATGTCTCGTTGTACGTCGGCTTTCGCGGTGTAGAGGTCGATCGACACGAGGAAGCGCTCGACGAGGAACCGGTGGAAGAGGGTGCGATCGACGCTCACCGTGTCGAGGAGCTGCGTGAGTCCGCCTCGGGCTTCGGCCAGCCGGCCGTGCTCCACATCGGTCATGGCCAGGCAGAACCCGGCGAAGAACGCCAGGTCGTCGTCGCCCGATGCCCGCGCCATGCGGCCGAGCTCGAGCGCGATGCCAGCACGCCGCTCGGCGGTGCTCGGGTCCCACATGGCGATGTACTCGCTCACCAGCGTCGTACCGATGAGCTCGGGGTCGCCGTTCTCACGAGCGGCCCGGTACGCCGCGTCGAGGGCGGCCTGACGGCGCTCGCGGTCAGGGTCGAAGGTGAGGTGGCTCGCCATCGTCGCGAGAATCCGGACGCGTCGGGGGTCGGATGCGTCGATCGATGCGAGCGCGTCTTCGCAGAGCTCGACGAAGTTCGCTTCTGTCCGGCCAGCCTGGATGAAGAGGTTGCCCGGCCAGATGCTCGCCATCGCCGCATCGGCCATCAGATCGGGGTCGCGGAGGCGGCGGGCGAGGCGCCCGGCTTCGTCGACGAGTGGCAGGTAGCTCGGCAGCCCGAGCCCGCGTCGCGCCAGCCCGACCCCGAGGGGCGCGTGGGCCTGCGCATGATCGTCGCCGGCCCGCACCCGTCGGACGTGATCCAGGACCGCCTCGAAGCGCTCGGCCGCCGACTCGTAGGCAAGGGCCGCGAGGTCGCCATGGGCTGCAGATTCGAGGTGGATGATGGCCCGGTCCTGATCGCCGGCCTCGGCCCAGTGATGGGCCAGCTCTTCGTGATGGGAGCGGCCGAGGGCCTCGATGCACTCCGCGACACGCCGGTGGCCCAGGGCGCGGCGCGTCGCGCTCAGGCGGTCGTGCAGCACGGAACGGACGATGGCGTGCGAAAAGGAGAATCGGCTCGGGCCGATCTCCTGCACCACTGCGGCGCGTCCCGCGTCCTCGACAGCGGCGAGTACCTCGTCGAGCGGTCGTCCCGACACCGCGACGAGCAGATCCAGGTCGAAGGTCAGACCGATCAACGCGGCTCTGGCCAGGACGTCGGCACACGATCCCGGCAGGCCGGCGAGGCGCTGGGTGACCACGTCGCGCACCGAAGCCGGGATGGGCAGGCGTTCCGCCTGGGGCGCGGTGAGCATGGCGGCGAGCTCACCCGTCGAGGACAGGTGGTGCAGCAGCTCGCAGACGAAGAACGGGCTGCCGGCGCTCTCGGCGTGGACTCGCCGGGCGAAACGGCCCAACGCATCGGCAGGGGCGGAGGGCAGGCGAGCGGTGAGCATCTCCACGATGTCGTCCTCGCCGAGCGGTGTCAGCACCAACGACCGGACGGTGCGCCATGCGTGCGCGTCGGCGAGCAGTCGGTGCAGGGGGTGAGCGGGGTCGACCTCGTCGGCTCGGAAGGTGGCGATCAGCAACAGGCGGGTGGTGGTGATCTGCTGGAGCGCGTAGCGCATCAGTTGGACGGTAGGTTCGTTCGCCCACTGGAGGTCCTCCAGTACCAGCACCAGCGGACGGTCACCGGCGAGGCGATGCAGCGACGCGGCGATGGCGTCGAACAGCTCCAGCCGATCGGAGGCACCCAGGTCGTCGACCGCCGCATGGCGGTGGGCGGAGTACAGCGGACCGAGTGGTCCTTCGCCGGCCGAGACGGCTCGGACCACCTCCTCGTCGGTCTCCGCCTCCCACAGCGCCAGGGCGAACGGCTGGTACGGCACGACGAAGTCGCTGTCGCAGGCACCCGCCAGCACGGCCGCCCCCTCGGCATGCGCCCGGTCGACGAGCTGGGCGACCAGACGGGACTTCCCCCCCGCCCGGTGGGCCCGACAGCAGCAGGGTGCGGGTTGCGCCCGCGGCCGCTTCACGCCAGCTCTGCAGCGCCTCGGCCAGTGGCACGTCGCGACCCACGAGCGGGAACCGACGGTCGATGGCGAGTGCCTTCGGCAACGCGTGCAACGGTGTTCCGGCGAAGGTGTCGACGATACGGAGCACCTGCACGGGCCCGTCGAGGCCCTTCAGCCGCCGTTCACCGACCTCTTCGAACACGGCATCGCTGCGGCGACGGCCCAGCCGCTCGACGAGCTCGGTCGACAGGATCTCGCCGGGCGCGGCGAGCGCCTCGAGGCGCACCGCTTCGATGACCGCCACACCGTGGGCGTCGGCGTCGTCGATGGTGACTTCGCCGACCGACACACCGACCCGGATCTCGAAGGGCGCAACCGCGTTCGCTCCGCGGCTGTAGCGGCGGACGCCTCGTTGCATGTCGACGGCGGCGGCGATGGCGGCCGAGGCCGTGGTGAACTCGCACTGCACGCCATCGCCGCTCCAGTGGAGCACACGACCGCGGTGCGCTGCGATGACCCCACCCATGAGTTCGTCGTGGTCGTGTCGCAGCCTGTCGGCGCGGTCGTCGCCGATGCGGGATCGGATCGCCGTCGAACCGACGATGTCGGTGCAGACGGTCGCCCGCATCCCCAACGCAACGACTCGCTCCACGACGAGAGGCTAGACCGCGTCCGTTCGGCGAGGTCCAGCGTCGGGAACTCCGGATCCCCGGGTCGGATCCGCCTCTCGGGCTCCGGTTCGAAGTGCCGGCGCCTCAGAAGCCGCCGGCGGCGTAGGCCTCGATGGCCGTGTCGATCTCCTGCTGTGCCCGGGCCAGGGCGTCGGCGGGTGACAGACCTTCGATCAGCATGGCGGCGAGGGCGTCGCTGAGCGCGGTGCGGGCCTCGTCGTAGGGGCCGAGCAGCGGGCCGGGGAAGTCGGGGTCGATGTCGTCCATCTGGTCGTTGGCGATCTCGAGCCACTGCCCGGCCATGCTCGACTCGAAGAACGTCTGCGCCTCCGGTGTGTCCGCGGCGGCGGCGCGGTAGGACGCCGCGGCCTGGACCTCGGGCGGGGTGGTCGAGGTCAGGAACCAGACCGGACCGCTGACCTGCGTGCGGCCCGGCGCCTCGAGCCCCGGGAACGGGCCTGCGTCGATGTCGAGACCGCGAGCATCGGCCGGTGCCGCGCCGTCGAGGCCCTCGGTGTCGAGCGTGCCCCCCAGGAAGGCCTCGATCGAGGTCGCGGAACCCGAGGGCTCGATCAGCATCGACGCCTGGCCGCTGGCCATGGCGAGGTACTGGTCGACCCGTCCTTCTGCGAGCGGGATGGCGTTGAGCAACCCGTCGGCCTGCATGTCGGCGAACCACTCGAAGATCTCGAGTGCCGTGGGGTTGTCGGTCAACGTCGCCCGGGTCGCCGGGGCCGAGCGCCCGTTGTCGTTGTCGACGAGCGTGGACCCGGCGCCGGTCAGCAGGTACTCGATCTGCACCGAGCGCAGCTCCTGCACGAAGGGCTTCTCGACGATGCCGGCGGCCTTGATCGCCTCGGCTGCCGCCCGTAGCTCGGCCAACGTGCCCGGCGGCTGTTCGGGATCGAGCCCGGCCCGGAGGAAGTGGTCCCTGTTGTAGTAGAGCAGCATCGAGCTGGGCGAGACCGCGGACGGCCACAGCACGCCGTCGATGGTGTTGGCGGTCCGCATGCTCGCCACGAACGGCGACAGGTCGGTGCCCGACGCGTCGACGCAGGACTGAGCCGGCAACACCACGCCGCTGTCGGCCATGAGCTGGGTCATGCTGGCGTTGCCGCCGACCAGGGCGGGGAGCTGGCGGGACGGCACGGCGGCGGTGAACTTGCGCAGCAGCTCGGTGTCCGAGGCGCCCTGGCTCTCGACCCGGACCTGCACCCGGTCCTGGGAGGCGTTGTACTCCTGCGCGAGCTGCTGGAAGGTCTCCTCCTGCTTCGCCTGCAGGGCGTACCACACGACGACCTCGACGGGTCCCGTCGCCCCTTCGAGCGCGTCCAGGGGGCAGGGCGGCAGGTCGGCGGTGACCGCCTCACCGGCGCTACCCGGGTCGTCGTCCCCACCGCCGCAGCCGGCGAGCGCCGTCGCCCCGACGAGGACCGCGAGCAGCAGGGCGAGGACGGGCAGGCGTCGAGTCATCGCCGTGACGGTAGTCCCACCCGTCCCCGGGGAGGGCGAGTCGAGGAAGTGCGCCGGCTACGCGTCGGTGGGCTCGAGCACGAACAGGCGGATGTCGCGTCCACTGATGCGCTGCTGGTACTTGGAGTACCCGCCGTAGATCGCCCCCGCCGTCTTCCAGATGTCGGCGCGCTCGTCCTCGGTGGCCGGGCGCGCCGTCACCTCGAGCGTCTTGCCGTGGTACTCGACGGTGGCCCGAGGGTCGGCCTCGAGGTTGAACACCCAGGCCGGCGTGTTCTTCTGGCCGAAGTTCGTCCCCACCAGCGCCAGGGTGTCGCCCACCGGCGGCGCGATGAGCGGCGTGGTGCGGGGCTCGCCGCTGCGCCGACCGGTGGTGGTCACCATGAGCACCGGCAGACCCGCCAGCACCATGGGGAAGCTCGTGCGGCCCTTCGACAGCTTGTGCAGCGCGCGGTCCAGGTGACGCAGCGACCGGGAGAAGGTCCAGGCCCCGGCCTTGGTGGAGCCGAAGGCCTGGCCGAAGCGCTGGATGGCGTTCGGGGTGCGGTACGAGTAGCCGAGGTCGGCGGCGAGTCCCATGGCCGGAGCCTACGCGGTGCCCGAGCGAGGATTCGCTGCCGGCGACCGGTCGCCGACTACCAGTACTCCTCGAAGTGGATGTTGCCCCGCTGGTTGCGGTGGTCGACCGTGAAGCCCCGCTCGACGAGCAGCTCCACCACGCCCGTCACCTCGGGGAACCGGGTCTCGCCGTCGACCTCCTCGGGCAGCCCGATCATGGCCGGGTTGCCGCACAGGAAGACATGGGTGCGGGTCGGGTCGAGCTCCACGCCGAAGTCCGTGGCGAACACGTCGTTGCGGATCAGGTCCTGGATGTAGCGCTTCGGGACGTCGGGTTCCCGGGTCGGCATGGGGTAGTAGTGGTAGTTGCCCCAGTGCTTCTCGATCGTGCGGTGCTTGTCGAGGTAGCCCAGGTCCTGCCACTGGCGGACCGACACCGCCGAGACGATGGGGCCGCGGTGGCCCTTGCGCAGCAGCTCCACCACCATGGCGTTGTGGGGTGCCTCCCCGGTGCCGGTGGACAGGAACACCACCGTGGAATCCGGGTCGACGACCGGTCCCAGCGTGTAGCGGCCGGCGACCTTGGGGCCGAGGTAGATCCGGTCGCCCGGTCGCTTGAGGGCCAGGCGAGGGGTGAGCCCGGGCACGTTGTCGGGCGTCGGGGGCACCAGCACGATGTAGAACTCGAGCTCCTCGCCGGGCCCGGCCGCGAGGTAGCCGTGCCCGTCGAAGATGCAGTGCGAGATCGAGTACGACCGGCGCACGAGCTTGTCCCACTTCTCGTCCAGGTTCGCGTCCTCGGCGTCGTCGATGCGCGCCTCCCAGTAGCCCAGCCCCAGCGACGCGTACTGGCCGGGGAGGTGGGAGATGTCGCCCCGATCCGGCTTCACCCGCAGCACCCACAGGTCGGAGTGGGTCGGCTCGAACGAGGTGATCGTGGCGTTGTAGTTCTCGGCCCGCAGGTCCTCGATGACCGAGGTGAAGCGGCGGCGCACCTCGGCCGCCGAGCGGGGTGCGACCTCCAGCTCGGGGAAGGCCGTGGCCACGTCGAAGCCGATGCGCCAGCCCGGGGCCGTGGGCACGTCGGGGTTCTCCTCGTCGGTCTCACCCACGAACCACACCCGGCCCGACCGCAGTGCCGCCTCGGTCATGCCCACGTCGGCGGGGCTCAGCGTGCGGCGCCCCGATGCGAACACCACGTGGTCGAACTGCAGGTCGGGTGTCCGCCGGTCGTTGAAGAAGGCCATGGGGTAGCCGTCCACCACGGCCACCTCGTCGGGCAGCGACCGGTACAGGACGGTGGCGCGACGCTCGCGTTCGAGGCGACGCAGCCAGTTCTCCCCGGCCGGCGACAGCCTGGTCGGGTCCATGCCCCCGGCGGCGAGCACCACGCCGGCACCGGCGGTCGCCAGCAGCGAGGTCAGCTCCACCGCGTGGTCGGTGAAGCCGATGACGAGCACGTCCTCGTCGGGTGCCGTCTCCGGGAGGGTGTCGATGAGGATCCGGTCGCTCGAGGCCACCTCCAGGGGGGGTTGCCAGTCGGGCGCGTCGGTGCGCAGGGCGATGACACAGGCACGGGTCCGGTACTCGTGCTTGCTGGTGCGCACGACGAGGCCGGTCTCCGCCGACCCGTCGCTCGGTGGGGCCACGTCCACCGAGGTCGGGCTCTCGCCGTAGCCGATGTCGAGCTGCTGCTCGCCCACGAGCTCGGGGAACACCACGGCCGAGGTGGGTTCGACCACGCGCACGCTCTGGACGCCCGAGCGCAGCGAGGAGATGGCGAGGGAGAGACCGGCGGCGTTGCCGCCGATGATCACGAGGTCGTACTCGGTGCCGCTCACGGCTTCACCATAGAGAGGCGGCGGCCATGGGGCCCAAACGCCGGCCGCGGAGCCGGCGGTGTGCGTCGGGACCGGGGCCCGCACGCCGGCACCGACGATGCAAGACTCTGCTCTTCCGAGCGAGGAGCCCCTCCATGTCGAACACCCCTCCGCCTCCCGGTGCCCCTGACTGGGGTCAGCCTGCGCCGTACGGCGGCCCGCCCCAGCCGGAGTGGCAGGCCCAGCAGCCGGCACCGGAGTGGCAGGCCCAGCAGCCGCCGCCGGCGTGGGAGCCGACCCAGCAGACACCGGGGCTGTTCGCCCCGTCGGAGTCGGCGTCGCCCTATCAGCCGGAGCCTGCTGCGCCCACCGGCAAGAGCGGCAAGGGGGGCAAGGGCGTGCTGTTCGCGCTACTGGGACTGCTCGCCGTCATCGTGGTGGGTGTGGCGGCGTTCTTCCTGGGGGCGAGCTCCAAGCAGGGAAGCGTCGACGACGCCGAGTCCGCGCTGACCGCCGCCGAACGGGAGACCGACGCGGAGGCGGAGCGGGCCGATGCGGCCGAGGCGGAGCTGGCCGCGGCGCAGGAGGACCTCGACAGCGCCAACGCGGAGATCTCCGATCTCGAGTCGAGGCTGTCGTCGTCGGAGTCGGACCTCTCGTCGTGCGCCTCGGCGGTGGAGCAGTACTACTACCTCTCCGATGCGTACACCGCGCTGGACACCTACTCCAACCGGATCCTCGACGAGGTCGCCGCAGGGCAGGACATCTTCGCGTCGCCGCTCTACGACGAGCTCCTGGCCCTGGCCGGTGAGGTGGACGCCGCCAACGCCCTCATCGACGAGGGCTCGGTGGAGGCCTGCGCCGCGGTGACGGGCGGCTGAGCCCGTGCTGCGGATGGCCCGGCGTCGGGGGAAGCGTCGGAGGAGTCGACCGGCGCTGCGGGACGACCGGCGGTGCCGACCGTCCCGCGGCCAACCGGTAGCCTGACCGCCATGGCCGACCAGGCGACGTTCGCCGAGCAGACGGAGCCCTTCATGGGCCCGCTGTACGCGGCGGCGCTGCGCATGACCCGCAACCCGGCCGACGCCGAGGATCTCCTCCAGGAGACGTACCTGCGCGCCTACCGCGGCTTCGGGGGCTTCCAGCAGGGCACGAACCTGAAGGCCTGGCTCTACCGGATCCTGACCAACACCTTCATCAACTCCTACCGGTCCAAGAAGCGCCGCTTCGAGGAGACCGAGCTGGACGAGGTGGAGGACCTGTACCTCTACCGGCGACTCGGGGGCCTCGAGGCCGTGGCGGTCGGTCGCAGCGCCGAGGACGAGCTCATGGACTGGTTCACCGACGGCGAGGTGAAGGCCGCCGTGGAGGAGCTGCCGGAGAACTTCCGGCTGCCCGTGCTGCTGGCCGACGTCGAGGGGTTCTCCTACAAGGAGATCGCCGAGATCCTCGACATCCCCATCGGGACCGTGATGAGTCGGCTGCATCGGGGAAGAAAGGGGCTCCAGAAGAAGTTGTACGCGTTCGCCGTCGCCAGGAACCTGGCCCCCGCTCCCGCCGAGGAGGACGGTGCGGACCCGGCCGTGGCCGGTGTCGCGACCTCCGGCGCCGCCGGCGCCTCGGGAAAGACCGATATCGGGCAGGAGTGAGCGGTTCGATGGCTGTTGGTCACGAGCATCACGACCATGATCACGATCACAGCGAGGCGGCCTGCCGGGAGGCGATCGCCGAGCTGTACACCTATCTCGACGGCGAGCTGACCATCGAGCGGCGGGCCGTGATCCAACGCCACCTCGACGGGTGCAACCCGTGCCTGGAGGCCTACGACTTCGAGGCCGAGCTGCGCATCGTCGTCCAGCACCACTGCCACGAGGACGTGCCGGAGTCGCTGCGTCAGCGGATCTTCTCGCAGCTCGGCGGCGAGCGGCAGTCCCCCTCGGCACCGGGCCAGACCGCAAGCTGACGGTCCGGGAGCGGCGTTCGCGGGTGACGGTGGTCGCCCGCTTGCGGTGCCGGCCCCGTCAGCCTCTAGAGTCAGTCCCATGTTGGCTGTCGTGTGGCACTACTGGATCGGCGTTGCACTCGTCGTTCCAGCCATCCTGCTGGTCTTCGCCGTCGCCTTCGGGTACCTGAAGAAGGTCGTCGCTCCGAAGTACGGCCCCAGGTAGCAGCCGTGGCCGGTGCCGTCGACTGGGCGATCGCCGAGCGGGTCGCCATCAGGGTCGCCGGTCGGGAGCCCTTCGCCGAGTCGTACCACTACGACTCCCTCGAGCCCGACTTCGCCGAGTTCACCGCGGCGGCCGAGGACCTCGTCGCCGAGGCGACGGGGTTGCGCTCGCTCGCCGGGCCGGCGCGTGGGCGCGTCACCGACCGCGCCGGCTGGATCCGGGCCAACGTGGCGTCGTTCCAGCGTCTCCTACGTCCGGTGCTGACCCGCTTCGAGGAGCGCATGAGCACCCCGCTCGGATCGGTGACCCGCCGGGCCGCCGGTGCCGAGTTGGGCATGGTGCTGGGTTGGATGTCCACCCGCGTGCTCGGCCAGTACGACCTGCTGGTCATCGAGGAGGAGTCCCCGCAGGACCAGGACCTCGTCTACTACGTGGGTCCGAACGTGCTGTCGCTCGAGAAGCTGTTCGCCTTCCCGCCCCGCGAGTTCCGCCTGTGGTTGGCCCTCCACGAGGTCACCCACCGTGCCCAGTTCACCGGCATCCCGTGGATGCGGGGCCACTTCCTGGGGCTCGTCGAGCAGACCCTCGAGGCGGTCGATCCCGACCCCGCCCGGTTCATCGCCGCGCTGGACCGCATCACCGAGGCGTTGCGCCACGGCACCAACCCGCTGGCCGAGGGCGGTCTGATGGGGCTCGTGGCCAGCCCCGAGCAGCGCGAGGTGCTCGACCGGGTGAGCGGGCTGATGAGCCTGCTGGAGGGGCACGGCGACGTCACCATGAGCCGGGCCGGGGCCGATCTCATCCCCAGCGCGGCGCGCTTCGAGCGGGTGCTGCGCCAACGGCGCAAGTCCGCACAGGGCCTGACCCGGCTGCTGCAGCAGTTGATCGGCCTCGAGGCGAAGCTCAACCAGTACGAGCAGGGTGAGCGCTTCATCGAGGTGGTCGAGTCCAACGGCGGGGCGGCCCTCTTGGAGCGGGCGTGGGAGGCGCCGGAGCTGCTGCCGACCATCGCCGAGATCCGCAACCCCGAGCACTGGATCCAGCGGGTCAGCTTCGCCGCCGTGGGCTGAACGGGCCGGCGTTGCTCGACGGCCTCCTCGCCCGCTGCTCCTTCCCGCCGCCGGGGTCGCCGGTCGTGTGCGCGGTGTCGGGCGGTGCCGACTCCACGGCACTGGTGGCGCTGGCCTGTGCCGCCGGTTGCGTGGTCGAGGTGGTGCACGTCGACCACCGGCTGCGGGCCTCGTCTGCCACGGACGCCGAGGTGGTGCACGCGACGAGCGTCCGCCTCGGTGTCCCCTGCCGTGTCGAGGTCGTGGCGGTCGAGCCGGGCCCGAACCTCGAGGCGCGCGCCCGGCGCGCCCGCTACGCCGCGCTGCCCGCCGGCGCCCTGCTCGGACACACCGCCGACGATCAGGCGGAGACGGTGCTGCTCCAGCTCGTGCGCGGCGCGGGGGTGCACGGCCTGGCCGGCATGGCCCCGGACGGTCGACGCCCGCTGCTGGAGCTGCGTCGTCACGAGACCCGTGCCCTGTGCGAACGACTCGGGCTGCGCGTGGTCGACGACGAGACCAACGCCGAGCCGGCCTTCCGGCGCAACCGCGTCCGCCACGAGGTCCTGCCGCTGCTCGCCGACGTGGCCGGCCGCGACGTGGTCCCGCTGCTGGCCCGCACGGCGCGCCACGCCCGCGCCGCGGCCGACGCGCTCGACGAGCACGCCGGCCACGTCGATCCGACGGATGCCGCCGCCGTCCTGGCGGCACCTCCCGCCGTCGCCGCGGTCGCGCTGCGGGCGTGGCTGCGCCGCTGCTCGGACGACGGCCAGCCCCCCACGACAGCGGTCATCGAACGGGTGCGGACCGTGGCGGCGGGCCAGGCCCGATCCACCGAGGTGGGCGGCGGCTGGCGCGTGCGTCGCCATCGGGGTCGTCTGCTCCTCGACCCGCCGCCCGTTGGCGACGGGGTCGGAGGTCCCGAGTAGGGTGACGCCAGTTATGGACCCCGGCGGCCCGCTGCGCGACCCCACCAGCCATCCCGAGCTCGGGGAGATCGTCGTCACCCAGGAGCAGCTCCAGGCGCGGATCGCCGAGCTGGGCCGCCAGATCACCGCCGACTACGCCGGTCGCCCACCGCTGCTGGTCGGGGTCCTCAAGGGCGCCTTCATGTTCATGGCCGATCTGGCCCGGGCCATCGACCTGCCCGTCGAGTTCGACTTCATGGCGGTGTCGTCCTACGGGAGCGCCACCAAGACCAGCGGCGTCGTGCGCATCGTGAAGGACCTCGACCTCGACCTCTCGGACCGGCACGTGCTGGTGGTCGAGGACATCGTCGACAGCGGGCTGACGCTGAACTACCTGCTGAAGAACCTCCGGGCCCGCGACCCGGCGAGCATCGAGGTGTGCGCGCTGCTCCTCAAGGAGGGGCTGCAGAAGGTGGCGCCGGACCTGGCCTACGTGGGCTTCACGATCCCGGCCGACTTCGTGATCGGCTACGGCCTCGACGTCGCGGAGCGCTATCGCAACCTGCCGTTCCTGTGCCGTTGGGTCGATCCCGCCGATCGCGTCGGCGACCGGGCCGACCCGACACCCTGATCCGGTCGTCGCGCCCGGCTCCCCGACGGTGGGGGAGGTCCGCCGGCGCGGGCGTCGAAGCGCCGAGGTGGGGGGTCGTACGTCCGACGGGTCGCGGCGGCCACCCGATCGCTAACCTCTGGGGGCCGTGAAGGTCCGCCGCTCGCCCCGCACCCTGGCCATCGCCGGCGGCGTCGCCGTCCTCGTCGGCCTGCTCGCGTTCTGGGGGTGGGGCGGCGGCGACGACCGCCAGGAGCTGTCGCTCACCGCGTTCGAAGCGGCGCTGGCCGAGGGTCGCGTCGTCGAGGCCGAGCTGAAGGACCGCAGCGACACGGTGTCGGCGACCCTCGACGACGGCACCGAGGTCCGTGCCTCGTTCCCCGACGACTACACCGAGCGGCTCACCACCCAGCTGCTCGACCAGGGCGTGGTGGTCGACGTGGACAACGAGCCCCCGTCGGTGTGGATGGACCTGCTGTTCAACCTGCTCCCGGTGGTGCTGCTGGTCGGACTGTTCCTGTGGTTCCTGTCGGGCATGCAGGGTGGTGGGCGGGTCTTCTCCTTCGGCAAGTCCCGGGCCCGCCAGTTCGACAAGGACCAGCCCCAGGTGACCTTCGCCGACGTGGCCGGCTGCGACGAGGCCATCGAGGAGCTGCGGGAGATCCGCGAGTTCCTGGCCAACCCGGCCAAGTTCCAGGCCCTGGGCGCCAAGATCCCCAAGGGGGTGCTGCTGTTCGGGCCGCCCGGCACGGGCAAGACGCTGCTGGCCCGGGCCGTCGCCGGCGAGGCCGGCGCGCCCTTCTTCCACATCTCGGGTTCGGACTTCGTGGAGATGTTCGTGGGCGTCGGTGCCAGTCGCGTCCGGGACCTGTTCGAGCAGGCCAAGGCCAGCGCACCGGCGATCGTGTTCGTCGACGAGATCGACGCCGTGGGCCGGCACCGCGGTGCCGGGCTGGGCGGCGGCCACGACGAGCGCGAGCAGACGCTCAACCAGCTGCTGGTGGAGATGGACGGCTTCGACGCCACGACCGGGGTCATCCTCATCGCGGCGACCAACCGACCCGACATCCTCGACCCCGCGCTGCTGCGACCCGGACGCTTCGATCGCCACATCGTGGTGGACCAGCCCGACCTGGAGGGCCGCAAGGCCATCCTGGCCATCCACGCGCAGGGCAAGCCCCTCGCCGACGACGTCGAGCTGGCCGTGGTGGCGCGCCGAACCCCGGGCTTCACCGGCGCCGACCTCGCCAACACCGTCAACGAGGCGGCGATCCTGGCCGCGCGTCGCAGCAGCGGCCGCATCACCATGCACGAGCTCGAAGAGGCGGTGGAGCGGGTCCTGGCCGGGCCCGAACGGCGGACCCGCGTCATGTCTGAACGGGAGCGGCGCGTCATCGCCTACCACGAGGCCGGGCACGCCCTCGTGGGCCACGTGCTGCCCAACACCGATCCCATCCACAAGGTGTCGATCCTCGCCCGTGGGCGCGCCCTGGGCTGGACGCTGGCGCTGCCCACCGAGGACCGCAACATGAAGAGCCGGGGTGAGCTGCGCGACGAGATGGCCATGCTCATGGGGGGCCGCACGGCGGAGGAGCTCATCTTCGGCGACCCCACGACCGGCGCCCAGAACGACATCGAGCGGGCCACGACCATCGCCCGGGCCATGGTGACCCAGTTCGGCATGAGCGACGCCGTGGGGCCTCAGCAGGTCGGCCAACGCGAGGGCGACGTGTTCGTGGGCAAGGAGCTGCACCACGAGCAGGGCTACTCCGACGAGGTGGCCGCCCTGGTCGACCGGGAGGTGCGCCGACTGCTCGAGGAGGCCCACGACGAAGCACGCGAGATCCTCACCCTGCACCGGGTGACGCTCGACCGGTTGGCCGACGCCCTCGTGGAGCACGAGACGCTGACCGACGTGCACCTCCAGGACCTGTTCGCCGGCCTGGAACGCTGGAGCAGCGGCGACGGCGGTCCATCCGACCGGGAATACCCCGCTCCCAGCGAGCCTTGACAGCCGATGACGATCCCCGCCGCGCCGCGCTGCGCCGCGGTCGGGCGATCAGGGCCCCTGCGGGCCAGCGAGTTCCCGTTCACGCCCCGGCGGTGCCGGTACCCCAGCGGAGGTCATCCGTGAGTGAGAGCACGACGGACGAGTTGATCGAACTGGGTCGCCTCATGGGCCTCGACGAGCTCGGGGAACAGGTGGCAGGCGAGCGGCCGGTACCCTTCGGGCCTGTGGACCTCCCCCGTATCGAGCGTGCCGTTCGTGAGATCCTGATCGCCATCGGTGACGATCCCGACCGGGACGGGCTCCAGAACACGCCGGCCCGTGTGGCGCGGATGTACGACGAGGTCTTCGCGGGCCTGCGCGAGGAGCCCGACCAGCACCTGCAGGTCATGTTCGAGGCCGAGCACGACGAGATGGTCATGGTGCGCGACATCGCGATGACTTCGATGTGCGAGCACCATCTCGTGCCCTTCATCGGCAAGGCCCACGTCGCCTACATCCCCAACGAGGACGGGCGGGTCACCGGTCTGTCGAAGCTGGCCCGCCTGGTCGACGCCTACGCCAAGCGCCCGCAGGTCCAGGAGCGTCTCACCTCGCAGATCGCCGACGAGCTGGAGCGCACCCTGCAACCCCGGGGTGTGCTGGTCGTGATCGAAGCCGAGCACCTGTGCATGTCGATGCGCGGCGTGCGCAAGCCCGGTGCGTCCACCGTGACCTCCGCCGTGCGCGGGCTGTTCCGGGACAACACCGCCACCCGCTTCGAGGCCATGCGGCTCATCGACGGCGTCCGCTAGCCTCACGGCCCGTGCCCGAGGCCTCCGCGACTCCTGACCGGCCGGGTGCGCCCCTCGTGATGGGCGTGCTCAACGTGACGCCCGACTCCTTTTCCGACGGCGGCCGCTACGCCGACCTGGAGTCGGCCGTGGCGAGGGGTCGCGAGATGATCGCCGAGGGTGCCGACATCGTGGACGTGGGCGGGGAGTCGAGCCGCCCCGGCGCCCGCCTCGTCGACGAGGCGGAGGAGCTGCGCCGCGTCCTCGGCGTGGTGGAGGCGCTGGCAGGCGACGTGCGGGTCTCCATCGACACGGTGAAGCCCGCCGTGGCCCGGGCCGCCGTGGCGGCGGGGGCCACCCTCGTCAACGACGTGTCCGCCTCGCTGTGGCCCGTCGCGGCCGAGCTCGGCGTCGGGTGGGTGGCGATGCACATGCAGGGCACACCGGCGACGATGCAGCAGGCGCCCACCTACGGTGACGTCGTCGAGGAGGTGGCAGCCTTCCTCGCCGAGCGCGCGGCGCAGGCGGAAGCAGCGGGCGTGTCCGAGGTGTGGATCGATCCCGGCATCGGCTTCGGCAAGACCTCCGCCCACAACCTGTCGCTGCTGCGGCACCTCGACCGACTCGTCGAGTCGGGCCGGCCCGTGCTGGTGGGGACCAGTCGGAAGTGGTTCCTGGGCGAGCTGCTCACCGCGTCGGACGGGGCCGCGGAGCCGGTCCCGGTCGAGGACCGTCTGGAGGGCTCCGTGGCCTCCGCCGTGTGGTCGTTCGCCCTCGGAGCCCGGATGGTCCGGGTGCACGACGTCCTGGCTGCCGTGCAGGCGGCCAAAGTCGTGGCAGCATGAGGGGCGTGGCAGTCAAGGGCAAGTGGGCTCAGGGCATCAGGCCCAGGAACTTCTTCTGGATCATGAAGGACCAGCTCGCGGTGTGCGAGCGGCCGGGTGGCTACGGCCAGAACCACCGGAAGGTCCGTCGTCAGGAGGAGATCATCTGGATCCGCGAACAGGGCTTCACCTACGTGGTGTCGGTGATCGCGGCGCCGCACAACCTCCACAACTACGACGAGCTCAACGTGGCGTGGCGCCACTGGCCCTTCAGCTCGGCCGACGAGCCCGCGGTGTACCTGGGCAGCGTCTATCCGGAGATGAAGAGCCTGCTCGGCAGCGGAGCGAAGCTGTTGGTGCACGGCGAGGAGTTGGGCGACCGACTGTGCGGGATCATGGCCGGCTACCTGCTCTGGGTCGGGCTCATCGATGAGGGCCCCCGGGCCATCATGGTCGTGGAGCAGATCACCGGGCGGCAGATGGGGCCGGTGGGCCGGGAGCTGGTGGCCGTCGCCGGCAAGCTCGCAGCCGATGGCTGAGGTCATCGAGCTGCGCGGGCTGCGGGCGAGCGGGTTCTGCGGCGCGTTGCCCGAGGAGCAGGTCCGCGCCCAGCCCCTGGAGGTCGATCTCGACGTCGAGGCGGACCTGCGCGCCGCCTGCGCCAGCGACGACCTCGAGGACACCATCGACTACGGCGCGCTGGCGGCCGAGGTGGAGCGCGTGCTGACGACCGAGCGCTTCACGCTGCTCGAACGCCTGGCCGAACGCCTCGCGGAGGTGGTGCTGGTCGATGCGCGGGTCAGCGGGGTGACCGTGGCCGTGCGCAAGCTCCGTCCCCCCGTGCCCCAGCAGCTCGCCACGTCGGGCGTGCGGGTCGTCCGTCGACGCTGATGGGGACGCGGGCCTATCTGGGGCTGGGCTCCAACCTGGGCGACCGGCGGGAGCTGCTGCGGGAGGCCGTGGCCTCGCTGTCCGGCGTCGTGGCGGTGTCGCCCGTCTACGAGACCTCGCCGGTGGGCGGGCCCTCGGGCCAGGGGGCTTTCCTCAACATCGTGGTGCAGGTCGACACCGACCTGAGCCCGCGCGAGCTGCTGGGCGTGTGCCACCGGCTCGAGGCGGCGGCCAACCGGGTGCGCATGCAGCACTGGGGACCGCGCACCCTCGACGTGGACATCCTGTGGATCGAGGGCCTGGAGGTGAACGAGCCGGACCTGATCATCCCCCATCCGTGGATGTACAAGCGCAAGTTCGTCCTGGCGCCGTTGGCGGATCTCGCGCCCGAGCTCGTGCCCGAGCGGGCACTCGAGCTCGCCGAGGGGCACGTCTTCTGCCTCGGTCCTCTCTGAGGCGATGGCCCTCGAGGAGGCGATGTCGTCGCTCCCGCCCCGCTCGCTGCGGGTGATCGGTGCGGGTCGCGCCGGCGGCTCGCTCCAGGGCGCGTTGGCCGCAGCGGGTTGGACCGTGCTGGCGCCGCTGGGTCGCGACGACGACGTGACCGACGCGGCCCGGGAGGTCGACCTGTTGGTGCTGGCCACGCCCGATGCGGCCATCGCATCCGTGGCGGCGGCGGTGGCGCCGGTCGAGTCCACCGTCGTCGGTCACCTCTCGGGATCGCTCGGCACCGAGGTGCTGGCGCCGCACCGGCGTCGGATGGCCCTGCACCCCTTGGTGGCGCTGCCCAACCCCGCGGTGGGCGCTGATCGACTGCGGTCCGGGGCGTGGTTCGCCGTGACCGGTGATCCCCTCGCCGTCGAGGTCGTCACGGCGCTCGGTGGCCGGTGGTTCGAGCTGGGTGACGGCGACCGGGTCGCCTACCACGCCGCGGCCTGCATCGCCTCCAACCATCTCGTGGCGCTGCTCGGACAGGTGGCCCGGGTGGCCGGAGGCATCGGCGTGCCCTTCGAGGCCTACCTGGACCTGGTGCGCGGCACCGTCGAGAACGTGGCCGCGCTGGGTCCGCGGGCCGCGCTGACGGGGCCGGCGGCCCGCGGCGACTGGGACACCGTCGAGCGCCACCTCGCGGCGTTGGACCCCGACGAGCGACCTGCCTACGAAGCCATGGTCCGCCTCGCCCGACGGCTGGTCGATGACGACTGAGCCGCAGGGCCCGACGTGGTGCCCGCGGGTTCGGACCCGTCGGCGGCGGTGTGCCAAGGTGCGGACGTGACGGCCCCGGACCTGGACGTGGTGACGCGGATCGACGAGCTGCGTGCCCTGCTCGACCGGGTCCGGGCGTCGGGCCGGCGGGTCGGCTTCGTGCCGACGATGGGCTACCTCCACGAGGGCCACCTGTCGCTCATGCGGGCCGCTCGGGCCGCCGACGAGGTGGTGGCGGTCAGCATCTTCGTCAATCCGCTGCAGTTCGCCCCGCAGGAGGATCTCGCCAGCTACCCCCGGGACCTCGAGCGCGACCTGGCCCTGTGCACCTCGGTCGGGGTGGAGGTCGTGTTCGCCCCGCCCGTCGAGGAGATGTACCCGCAGCCCATCGCCACCACGGTGAGCGTGGCGGGTGTCTCGGAGCGCATGGAGGGAGCCGCCCGTCCCACCCACTTCGCCGGCGTGGCCACGGTGGTGGCCAAGCTGTTCGGCATCGTCGGGCCCTGCCGGGCCTACTTCGGGGAGAAGGACTACCAGCAGCTCGCCGTCGTGCGGCGCATGGCGGCCGATCTGTCGCTGCCGGTCGAGGTGGTGGGCTGCCCCATCGTGCGCGAGCCCGACGGCCTGGCCATGTCGAGCCGCAACGTCTACCTGGACCCGGAGGAGCGAGCGGTGGCGCCGGTGCTGCACCGGGCGCTGCTGGAGGGTGCGTCGGTCGTGCAGGCAGGCGAGCGCGACGGCGAGGTCGTCGCCGCCCGCATGGCCGAGGTCATCACCGCCGAGCCCCTGTGCCGACTGGACTACGCCGAGGTGGTCGATGCCGCGACCCTGCAGCCCTGCCGCCGCCTCGTCGGGGAGGTGCGCCTGCTGGTGGCGGCGCGCCTGGGCACACCACGGCTGCTCGACAACCTCGGGGTGCGCGTGCCGGAGGGGTGAGCCCCCACTCGCTCCTGCTACCGTTCGCCGTCTCGGCAGGGCGACCCGGACGGGCGCCAAGCTCACAGGAGGAGACCGCATGCGTCGCCGCATGATGAAGTCGAAGATCCACCGCGCCACGGTGTCGGACGCGAACCTGCACTACGTCGGCTCCATCACCCTCGACACCCGGCTGATGGCGCTGGCCGACATCCGCGAGTGGGAGCAGGTCCAGGTCGTGGACCTCGACAACGGTGCCCGCTTCGAGACCTATGCCATCCCCGGCGGCCCGGGTGACGTGTGCCTCAACGGCGCTGCCGCCCGTCTGGTGCAGCCCGGCGATCGCGTCATCGTGATCACCTACGCGGACGTCGAGGACGCCGAGCTCGACGGCTACGTCCCCCGGGTGGTGCACGTCGACCGGGCCAACCGGGTCGTCGACGAGCAGACGGCGGCCCGGTTGGCGACCGTCGACGCGCCCGGACCTCGGTGGTACGTGGACGTGGACGCGGACGTGGACGTGGCCGACGCCGTGCCGGTCGGCCGGTGAACGGGCCATGACCGGACCCGATCCGCGCCCCGCTGCCCTCGACCTGCTCGTGCTGGGCAGCGGGGTGGCGGGGCTCTCCGCAGCGGTGCGGGCCGCGGGCGTCCACGGCATGCGCGTGGGGGTGCTCACCAAGGGGGAGCTCACCCAGACCACCACCCGGTGGGCCCAGGGCGGGGTCGCGGCGGTCCTGGGCGAGGACCCGGACTCCACGGACCTCCATCTGGCCGACACGCTCGCCGCTGGCGCCGGGCTGTGCGACACCGACGCGGTGCGGGTCCTGGTGGACGAGGGGCCCGGCCGGGTCAACGAGCTCATCGCCCTCGGTGCCATGTTCGACCGGGACGAGGAGGGACGCCTGCAGCTCGCACGCGAGGGCGGCCACAGCCTCCCCCGGGTCGTGCACGCCGGGGGTGCCGCCACCGGCGTCGAGATCGAGCGCGCCCTCGTGGAGGCGGTGCACGCCACCGCAGCGGCGCTGCACGAGCACGCCTTCGCGGCCGAGCTGCTCGTCGAGGCCGGCAGGTGTCGGGGTGTCGTGGCCTACGACCGGGACGGCCGACGCCACGAGGTGCGGGCCGAGCACGTGCTGCTGGCCACCGGCGGCGCGGGGCAGCTCTTCGCCGTCACCACGAACCCCCTCGAGGCCACCGGCGACGGTGTGGCGATGGCGCTGCGGGCCGGTGTCGCCGTCGCCGACGTGGAGTTCGTGCAGTTCCACCCGACGGCGCTGCACCACCCCCGCATGCCTCGTCCGCTGCTGTCGGAGGCGTTGCGTGGCCACGGGGCCCTGCTGCGTGACGTGCACGGCGAGCGCTTCGTCGACGAGCTGGCACCCCGCGACGAGGTGAGCCGTGCCATGACCCGACGCATGCTGGCCCTGGGTGTGGACCACTGCCTGCTGGACGCGACCGGCCTCGAGGCCTTCGACCAGCGCTTCCCGACCATCGCGGCCGCCCTGGCCGAGGTGGGCCTCGACCCCGCGGCGGACTGGCTGCCCATCGCTCCGGCGGCGCACTACCTGTGCGGTGGCATCGTGACCGACCTCGACGGGTCCTCGTCGTTGCCGGGCCTCTGGGCGGCCGGCGAGGTCGCCTGCTCGGGGGTCCACGGGGCCAACCGTCTGGCGTCGAACTCGCTGCTCGAGGGCATGGTCTTCGCCTTCCGGGTCGTGGAGCGCATCGAGCGGGGGGATGCCGGTCCATCTGCGACGGGCGCCATGCGTGCCGTGCTCGCCGGCGACGTCGGCCCCCATGCGATCGGGGGGCGCCGCGCCGCCGATTGGTCGCCGCCTCCGAGCTGGGAACGCCCGATCCCCGTCCCCGTCGACGACTCGCCGGCGTCGGACCCGGCCGACGCGGTGTCCCGGGCGCGCGCCCGCCTCCAGCGCGCCATGACCGCCGGTGCCGGTGTGCTGCGGTCCGCCACCTCGCTCGACGAGACCTCCGAGGTGGTCGAAGCCGCTGCATCCGATCTGGTCGGGCCCACCCGGACCGTGACCGCGTGGGAGGCCCGCAACCTGGTCGACGTGGCCCGGGCGGTCGTCGTGGCCGCCCGGACCCGAACCGAGAGCCGGGGCGCCCACACCCGGGGGGACTTCCCCGGGCGCGATCCCGACCTCCGAGCTCGCATCGTGCTGGACGCGGCCGGCTGAGCGACCGGACCCGCAGCGACCGGTACGCTCGCCGGTCGTGGCTTCGCCGACGCCGTCTGCCGGTTGGTACCCCGATCCCTACGGGCGTCACGAGGTGCGGTTCTGGGACGGGGCTCGCTGGACCGAGCACGCCGCCTCGGGCGGCAGTCCCGTCACCGACGCGCCCGACGCCGCGGGCGCCGTCCCCCGGGTGCGGGCGTCGGACCGTCGGCTGCGTCGACAGGTGACCCGCCAGGCCGGCCTGCACCAGGCGGCCTTCGTGGGCGGCGGCACCCTCTTCGACGAGCCGGTCCTGGTGGTGAACCAGCGAGCCGGGCTGACCGGCGCCACCAGCGAGTTCGCCATCTTCGCTCCCACCGGCGTGCAGCTCGGCGCGGTGCGGCGGGTGGGCCCCCGCGATCGCCGTGGCCACGACGGCTTCACGCTGCAGATCACCGATGTGGACGGCAACGTGCAGCTCGTGCTGACCCGACCCCCGGGCAGCGGGGAGCGCCTGCACCTCGCCTCGGGGATGGGCAGCGAGATCGGGTGGCTGGTGCGTCGCGAGAAGGGCCACTTCGCCTTCGAGTCCGGCGGGTACGTGTTGGGGGTCGTCGAGGTGGTCGACCGCCGTCGCTCCCACTACCGCATCGTCGACTGGACGGGCGTCGAGGTGGCCCGGCTGACCAAGACCTTCGCCGGCGTGCTCAAGTCCTTCACCGCCGCGGACCACTACGTGGTCGAGCTGCACCGCCTCCTCGAGGACCCGCTGCTCAGCCTGGTGGTGGCCTCCGCGGTCTGCGTCGACGCGCTCGAGTTCTCCTGAGCGGGCACCACGCCCTCCCTGCGGATCGCCCCGGTTTCCCGACGACGGCACGGCTGGGGCAGGCTGTCCGGGTGCGCCCCGAGCTGCAGCCGCCCCGTCACGTGGTCGTCGAGGCCGTCGCCCGTGCGCTGGCCGAGGACCTCACCCCCCTGGGGGACCTGACCGCCATGCTGCTGCCGGCCGACGTCACGGCCCGGGCGGCGTTCGTCCCGCGGGTCGACGGCGTGCTCGCCGGCTGCGCCTGCGCCGAGGAGGCCTTCGCCCAGCTCGACGCGCGTCTGGTCGTGACGTGGTCGGCCCACGACGGCGACCGGGTCAGGGCGGGCGTGCCGGTGGGGGTCGTGGAAGGGCCGTTGGCGCCCCTGCTCACCGCGGAGCGCACCGCCCTGAACTTCCTGTCGCACCTGTCCGGGATCGCCACCAGGGTCCGGGCCTTCGTCGACGCTGCGGCCGCCGGCGGGCCGGCCCGGGTCTGGGACACCCGCAAGACGACCCCCGGTCTGCGCTCCCTGCAGAAGGCCGCGGTGCGCGCCGGTGGGGCCGCCAACCACCGGGGGAACCTGTCGGAGTGGGTGATGTTGAAGGACAACCACCTCACCCTGCTCGGCATCGGTGCGGCGGTGGCCCGGGCCCGGCACCAGTGGCCCGGTCGCACCATCCACGTCGAGGCCGACCGTCTCGAGCAGGTGGAGCAGGCGTTGCGCGCCGGGGCCGACGCCATCCTGCTCGACAACATGAGCCCCGCCCAGGTGCGCGAGTGCGTGCTGACCGCCTCCGCCCACGAGGCCGCCGGTGGCCGACGCCCGCTGCTCGAGGTCTCCGGCGGGGTCACGCTCGAGACCATCGCCGCCTACGCGGCCACCGGGGTGCAGTGCATCTCCGTGGGCTCGTTCACCAACTCCGCTCCCGTGCTCGACATCGGCCTCGACGTCGTCACCGAGTGCGATGCGGACTAGGCCGCAGAAAGGAGCGCCGCCGTGCTGCTCGTGATCGATGCCGGCAACACCCAGACCGTCGTCGGTCTCTACGAGATCGACGACGAGCCCCCGCCCCGACCCCGGGCCTGCGACACCGGACTGCTCGACCACTGGCGGATCTCCACCGTGTCGGCGCGGACCTCCGACGAGCTGGCCGTGACCCTGCAGGGCTTCCTGGCGCTGCGGGGCTACGCGCTGGCCGACATCGAGGGGCTCGCCGTCTCGTCGGGCGTCCCCCGGCTCACGGCGAGCCTGCGCGAGCTCGCCGAGCGGTACCTCGAGGACGATCCCGTGGTGATCGAACCGGGCGTGCGCACCGGCATCGCCATCCTCTACGAGAACCCCAAAGAGGTGGGCGCCGACCGCATCGCCAACGCGGTCGCGGCCTACGACGTCTACGGCGGACCCACGATCATCGTCGACTTCGGGACGGCCACGACCTGTGACGCGGTGTCGGCCAACGGCGAGTACCTCGGCGGCGCCATCGCCCCTGGCATCGAGATCTCCATGGACGCCCTCGTGGGACGGGCCGCGGCGCTGCGGGCCGTGGAGCTGAAGGAACCGCGCCACGTGCTGGGCAAGAGCACGGTCGAGTCGATCCAGTCCGGTGCGGTCTATGGCTTCGCGGCGCAGGTCGACGGGCTGTGCGAGCGCATCCAGGACGAGCTGGGGGCGTGTCGGATCATCTCCACCGGGGGTCTGGCGCCCCTGATCGCGCCCCTCTCGCGCCACATCGAGGCCGACGAGCCCTGGCTGACCCTGCACGGTCTGCGGCTCGTCTACGAGAAGAACACCTGATGGGTGGGACCCGTCGCCGGGTGTGCCACGACCGGCAGCGGGGCCGATCCGGTCACGTTCGGGCCGTTCGGCGGTGGTCCGGACCTGGCTCGACGGGTCATCATGGTCGCGTGCGACGCTTGGCGAGCAGGCAGGGGGCCGAGGGCGGGAGGCATCCGTGCGCGTCCTGATCACGGGTATGGGAGGTCAGCTCGGAACGCGGGTGGCGAACCTGCTGGAGGATGACAGCACCGTCACCGAGATCATGGGGGTCGACGTCGAACCCCCGCGGCGGCGACTGGCGCGGGCCGAGTTCCACCGGGTCGATCCCAGGAACCGCTCTCGGGTGACCGAGCTGGTGCACCGCTTCCGGCCCGAGGTCGTCGTGCACCTCGGCACCTACGAACCCAACGCCCGCTCCACCCCCCGGCTGGCCATCCAGCGCACTTCGGCCGGTACCCTCTCGCTGTTCGACGCCGCGCTCGAGGCGGGCTCGTTGCGGGCCGTCGTGGTGCGCTCCGGCATCGAGGTCTACGGCCGGCGCCCGGGTAGCCCCCGCTGCCCCGACGAGGAGGTCGCGCCGGCGCCCAGCTCGGCATGGGGGCACGTGCTGGCCCACACGGAGCACATCGCACGCGAGGCCGGTGCTGCCGCCGGGGTTCCCGTCACCGCGCTGCGCTTCGCGCCGCTCGTCGGCCCCCACTTCCCGAGCCCGCTGGGCCGGCTGCTGCGCCTGCCCGCCGTCCCCTTCGCCGCGCTGTCCGATCCGCCCTTCTCGATCCTGCACCAGGACGACGCGGCCCGGGCCGCGGTCGCGGCGCTGCACGCCGGCTTCGACGGTCCGGTCAACGTGGTCGGGCCCGGTGCGGTGACGGCCTCGCAGGCGGCCCGGCTCGGGGGTCGGGTGCCGGTACCGATCGGCGGACCCGGTTGGCGCGTGGCGACCGCGCTGGCGGAGCTCGCCGGGGCACCGGTTCCCGAGCACGTCCGGGAGCTGCTGGTGAAGGGTCGCACGGCGTCCGGTTCGCTCGTCGCCGCCGCGCTCGGCACCGAACCGCTCCACCGGACGCCCGATGTGGTGGAGCACCTCTTCGAGTGGTCCGACGTGGTCGTCGTGAGGCAAGGAGCATCGGCATGACCATGACCGTCCCCGGTCCGGCTCCCTTCACCGGCCTACCCGCGGAGCCGAGCCTCGGCGCCGTGCTCGCCCGGCGCTTCCACGGCCACAACACCGTCGACGAGTGGGGCATGGACCTCGACGCGGCCACGTTGGGTACGCGTGTGGCCCGGTTGCGCTGGCACGTCACGGTGTCGGGCGCCGATCTGCTGCCGGACGGTCCGGCCCTGTGCGTGCACAACCAGGGTCCGGGGTGGCGGGAGCCCCTGGTCCTCGCCGCGGGGCTGGGCCGGATCAGCCGTCGGCCGGTGCGCTTCACCGGCGCGCCCCACCTGGCCGTCCTCGACCCCGTGCTGCGCCGGCTGGGGGCGGTGCCCGACACCGAGGCGGACCTGCGCAGCCTGCTGCGTCGGGGGCACCTGGTGGGGGTGCCGTTGTCGCGCTGCTGGTCCCTGGGCCCCCGGGCGGGCGCCCTCGACCTCGACGTCACGGAGGTGGCCGTGACGGTGGGCGTGCCCGTGGTGCCGGTCGCGGTCGCGCCTCGGATCGGCCCGGCGTGGCGCGTCGTGGTGGGTGGGCCGATCGCCACCCGGCGGCGCGGTACCGCCCGCCTGGCCGAGGACATCGCGCTGCTGGCCCGTGAGCAGGTGGCCGAGCTGCTGGGGACCGCCCGGCTCTGAGCGACCCGGCGGTGTGACCGGACGTCGGAGTTGGGACCTTGTGCCCTTCCCATCCGGGGCCCGGGCAGGGCAGACTCTCGGCCATTCGTCCGTGGGGGACGGTCGGCTCGGGGGAGTCAGGCCGAGCTCGTGCCGACCCTCTCCGCGTTTCCGACGGTCCCCGACGCTGGGCTAGCTTGGGAGAGTCATGCCGAAAGCGGTCGCTGCAGACGGTACCCGCCTCCACTACGAGGTGACGGGACGCCCCGACGGCGAGCCCGTGCTCATGATCCAGGGCCTGGGGGCCGACTCCAAGGGCTGGATCCGCCAGCGTCGGGCCTTCGCCGCCCGCCACCGCGTGATCGTGTTCGACAACCGCGGGGTCGGCCGCTCGGACAAGCCGGAGGGGCCCTACGACCTCGCCGTCATGGCCGCGGACGCCCTCGCCGTGCTCGATGACGTCGGCGTCGCCACCGCCCACGTCATGGGCGCCTCGATGGGCGGGGTGCTCTCGCAGTTCCTCGCCGTCACCCACCCGGACCGGCTCCGGTCGGTGACCCTCGCCTGCACCGCCGCCCGCCATCACCAGTGGCGGCGGGAGCTGCTCGGCGAGTGGGCCGAGCTGGCACGCACGAAGGGCATGGGCGCCGTGACCTCGAAGGCGGCCAAGTGGCTCGTGGGGCAGCGTTCGTTCCACCGCCTCCGCCCCGCCGTCAACCTCCTGGGTCCGCTGGCGCTGAGCACCACCCAGGAGTCCTTCGTCGCCCAGGTCGAGGCCATCCTGTCCATGGACGAGGCGCTGCGCTTCGAGCTGCGCCAGGTCCGACTGCCCACCTTCGTGATCGTGGGCAGCCAGGACATCCTCACCCCGCTCGGCGACTCGGAGGAGATCGCCTCCATGGTCCCCGGCGCCGAGCTGGCCATCATCGGGGGCGCCGCCCACGGGCTGATGGTCGAGCACGCCAGCACCTACAACCGGCTGGTGCTCGACTTCCTCGATCGGGTCATCGCCGATCGGCCCTCCGAACCGGTGCGACCCCGCCCCATCCGGCTCGCCGGCTGAGACACCCGCAGCGGCGCTGCTGCGGAGCCGGCCTCAGTCGCCCAGCCACAGCTCGACGACCCACGGCTTGGAGTCGATGCGGCCGAAGCCGTAGACCTCGGCGTTCGAGAGGCCCTTGACCGAGTCGGTGCCGGTCATCGCCCAGGGCACCTCGTAGAGCCACACGTGGGAGCCGTAGGTGTTGATGGCCTGCGTGGCCTGTTGGTAGGCGGCCGCCCGCACCTCGGGGTCGAGGTCGCCCCGCCCCTCGTCGAGGGCGGCATCGAGCTCGGGGGACCGCATCTGCGTGAAGTTGATGCTGAGGTTCCCCGCGCCCGCGGCGAAGGACGAGTGCCAGAAGATGTAGTTGAAGTCCGGGTCCGTGTAGCCGTAGTTGCGGAACGAGGAGATCTGGTAGTTCCCCAGGAAGACCTGGGAGAGGAACGCCGCCTGCTCGGAGGACTGCAGGGTCACCTTCATGCCCGCGGCCTCCCACTGCTCCTTGAGGAGCTGGGCCAGATCGGTGGCGTTCGGGCCCGGCTCGGTGAAGTAGGTGAACGCGAGCTCCTGGCCCGTCTCCTGCTCGTAGGCCTCGACGTACCCTCGGGCGGCCTCCACGTCGAAGTCCGGGTACATCGGGTCGTCGGTGTGGTAGGGCTGGTTGGGCGCGAAGGGCTGGTCGACCGGCAGGGCGAGGTCGTCGGTGAGCGTCGAGAGGATGAGGGCCCGGTCCGTGGCCGTGATGACGGCGAAGCGGGCGTTGCGGTTGTCGAACGGCGCCTTGTCGGAGTTCATCATGAGGAACCGCTCCTCGGAGTCGAAGTCCTCGGCCTGCACGTAGCCCTCGGCCGTGCGGAACTCGGCCACGTCGAGCGGGTTCTCGTTGATCATGAGGTCGATGTCGCCGGCCTGGAGGGCGTTGGCCCGGGCCGAGTCGTCCTCGATGATGCGGAACTCGATGCCGTCGAGGTAGGGCAGGGCGTTGCCGTCGGCGTCGGTGCGCCAGTAGTCCTCGTTGCGCTCCACGACGACGGAGTCGTTGGGGAGCCACTCCACGAGGCGGAAGGCGCCGGTGCCCACGGGGTTGGACGAGCCGTCGGGGTCGTCGATGGCGCTCGGGGCCGCCATGTAGCCACCCGAGGCGGTGAGGGTGTACTCGTACCCCGCCCACGGCGCCTCCATGCGCACCTCGACCGTGCGGTCGTCGATGACGACGGCCTCCTCGATGAGCGCCAGGGCCTGGGCGTTGATGGGGTTGGCCAGGCGGGTGTCGATGTTCTTCTTGATGGCGGCCGCGTCGAAGGGCGTGCCGTCGTGGAAGGTGATCCCCTCGCGGGCGGTGATGGTCCACACGGTGGCGTCGTCGTTGGGCTCGACCGACTCGGCCAGGCGGCCCTGCAGCTCGCCGTTCTCGTCGGGGGCGACCAGCGGGTCGTAGATGGACGAGGCGACGTACTGGGCCCCGATGGACAGGTTGTTCGTCGGCCCGTAGCCGTCGGCGTCTCCCTCGATGGCGAAGCGCAGGGTGCCCCCCGGTTGCGGCGTCCCGTCGTCATCGGCGGGTGCGTTGGCGTTCTCCGCCTCCACGAGACCCTCACCGGTGCCGTCGGGTCCGCCCGAGGCGCCCTCGGGCTCGTCGTCGCCGCTGCCGCAGGCCGAGCCGAGCAGCGTCATCGTGACCAGCAGCGCGAGCGCTGCTGCGGCAACGCCTCCCCGATGCGAGCGCGTGCGTGGCGGCATGGACGTGTCCCCCTGGTCTGTGGTCCCCGCGGGCAGGCTACCGGTCGGCGCGCCACGGCGGGGGTTCGGGGTCGGCGTCAGGCGGCTGCGATGCTGGCGACCGAGCTGAGGAGGTGCTCGGACGCACCGGCGAGGCCACCGGCTGCTTCGCTCGGTCCCAGGACGAGCAGCGCGGCGTTGGCCTCGTCCACGTACCGGCGGGCCACGTCGAGCGCGGCGTCGACCGATCCGTTGGAGCGCACGATGCCCCGTGCCTCGTCGAGCTCGCCCGGGGCGAGGGGTCGGCCCAGCAGGTCACGCAGGCGCTCACCGCCGGGGCCGGCGATCGTGCGCAGAACCGGGAGCGTGTACACGCCCTCCACCAGGTCGTGGCCGGCGGGCTTGCCCAGCTGCTCGTCGGTGGCGACGACGTCGAGCACGTCGTCGACGATCTGGAAGGCCATCCCGAAGCTGCGCCCGAACACGGTCAGGGCGTCGACGTGGTCGCGTGGCAGCTCGGCGACCAGTGCCCCGATGCGGCAGGCCGTGGCGAACAGCGACGCCGTCTTGCCCTCGATGGAGGCCAGGTAGACCTCTTCGGTGCGCAGCGGGTTGTACGTGTGCTGCAGCTCGAGCACCTGCCCCTGGCAGAGCCGCCCGATGGTGTTGGCGAGCAGACCGGCCACCTCGGTGCCCAGGGAGGCGGCGATCTCCGAGGCGCGGGCCAGCAGGAAGTCCCCGGCCAGGATGGCCTTCAGGTTGCCCCAGCGGGCGTTGACGCTCTCCACCGTGCGACGGGTGGTGGCGTCGTCCATCACGTCGTCGTGGTACAGGGAGCCCAGGTGGACGAGCTCCACCGACACCGCACCCATGATCACGTCCTGCGAGACGGGCTCCATGGTGGGCCGTGCCGTCGCGGCAGCACCCACCGCGAAGGCCGGGCGGCCTCGCTTCCCGCCGGCCACGATCAGGTGGCTCGCCACCTCGGTGAGGAACGGGTCCTCGGTGCGCACCGAGGCGCGTAGGGCGTCCTCGACGCGGGCGAGGTCGTCGATCACGGTGGGCAGCGAGAGGAGCGGGGAGGCCGGGGCCACGGCGAGACGATAGGGGAAAGCCCTCCAGCCGGGCGAAACCCGGCGGGCCGTTTGGGCGGTGATCGGGGTCGAGGTGACGACCGCGTGACGACTCCCGGGCGTGCGGGGCCGATCCGAGGGCGGCGGGGTTACACTTGCCGAACGATCCGCACCTCGCGGGAGGCACTTTGTTCGAGCGATTCACCGACCGGGCTCGCCGTGTTGTCGTCCTGGCACAGGAAGAGGCGCGCCTGCTCAACCACAACTACATCGGGACCGAGCACATCCTGCTCGGTCTCATCCACGAGGGTGAGGGGGTCGCGGCCAAGGCGCTCGAGTCCCTCGGCATCTCCCTCGAGGCGGTGCGCAGCCAGGTCGAGGAGATCATCGGCCAGGGTGGCTCGTCGCCCAGCGGGCACATCCCCTTCACCCCCCGGGCGAAGAAGGTGCTGGAGCTCTCCCTGCGGGAGGCGCTCCAGTTGGGCCACAACTACATCGGGACCGAGCACATCCTGCTGGGTCTCATCCGCGAGGGCGAGGGCGTCGCCGCGCAGGTGCTGGTCAAGCTGGGCGCGGATCTGAGCCGTGTGCGTCAGCAGGTCATCCAGCTGCTGTCGGGCTACTCCGGCCCCGCACAGGAGAAGGCTGGCGCCACGGCCGGGGGCAGCAGCTCCAGTGAGCAGGCGCCCTCCGGCTCGCTCGTGCTCGACCAGTTCGGGCGGAACCTGACCCAGCTGGCCCGGGAGAAGAAGCTCGACCCGGTGATCGGACGCGCCCGCGAGACCGAGCGGGTCATGCAGGTGCTCAGCCGGCGCACCAAGAACAACCCGGTGCTCATCGGCGAGCCCGGCGTGGGCAAGACCGCCATCGTCGAGGGCCTCGCCCAGTCCATCGCCGCCGACAACGTCCCCGACACCCTGAAGGGCAAGCAGCTCTACACCCTCGACCTGGGCGCGCTGGTGGCGGGCTCCCGCTACCGGGGCGACTTCGAGGAGCGGCTGAAGAAGGTCCTGAAGGAGATCAAGACCCGCGGCGACATCATCCTGTTCATCGACGAGCTCCACACGCTCGTCGGTGCCGGTGCGGCCGAGGGCGCGATCGACGCCGCCAGCATCCTCAAGCCCATGCTGGCCCGGGGCGAGCTGCAGACCATCGGCGCCACGACGCTCGACGAATACCGCAAGCACCTCGAGAAGGACGCCGCCCTCGAGCGTCGGTTCCAGCCCATCAAGGTGGAGGAGCCCTCGGTGGCCCACACCATCGAGATCCTCAAGGGTCTGCGTGACCGCTACGAGGCACACCACCGGGTGACCATCACCGACCAGGCGCTCGTGGCCTCTGCCAACCTGGCCGACCGCTACATCTCCGACCGCCACCTGCCCGACAAGGCCATCGATCTCATCGACGAGGCCGGGTCGCGTCTGCGCATCAAGCGCATGCAGACGCCGCCCGACTACAAGGAGCTCGAGAACGAGATCGCGCAGGTCCAGCAGGCCAAGAAGGAAGCCGTCGAGGCCCAGCGCTTCGAGGAGGCCGGCCGCCTGCGCGACAAGGAGAAGGAGCTGCTCGCGCAGAAGGAGCAGATGGAGGCCGAGATCAAGGAGTCCGGCGTCGACCTCTTCGACGAGGTCGACGAGGAAGCCATCGCCGAGGTCCTCTCCATCTGGACCGGCATCCCGGTCTACAAGCTCACCGAGGAGGAGACGGCGAAGCTCCTGCGCATGGAGGAGGAGCTCCACAAACGGGTCATCGGCCAGGAGGACGCCATCAAGGCCGTCTCCCAGGCCATCCGCCGCACTCGTGCCGGGTTGAAGGACCCCAAGCGCCCCTCGGGCTCGTTCATCTTCCTGGGGCCCTCGGGCGTGGGCAAGACCGAGCTGGCCAAGACCCTGGCCGAGTTCCTCTTCGGTGACGAGCAGGCGTTGATCGCGCTCGACATGTCGGAGTACATGGAGAAGCACACGGTCAGCCGCCTCGTGGGCTCCCCGCCGGGGTACGTCGGCTACGAGGAGGGTGGCCAGCTCACCGAGGCCGTGCGCCGCAAGCCCTTCTCGGTCGTGCTCTTCGACGAGATCGAGAAGGCCCACCCCGACGTGTTCAACACGCTGCTGCAGATCCTGGAGGAAGGTCGCCTGACCGACTCCCAGGGACGGTCGGTCGACTTCCGCAACACCGTGCTGATCATGACCTCGAACCTGGGCACCCAGGATCTGCGCAAGGCCAACATCGGGTTCGGCAAGGCCGACGAGGCCGTCTCCTACGAGAAGATGAAGGAGAAGGTCAACGACGCGCTCAAGCAGCACTTCCGTCCCGAGTTCCTGAACCGCATCGACGAGACGATCGTGTTCCACGAGCTGAGCAAGGACGAGGTGACCCGGATCGTCGACCTGATGATCCGCCGGGTGCAGGCTCAGCTCGAGGGCCAGGGCATCGGGCTCGAGCTCAGCGAGGCGGCCAAGCTGCTGCTGGCCGACCGAGGCTACGACCCGACGCTGGGCGCGCGCCCGCTTCGCCGGGCCATCCAGCGCCTCGTCGAGGATCCGCTCTCGGAGCGGCTCCTGTGGAAGGAGTTCCGCGCCGGCGAGACGATCAAGGTCGACGCCGAGCCCGATCCCGAGACCGGCCAGATGGAGATCACCTTCGAGTCGGTGGAGGGCTTCCAGCCGCCGTCGATGGAGTTCGTCGAGGCGGGCGGCAGCGACACGCCGTCCACGAGCTGATCCGGGCCGGGTGTCGGGAGCTGATCGACCCACACCTCAGGTCCGATCGGCCCACTGACATCCCGGTTGCTCCGGCGTACGATCAACCCATCCTGTCCGACCTGGCCCCCGCTGCGGCGGGGGCTCGGTTGTTCCGGGGACCTGTTCGGGACCGGTGTCGCCGGCCCGGTAGCGTGGGCGACCGTGCTGCGTCGGGTCCGTCTTCTACCCCGGTGGCTCGCCGTGCTGGCGGTGCTGCTCGTGCTGTCGGCCTGCGAGGTGCAGGTCGACGTGCTCGTCGACGTCGAGGAGGACGGCTCCGGTGAGGTGACCGTCGCCGTGGGTCTGGACGAGGGCGCCGTGGCCCGGGTGGGCGACCCCGCCAGCCGGGTCCGCACCGAGGACCTGGCGGCCGCGGGATGGCAGCTCGAGGAGCCAGAGGAGCGCGACGGTGTGGTCTGGCTGCAGGCGAGCAAGCCGTTCGCGAACCCCGACGACCTCGATCTCGTCCTCGACGAGGTCGCGGCCGGAGAGGTCTTCGGCGACTTCGGGTGGGAGTCGACCGAGACGGACAGCGAGATCACCCGTCGACTCACCGGCGCGGTCGACCTGTCCGGGGGGACCGCGGTGTTCAGCGACGAGGCCGTCGCCGCGCTGCTCGACGGCGATCCCTACGGCGGCAATCTCGAGGTGATCGAGGCCGAGGAGGGACGCCCCGTCGAGGACATGGTCACCATGACCCTGCGGGTCCAGGTCCCTGGCGCGCCCGAGGCGGTCTACACGCCCACCCTGACGGACACGGGCCCCGTGGCGGTGGACGTGACGGGCATCGAGCAGAAGCCCGCCGACCGGGTGTGGCTCCTCGCCGTCGCCGCAGCCGGCGCCGTGGTCGTGGCGGTGATGCTCCTCGGGGTGCGCCGCCGGTTCCGCCACCGTCGCTGAGTGCCGGCTCGGCCGGCCGGCGCACGCTGCGCTCGGGGCGACCAGCGGTCGGCCGTCCTGCCGATCGACGCTGGGACGGCGTGTGGCTGTCGGATTCCGTCAGTGGGGCGCGGGGCCGGGTGGTGGCGGTTGTGGGATGGCGTGTGGCTGTCGGATTCCGTCAGTGGGGCGCGGGACCGGGTGCGGCACCGGACCGCCGAGGGCTCCGCGGTCGGCGCCGAACGGCCGGCTCACCCCGGTGCGTTCATGCCGACGATGCTCTTCGGTGGGTACTTGGCGAAGCTCATCACGTGGTCGCGCACCCCCTCCTGCATGGCGCTGAGGTAGGCGAGCTTGCGGATCATGTAGGAGTGGGTCTCCTTGGGATCCAGGTACAGGTTGTACAGGCGTGCGTAGGTGTACGTCTGGGTGACACCGGTCAACCCGCCGGGATTGACCACGTCCCGGTCGTCGTCGGAGGTCGAGGCCAGCATCATCTTGTACTCGCCGACGCGCACCGCCGAGAACACCGTGCCGAGCCAGTAGTGGTGGAACTTCCGGTTGCTCAGTCCATCGGCGGTGAGCAGGAACGACGTCTGGTCCACGCCGTCGATGAATCGATCCTCGGGGATGGAGTCCTCGGCGCCGGCGAGGGCCAGGAACGTGGGGAACAGGTCGGTGAAGTTGAACAGCCCGTCGCTGGCCTGGCCGCCCTCGATCATCCCCCGCCACGAGAAGATGCCGGGCACGCGCACCCCGCCCTCCCAGGTCGAGCCCTTCGCGCACCGGAAGGGCGTGTAGGCGGCGTCGGGCCAGGTCTCCATCTCGGGACCGTTGTCGGAGGAGACGAAGATGAGGGTGTCGTCGAGCTGACCCGTCTCCTCCAGCACCGCCACGAGACGACCCACGATCGCGTCGAGCTCGACGATGGTGTCCTTGTAGGGGTGCCGCGCCGGGGAGGAGCCCAGGTACTTCTCGAGCGGGTAGTTGTCGAAGTGGGCCCCGCGGGTGTTGTGGTACAGGAACCACGGCTTGTCCTGTTCGCCAATCCGGTGCAGGAAGTCCTCCGAGTAGGCGCACCACTTCTCGTCGAGGGTGGAGAGCACCGGGATGGTCACCTCCTCCACCTCCTCGGGCTCGCCGCCGCGGGTGGCGTGCACGAAGCACTTGTTGAAGGGCTGGTTCTCGATCCAGCGGGTGCGCTCTTCGCTGTAGACGATCTCGGGGAAGAAGTACGGGTCACGCCACTCGGTGTACATGTCCGACACCGAGAGGAAGCCGTAGAAGTCGTCGAAGCCCACGTTCTGGGGCTGGGACTCGGGGTTCTCGCCCACGTGCCACTTGCCCACGCACTGCGTCACGTAGCCGGCGTCGGACAGCAGCTCCGCCACGGTCACCTCGCCCTGCAGCCCGCCGGGCTCGCCGTACATGGGAGGCCGTTGCAGGCCGTGGCGCATCGGGTAACGGCCGGTGAGCAGCGTGGCCCGTGACGGGGAGCAGGTCGGCTCGGAGTAGCAGGAGGTGAGGAGCAGGCCGTTGCGGGCCAGGCGGTCGATGTTCGGGGTCGGTGCGCCCACGGCGATCCCGCCGCCGTAGCAGCCGAAGTCGCCCCAGCCGACGTCGTCCATGAGCACCACGAGGATGTTGGGTCGCCGGCCCGTGCGGGCCACGTGGTCGGCGAGGCGTTGCGCCGCGGCCGCGTTCTGCTCGACGTGGTCGAACACCGGCTCGCGGTGCTCGGCCACCGGTACGGTCGGTGTGGCGATCGGATCGAAGCCCACTGGTCCCCCCTGGTCCGGTGTCTCGTGTCGGACGAACCGTAGTGGGCGCCCGGGGCGACTGCCGTCGCTGCTCCGGGTCGCCCTGTCGGGCGGGCTCCGCTCAGCCGTCGGCCGGCGAGCCGGTGCCGGTCTCGAGCAGGCGGCGCAGGCTGTCGAGGTACATGGCCCACCGGAAGCTGGCCCGGGGCAGGTCGCCGTCCTCGTACTCCCACCCGCCGTGCCAGAACCGCAGGGTGCTGCCGGCGTCGGTCCCCTCGATGCGGAAGGCGATCGAGGTGCCGACCCATTCGTCGGGGCCGGCGGTGCACTGCCAGTGGACGAGCTCGGGTGCCTCGAGGGCGTCGACGCGCATGGTGAAGCGCACCGCGCCGCCGTCGAAGCCGAACCGGGCCTCTGCGCCGACGGCGAGGGCCTCGGTGGCGTCCCGGGTCCACCAGCCGGCGAGGCCCTGCTGGGTGGTGACGGCCTCGTAGACCTCCGACGCCGGCGCGGCGATCTCGAGCTCGTGGACGATGTCGTGGGGCATGTGCCGAGCATACGGGGCGTCCGTCGGCCCCCGTTCCCCGGCGTGCCATCGGCCCGGGGCCGGTCGGGAGGGTCTACGGTGATGCGAACAGGCGTTCGAGAGATCGAGCGTCGCTGACACACCCCCTGCGTAGGTTGAGCACATGGCGAGAGCGCGAACGGTCTTCCGATGTGGCGAGTGCGGCGGCGAGAGCGCCAAGTGGGCGGGCCGGTGCCCGGCCTGTCAGGCGTGGAACAGCCTGGTGGAGGCGCTCCCCATGGTGGGGGCCACGGCCGCTCTGCCCGTCGACCACGTGCGGGCCGTGCCGATCGCGGAGGTCGACCTCGACACGTCCGCCGTTCGCCCCACGGGGATCGGCGAGCTCGACCGGGTGCTGTCCGGCGGGCTCGTCCCGGGCTCGGTGACCCTGGTGGGGGGTGAGCCGGGCATCGGCAAGTCGACGCTGCTGCTCCAGATGGTGGCCGAGCAGGCCAAGCGGGGCGCCGTGGCGCTGTACCTGTCGGCCGAGGAGTCCGCCGCCCAGGTCCGCCTGCGGGCCGAGCGACTGGCCGCGCTGCCGCCGCGCCTGCTGCTCGCCGCCGACACCGCGCTGCCGGTGCTGCTGGCCCACCTCGACGACGCGCAGCCCGACGTCGTCGTGGTCGACTCCATCCAGACCGTCTACGACCCCGAGCTGGGTTCGGCACCCGGGTCGGTTGCCCAGGTGCGCGAGTGCGCGGCGCGCCTCGTGCGTGAAGCCAAGCGACGAGGTATCGCCGTCGCCCTCGTGGGCCACGTCACCAAGGACGGTGCGCTGGCCGGCCCCCGGGTGCTCGAGCACGTCGTCGACACCGTGCTGTCCTTCGAGGGCGACCGTCACCACGCCCTCCGGTTGGTGCGGGCCGTGAAGCACCGCTTCGGGGGCACCGACGAGCTGGGCCTGTTCGAGATGACCGCCGCGGGTCTGGTCGGGGTCCCCGACGCCTCCGGCCTGTTCCTGGCTGACCGTCACCGGGGCGTGCCGGGTTCGGTGGTGGTGCCCACTCTGGCGGGCTTCCGACCGGTGCTGGTCGAGGTGCAGGCGCTGGTCACCGGCGTCGTGGCCGGTACGGCCCGCCGCTCGACGCAGGGCGTCGACGGCCGCCGCCTGCCGCTGGTGCTCGCCGTGCTCCAACAGCGCGCCGGCGTGTTCGTCGCCGACCGGGAGGTGTACGCCCTGGCGGTGGGAGGGGCGCGGGTGGCCGAGCCGGGAGCCGACCTGGCGGTGGCCCTGGCGGTGGCCTCCGCCTTCCGGGACCGACCCCTGCCCGACGACCTGGTGGCCGTGGGCGAGCTCGGCCTCGGGGGGGAGGTCCGTCAGGCGTCGCAGCTCGAGCGGCGTCTGGTCGAGGCCGTCCGGTTGGGGTTCCGACAGGCTGTCGTTCCGTTGCTGGCGCCCGATGTCGAGGGCATCCGACTGCACCGGGTCTCGACGTTGTCCGAAGCCCTGGGCACCCTGGGCGTTTAGACTCCGGGCGTGACCCGCCGCACCAGCTCCGCCATGCTCGACGGACTGGCGGCGGTCGCGCCCGGCAAACCGCTGCGTGAAGGCCTCGATCGCATCCTGCAGGCTGGCATGGGCGCGCTGATCGTCGTGGGCGACGGGCCCGAGGTGCTCAACATCTGCTCGGGTGGGTTCCTCCTCGACGCGGCGTTCAGTCCCCAGCGGCTGTCCGAGCTGGCCAAGATGGACGGGGCCATCATCCTGGCCTCCGACGCCAGTCGCATCGCCCGCGCCAACGTCCACCTGGTGCCCAACCCGAACACCCCGACCTCCGAGACGGGCACGCGGCACCGCACGGCGGAACGGGTGGCGCGCTCGATCCACGTACCGGTCATCTCCGTGTCGGAGGACATGCAGATCATCGCCGTCTACGTCGGCGACGAGAAGCACCCGCTCGAGCCGATCCCGCGGCTGCTCAACCGGGCCAACACCGCCCTGCAGACCCTCGAGCGCTACAAGAACCGCCTCGACGAGGTCTCGGCCAACCTGTCGGCGCTCGAGGTGGAGGACCTGGTGACGGTCCGCGACGTCGTCGTGGTCCTGCAGCGCATCGAGATGGTGATGCGCATCGCGGAGGAGATCGAGCACGATATCATCGAGCTGGGTGTGGACGGGCGTCTCGTCAAGCTGCAGCTCGAGGAGGTCATGGGCGGTGTGGAGGACGAGCGCCGGCTCGTGATCCGCGACTACTTCCACGAGGACGTGAGCTGGCACCTCGACGAGGCCATGGCGGTGCTGACCGGGTTCGACACCGACGACCTGCTGGACCTCAAGATGGTGGCCGACGTCCTGCACCTGCCTGGCGGGGCCATCGACCTCGACGCCGGGCTGCAGCCCAAGGGCTACCGCCTCCTCGCCCGCATCCCCCGGCTGCCGGAGTCCATCATCGAGCACATCGTGGAGCGCTTCGGCATCCTCTCCAAGATCATGCGGGCCACCATCGACGACCTCGACGAGGTCGAGGGCGTCGGCGAGACCCGGGCCCGGGCCATCAAGGAGGGCCTGTCCCGGCTCGCCGAGGCCAGCATCCTCGACCGCTACAGCTGAGCCGGACCCGAGTGCGGCCGGCCGGCGGCCTCGTCGGGCGTGTCGGGCTGCTGCTCGGAGGGGGTGACCGGCCCGTCGTTGCGGCCCGGCTCGCCCACGCAACCGCCCGCCGTCGTGGCCAGGACGCCGACCGCGACGACCAGGGCCCGCCAACGCCGTGACGCAGGGCCGCTGCGGTGACCCGGGGGCGTATCATCGGTGGAAGCGACGAGGGAGCGTGCAGTGGAAGACGTCGACATGGTGGCGGCGGACGCGGTCTACGCCGGCAAGTTCGGGAAGCTGGGGCTCACCTTCGATGACGTGATGCTGCTCCCGGCCGAATCGCAGGTCCTCCCCAAGGACGTCGACACCTCCACGCGGTTCACCCCCGACATCGTGCTGCGAATCCCCATCGTGTCCGCGGCCATGGACACCGTCACCGAGTCTCGCATGGCCATCGCGCTGGCTCGACTCGGCGGCATCGGGATCATCCACCGCAACCTGTCGCCCGAGGAGCAGGCCGCCCACGTCGACCGGGTCAAGCGCTCCGAGTCCGGCATGATCACCCACCCGGTGACGCTGCGCCCGCACAACCTGGTGGCCGAGGCGCTGGAGTTGATGGCCCAGTTCCACATCTCGGGCATCCCCATCACCGACGACACCAACAAGCTCGTCGGCATCCTCACCAACCGCGACCTGCGCTGGTTCGAGGCGGTGGAGACACCGATCAGCGAGGTCATGACCAGGGACGGGCTGGTCACGGCGCCGGTGGGCACCACGCTCGACGAGGCCCGTGAGATCTTCCGGGGCAACCGCATCGAGAAGCTCCCGGTCGTCGACGCCGACGGCACCCTGCGGGGCCTCATCACCGTCAAGGACATCCAGAAGAAGATCGACTTCCCCGACGCCACCAAGGACGAGCACGGCCGCCTCCGGGCGGGCGCCGCGATCGGGGTCGGTGCCGACGCCATCGACCGGGCCAAGTGGCTCATCGAGGCCGGCGCCGACGCCATCGTGGTCGACACCGCGCACGGGCACGCCCTCGCCGTCGCCGACACGGTGCGCCAGCTGCGCCGCATCTGGGACGGCCCGCTGGTGGCGGGCAACATCGCCACCGCGGCGGCCGCCGAGGCGCTCGTCGATGCCGGCGCCGACACCCTGAAGGTCGGTGTGGGGCCCGGCTCCATCTGCACCACCCGGGTGGTGACCGGCATCGGGGTGCCCCAGATCACCGCCGTGTTCGACGTCGCCCAGGTGGCGAAGCGCCGCGGCGTGTCGGTCATCGCGGACGGGGGGCTGCAACTCGCCGGCGACGTCGCGAAGGCCATCGGCACCGGCGCCGACACGGTCATGGTGGGCAGCCTGCTCGCCGGTACCGACGAGAGTCCGGGCGAGGTCATCGTCGTGCGGGGCGAGCGCTACAAGGACTACCGCGGCATGGGATCGGTGGGAGCGATGAAGTCCCGTTCCTTCTCCAAGGACCGCTACTTCCAGGACCACGTGGTCGACGCCGACAAGCTGGTGCCCGAGGGCATCGAGGGTCGCGTGGCCTACACGGGTCCGTTGCGCAACACCGTGTTCCAGATGGTCGGCGGCCTGCGCCAGGCCATGGGCTACTGCGGCACGGCCACCATCGCCGAGATGCACGAGCGGGCCACGTTCGTGCGCATGACGGCCGCCGGCCTGCGCGAGAGCCATCCCCACGACATCTGGATCACCGAGGAAGCGCCCAACTACCCGCGCCAGAAGTAGCGTCGGGGCGATGCGCATCACCCTCGCCTCGGGCACACCGGCCGAGCTGGCCCGCCGCGACGACGCCTCCCGGGGCCTGGTCGTGCTCCCCGACATCGGCGGGCTCCGGCCCCTCTTCGACGACCACGTCGTCCGCCTGGCGGCCGAGACCGGGTGGAGTGTGTGCGCTCCCGAGCCGTGGCCGGGTCGGGAGCAGCTGACCATCGAGGAACGTCTCGCCGCCGTGGGCACCCTCGACGACGAGCGGGTGCTCGGCGACGCGGTGGCGGCCGCCGACGCCACGGGTTGCGAGGCGGTGGGCGTGCTCGGCTTCTGCATGGGCGGCATGTACGCCCTGAAGGCCGCGGGCACGGGGCGCTTCCACCGGGCCGTGGCCTTCTACGGCATGATCCGCGTGCCCGAGCAGTGGCAGGGCCCCGGGCAGGGCCAACCCCTCGCCGCCCTGGCCCGGCCGCAGGCCTGTCCGGTGCTGGCCGTCATCGGCTCGGTCGACCCGTGGACCCCGTCCGCCGACGTCGAGGCCCTGGAGGCCGCCGGCGCCCAGGTCGTGCGCTACGAAGGAGCCGACCACGGCTTCGTCCACGATCCCGACCGACCCGCCCACCGGCCTGGCGACGCGGCCGACGCCTGGCGGCGGGCGCTGGAGTTCCTTGCTGAGTGATCTCCGGGCCGGCGGTCAGCGGGCCCGGCGGCTCAACTGCTCGCGGTTGGTGATGCGGTAGCGACGGTCGGTCTGCTCGATCCAACCGAGGCGCACGAACGAGGCGATGGCCTTGTTGACCCGCTCCCGTGACGCGCCCACCATGCCCGCCAGCTCTTCCTGGGTGATGGGCAGCGCGAACTCCTCCGCATCGCCGGCCAGCTCCAACAGGCGCTTGGCGGTGCGACCCGTCACGTCGAGGAACACCGAGTCGGCCAACGCGGCGTCGACCGTGCGGAGGCGCCCGGCCAGCAGTGCCACGACCTTCCACAGCAGCGTCGGCTTCTCGGCGTAGAGCTGCTGGAGCGGCTCGTAGGGGATGGCGATCACCGACGAGGGCTCCAGGGCGCGGGCCTCGGCCGAGCGCTGCAGCCCGTCGAAAAGCGGCATCTCGCCGAACAGGTCGCCGCGCTCCATGAGCGCCATCATGGATTCGCGGCCGTCGATGGACTTGTTGGCGATGGCGACCCGACCGTCGGCCACGACGAAGAGCCGGTCGGCCTCCTCACCCTCGCCGAACAGCACGTCGCCGCGTTGCAGCTCCCTGGTGACGGCCTGGGTGAGGATGGCATCGAGCTCCTCGGGCAGGAGCTCGTCGAAGAGCTCGACGCTCGAGAGCAGATCACGGTCGATCACGGCGGGCAGCCTAGTGCGCCGGACGTCACACCGGCCTGCCCGTCCTCGCGGTGCCGCCACGCTGGGCGCGGCGACCCCGCCCGCAGTTGTCGGGGCGGGGATCGTTCCGTAGGCTGCAAGGCTGGTCTGCCTACCTGGAACCTGGGAGCAGTATGTCCTTCGACGTCGGTGACAAGGTCGTCTACCCGCACCACGGTGCGGCGGTGATCGAGAAGCGGGAGAAGAAGTTCGCCTTCGGAGAGGAACGGGAGTACCTGGTGCTCCGTCTCGCCTACGGCGACCTCACGCTCATGGTTCCCGCCGACAACACCGACGAGGTGGGGTTGCGGGAGGTCATCAACGACGAAGAGGTCGAGGAGGTGTTCGCCGTCCTCCGCAAGAAGGAGGCGCGCATGCCCACGAACTGGTCCCGCCGGTTCAAGAACCACGTCGAGAAGCTCAAGTCGGGTGACATCTACCAGGTGGCCGAGGTCGTGCGGAACCTGTCGCTGCGCGAGAAGGACAAGGGCCTGTCCGCCGGTGAGAAGCGCATGCTGGCCAAGGCACGCCAGATCCTCGTGTCCGAGCTGACCTTCGCCATCAACGTCTCCGAGGAGGAGGCCGAGGCCAAGCTCGACGAGGCCCTCAGCTAGCCACGTCGGTGAGCGTGTGGGCGATCGTGCTGGCCGCCGGCAGCGGTCGGCGGTTCGGGGCCAAGAAGCAGTACCTCTCCCTCGGTGGCCGCCGCGTGCTCGACTGGTCCCTCGCCGCAGCGGGAGCAGCGTGTGACGGCGTGGTGGTCGTGGTGTCGGCCGACGACGTCGACGACCCGGAACCGGCGGCCGATGTCGTGGTCGCCGGCGGGGCCGAGCGCTCCGACTCCGTGCGGGCCGGGCTCTCGGCGCTGCCCGACGACTGCGACGTGGTGGTCGTGCACGACGGTGCCCGGCCCTTCGCCGACGCCGACCTCTTCCGGGCCGTGATCGACGCCGTGCGGCGCGGTGCCGACGGTGCCGTCCCCGGGGTGCCCGTGACCGACACCATCAAGCGGGTGGCGGCCGACACCGTGGTGGAGACGATCGAGCGGTCGGCCCTCGTGGCGGTGCAGACCCCCCAGGCCTTCCGGCGCTCGGTGCTGCTGGCCGCCCACGCCTCGTCAGGCGATGCCACCGACGACGCCGGTCTGGTGGAGATCGCGGGCGGTCGTGTCGTGGTGGAGCCGGGTCGCGCCGACAACATCAAGATCACCCGGGCCGAGGATCTCCCCGTGGCCGAGGTGCTGGCCCGGCGTCGGGGCCCCGGCGGCCCGGCGCGGTAGCGTCGCCGGGTGATCCGCGTCGGTCAGGGCTTCGACATCCACGCCTTCAGCGACGACCCGGCCCGTGTGCTGGTGCTCGGCGGGGTGGTGTTCGAGGGCGAGCCCGGTCTCGTGGGCCACAGCGACGCGGACGTGATCGCGCACGCCTGCGCCGATGCGCTGCTGGGCGCCGCCGGCCTCGGCGACATCGGCCAGCACTTCCCCGACACCGAGGAGCGCTGGCGGGGCGCGGACAGCATCGAACTGCTGGCCGAGGCGGCGCGGCGGGTGCGTGACGAGGGATGGGAGCCGGGGAACGTGGACTGTGCCGTCATCTGCGAGCGGCCGAGGCTGGCCCCCCGGCGCGACGAGATGCGCCAGCGCCTGACCGGTGCGGTGGGGGCGCCGGTCAGCGTGAAGGGCAACCGCGCCGAGGGTCTCGGGGCGCTGGGGCGGGCCGAGGGCGTCGCCTGCCTGGCCGTGGCCGTGCTGAGTCGGGCGGAGGTCCGACCCGTGGCGGAGGAGCAGCCATGAGTCCCCGGGGTGGATCGGCTCGCGGTGGGGCCGGTGGCCGCAGTGGCCGCAGTGGCCCCGGCAGCGCAGGGCGCAGCAGCGCTGGGCGCAGCAACGCTGGGCGCAGCAACGTAGGGAGGGGCGGTGGCGGCGGGTCGGGGTCCGCACGGTCGGGCGGCGGCCGTGCCCCGGAGGCACCGCGGGCACGCGGCCGTCGCGGCACCGGCGGGCCCGCAGGGTCCGGTTCCCCGGGTGGGGCCCGCCCACGGAGCGCGCCCCGAGGCGTGGGTGGTGAGCAGGTGGAGGGTCGTCAGGCGGTCCGGGAGCTGCTCCTGGCCGGACGGCGCAAGGCGATCGAGGTGTTCGTGGCCGCCGAGCAGGACGACGCCGAGGTGCTCTCCGACATCGTGGAGCTGTGCGACGGCGTGGGC
This sequence comes from Acidimicrobiales bacterium, assembly GCA_025456085.1. Lineage (GTDB taxonomy): Bacteria > Actinomycetota > Acidimicrobiia > Acidimicrobiales > Acidimicrobilacustridaceae > JALOLF01. Next base: position 46,705 of record JALOLF010000002.1, read on the forward strand.
GTGCCCGTTCGCGAGGTGAGTCGTGGCCGTCTCGCCAGCATGGCCCGCACGGACGCGCCGCAGGGCGTGGTGGCTCGTGCCCGGGAGCTCCCGGAGGCCGGTCTCGACGACCTGTTGCGCACCCCGACGGGTGCCGAGCCGTTCCTGCTGTTGCTCGACGGCATCACCGATCCCCACAACCTCGGCGCCCTGTTGCGCTCCGCCGAGTGCGCCGGTGTCACCGGCGTCGTGCTCCCCCGCCACCGAGCCGTGCACGTCACCCCGACGGTGACCAAGGCCGCGGCAGGTGCGGTCGAGTACCTCGACTTCGCCCTCGTCGGTGGCCTCCCGACGGCGGTGCGCCAACTCCAGGAGCACGGCGTGCACGTCGTCGGCCTCGACATGGGTGGACCGGTCACCGTCTACGAGATGGTCCTGGGCGCGGGTCCCGTGGCGTTGGTGCTGGGCGCCGAAGGGGCGGGTCTGTCCCGCCTGGTGCGTGAGCGCTGCGACGTCGTGGCCGCCATCCCGTTGCAGGGGCGGCTGGCCTCGCTGAACGTGTCGGTGGCGGGGGCCCTGGCCTGCTTCGAGGTCATGCACCGTCGCCTCGCACCGGGCAGGCGCTGAGTCCCGTCGACCCGCTGCCGCCAGCCGGGCCGGTCAGCGCTCGATCGGGCCGGGGAGCAGCACCGGGTAGGGCCGCCGGCGGATCCTGGTCTGCCAGGCGCGGTTGGCGCGCACCACCACCTGCATCGTGGCCCAGACCTGCTTGTCCGAGGCGTAGTACCGGAGGGCCTCCTCCTCGGTGATCGCCGGCGTCACGTGGGCGTTGGCGGCCGCGACGGCTGCGGGCAGCCACGCCTCCAGGCGCTCCTTCACCAGGTTGCCGGCCAGGTCCACCAGGATGGCCCGGGTCTCGTGGTACTTGGCCAGCACCGAGGGCAGGACCCAGCGCCGCATCAGGGGGCGCAGCACCCAGGGCGCGGCCACCAGGAACTGGTCGAAGTCGAGCAGGTGGCGACCGTCGGCGCGCAGGAACGGTGTGGTGACGTCCACCAGCACCGCCCGGTCCTCGATCCAGGCCCAGTTGGAGAGCTGTCCGTCGATGCCCAGCTCCGGGGTCACCGCGGTGGCCACGGCATCGGCCACGGCGTCGAGCAGGGGATGGCCCTCGTCCGGGCGGAGCCTGCGCAGCAGACCGGGGCCGAGCTGGTCGGGGTCGAGCAGGGGCTGCACGCAGTAGGCGGTGACGGACCCGTCGTCGTGGGCGAGGGTCACCAGGTCGCTCGCCAGGGTGTGCACGCCCGCGTCGCGCAGGTCGGCGTGGTAGCGCTCGAACAGGGCACGGTAGGCGTCGAAGGCCAGGGGGTCGGCGAAGCGGGGGAGGCGCTTGCAGGCGTGGGCGTCGGCGCCCGCCGGCCAGCGCAGCACGCACGACACCTCGCCGTAGGCGATCACGTCGAGGCCGGACTCGTCGCCGGTGCGCAGGGCGTGCTCGACGCGGTCCTCCAGCTCGGCGATCCGCGGTGGCTCGAGGCTCACCCGAGCGCCTCCCGGACCAGGCGGATGATCTCGTCGGCCTCGTCGTCGGTGAGGATCAGCGGTGGCTTGAACTGCACCGCCGAGGTGTCGTTGTTGGCGAACACCGCGAACACGCCCCGGCCGATCAGCGCCGCGGCCGCCGCGAGGCCGTCGCCCTCGTTCGGGAACTTGAAGCCCATCGTGCAGCCCCGGCGGCGCAGCTCGAAGGGCAGCCCGGCCAGCCCGGTCTCGAAGCGCTCGCCGAGCGCACGGACCCGGGCCAGGAAGGCCTCGTCGTCGACGATGTCGAGCACCTCGCCGGCGGCGACGCAGCCGAGCTCGGCCCCCCCGAAGGTCGAGACGTGCACGAAGGGGTGCTCGTCGAAGAACCCGTGGAGCTCGGCCGTCATCAGGGTGGCGGTGATGGGGTACACGCCGCCCGAGAGGCCCTTGCCGGTCACCACCAGGTCGGGCTCGACGCCCTCCTGGGCGTGGTACCAGACCGTGCCGGTGCGGCCGAGGCCGGTCTGCACCTCGTCGATCACCAGCAGCGCCCCCCGTTGGCGGCACAGCTGCTGCACGCCGGCGAGGTACCCGGGCGAGGGCAGCGGGAAGCCCAGCGTGGCGGGGATGGCCTCCAGGATCACGGCGGCGGTGGTGTCGTCGACGGTGGCCGCCATGGCGTCGAGGTCGTCGTAGGGGACCTGCACGAAGCCGGGGAGGTTGGGGCCGAAGGGATCCCGATAGGCCGGGTCCCCGGTGGCGAGGGCGAGACCCGTGTGCCCGTGGTAGCCGCCCACGACCGACACGACGCCCGGCCGCCCGGTCACGCCCCGCGCCAGCTTGAGCGCCAGGTCGATGGACTCGCCGCCCGACACGCCGAACACGACGCCGGGCAGCCGGCCGTCGGTGGTGGCCGCCAACTGCTCGGCCACCCGGGCCCGGAACCCCGAGACCAGGTGGTGGTTGCCGATGTCGAGGTGGTCGAGGGCGTCGCGCACGGCCGACACCACCCGAGGGTTGCGATGGCCGAGGTTGAAGACCCCGCCGTTGCAGTGGCAGTTCCAGTACCACTCGCCGGTGAAGGCGTCGGCGAAGCGCGGACCCTGGCGCTCGCCCATCACCAGCTGCAGCCCCAGCGCGGCGAAGGTCTCGACCTTGCCGCGGTTCACGTGCGTCGCGAAGGCCGCTTCGGTGCCGGCCCGGTCGACGAAGGGTTGTCGATCTCCCCGCATGGCCCGCAGCGTAGGTCCGCTCCGGGTGATCCGACCGTCGTGACCGGTCGTGGGAAGATCCTCTCCCTGTGAACCCGTGGCGCCGCCCCCCCGTCCTGTTCGCCGCCGCCGTGGTGGCCCTCGCCGTCGGGGTGGGGTGCAGCGACGCCGGTGACGGCGGCGGCGCGTCGCCCCAGCTCGGCGGGACGCTGGCACCGAGCCAGCTCGGGGACGCCTGCACCGACCCGACCGGCGATCTCAGCGCGGACGTGAAGGCCGCCGGCGGGTCGTCGGAGCCTGCCGGTGCGGACCTCGTCGAGGCGTCGGCCCGTGTCGAGGACGATGTGCTGGCGGTGCGGTTCGTGACCGCCGGGGACATCGACCAGTTGGTCCGACCGCTGTTCGTCGTGGGCCAGGGCGACCTCGGCCTCGCCCCCCAGCAGAGCTTCGAGCTGCGCGTCGGGCGGGGCGAGTCGGGGGCGTGGGCGTTGACCGTGCTCACCCTTGCCGACGGGCGTCAGCGCGAGACCCCGCTGCTGGTACCGGTCACCGTCGAGGGAAGCGAACTGCGCTACGACGTCGACCTCGCCGGCCTGCCCCGGATCGAGACCCTGCTGTGGCTGTTCGGTACGAGCGCGGAGACCACGCTCGAGGGCGATGCGGAGCCGAGTCGGGTCATCGACGAGTGCGCGTCGTTCCTCGAGTCACCCGGATCGACGGGGGGGTCCTCGGGTCCGGGCACGACGGCGGACGGCGGTGCAGCGGACGCAACCGGGGAGGACACCGCGGTGTCGGGCCTGCTGGGCGAAGCGCGTCAGCTCCCGGGTGGTGGCACCGTCACCGTCCACGCCGTGGCGTTCCCCGCCGCGCCCACGCGTCCACCGGCGGCTCCGGTGCTCGACGGCCGGACCCTGGCCGCAGTGGACGTCGAGGTCTGCGCGCCGGCGTCGGAGCCGGTGCAGGGCGGCGGCGGACTCGTCACCGTCCGGGTCGCGGACGGTGCCGTCGTCTCGTCCTGGTCGGCGGACCAACCGGTGGAGCCCGCGCTGCCCGACCAGGCCGACGTGCCCGCCGGATCCTGCATCCGGGGTTGGGTGAGCTTCGAGGTGGCGGCGGGCACGCCGGTGGCCGAGGTGTTCTACGCCGCCGGTGCCGAGCCGCTGAGTTGGGTGTTCGGCGGGTAGTGCCGACCGGGTCCGGCCGTTCGGCTCGGGCCGGGCGGGGAGCCCGAGCGGGGACTCGAACCCCGAACCCCCTGTTTACAAGACAGGTGCTCTACCGATTGAGCTACTCGGGCGTCGACGACCGATGGTCGAGCCGTCATCCGTTCGGGCCGCGCCGGCCCGAACGGGACATCGACGCAGGTTAGCGCCGGGCCTCGGGTGGGCCCCCCGACCGCGCCCGGCCGCTGGGTCCGGCGTCGACCACGGCACCCGCACCGCCTCCTGCGTCGTCCACCACCACGGCTCCACACCCACCGCTCGATGGCGCCGCGGCCGGGCCCACCCCTGATGGGGGGTCCTTGCATCCACCACCCCTGTGGGCCAGGCTTCCCAGCCATGGAGCTCACCGATCGTGATCGAGCCGTCCTGGACGTCGAGGCGTCCCGGCGGGACGAGCCCAGGCCCGCGGCCCGCTCGACGAGGGTCCCCTCGTGAGCGACCAGTCGTCCGATGCCCGTCCGGTGCGCAGGATCGGCAGCGCCGATCGCCCCTCGTCCGGCGCCCCGAAGTCCCCGCCCGCGGGTCGCGAGCCGGGCGGTCGTGCCCCGGCCGAACCGCCCGGGGAGGACGCGGAGTCGACCGTGAAGGCGGCCGTGGTGATCGCCATCGCCGTGCTCATCGGCGCCATCTTCCTGTTCCGGGGCTTCGACGAGGAGGACGGCCTCGTGGCCGCCGGCTCCACCACCACGACGACGACCACCACCAGCGCCGGCGCCAGCGAGTCGACCACCACGACGGTCGACCGCGACGCGCCGCCCACCGTGACCACCCCCGAGGAGTCGACCACCCCCACCTCCCCGGACGCCACGACGGTCGCGCCGGCGGACCTGCCCGTGATCGTCGCCAACGGCTCGGGCACGACGGGCGTGGCCGGCCAGTTCGCCGACGAGCTGACCACCGGCGGCTACCAGGTGGTGGGCACGGCCAACGCCGCCACCACGTCCACGTCGGTCGTCTACCACGCCGCTGACCGCCGGCCGGAAGCCGTCGCCCTCGCCGAGCTCCTGGGTCTCGACGAGACCGCGGTCCAGGAGATGCCCTCGCCGGTTCCGATCAGTTCCCAGGACCTCAGCGACGACGACATCGCGTCGGCTGCGATCGTGGTGGTGATCGGTTCCGACCTGGTCTCGTGAACCCGTCCTGCGGCGTTCTCGGCACCTGAACGGAGTGTGACGCACCGCCGGGTCGGTGGCGCGGACCGTGCTCGCGGGACGGTACCCTCACGTCGTGAGCGGGCGGCGTGCTCGGAAGGCGGCGATCTCGATGATGCGGGCGGACCCGGCGGCCTCCGCAGTGTTCGCCGACTTCGACGGAACCCTCGCCGAGATCGTGGCCGAGCCCCGCCGCGCCAGACCGGTACGGGGCATCGCGGACACCCTGCAGGCGTTGGCCGGGTCCTACCGCTGTGTCGGCGTGCTCTCGGGGCGTCCAGTGGGGTTCATGAGCCGGTTCTTCGGCGACGACGTCCTGCTCGCCGGGCTCTACGGCCTCGAGCTGCGCCATCGGGGTCGGTCCTACGACCACCCCCTCGGGGGGGTCTGGCGGGAGGTCGTCGACGACGTGGCCTCCTGCGCGAGCGCCCGCGGGCCCGCCGGCATGGGTGTCGAGAGCAAGGGCCTGTCCCTCACCCTGCACTACCGCGGCGATCCGTCCCTCGCCCGGGCCGTGCGGTCCTGGGCCGAGGAGCAGGCCGCCCGCTCGGGGCTGGTGATGCGCCCGGCCCGCATGTCGGTGGAGTTGCACCCGCCGATCCGGGCCGACAAGGGCACGACCATCCTCGATCACGTCGCCGACGTGGGCGCCGTGCTGTTCGTCGGCGACGACGAGGGCGATCTGCCCGCCTTCGATGCGCTGGACCTGCTCGAGGACAAGGGCGTCGGCGTCTGCCGGGTGGGCGTGCGCAGCGAAGAGGCCGCGCCCGAGCTGATGGCGCGTGCCGACGTGGTCGTCGACGGCCCCGCTGGCGTCGCCGGGCTGTTGCGCGACCTCCAGCCGCTGCCACCGGTCTGAACGCGGCGTCAGCCTGCGGCAGCGAGCTGGTCCGCGAGCCAGTCCGCGGGCCGCCGCTGCTCGACGAGGGCGCGCAGCGTCGCCGCCCGCCGTGCCCGCTCGGCCGGCGACAGGGCGAGCGCCTGTGCGAGGGCGTCCGCGGTGCCGGAGATGTCGAAGGGATGCACGGTGAGGACGTGGTCGTGCAGCTCCTCCCAGGCACCGGTACCGGGGCTCAGCAGCACGGTGCCGTCCCGCTCGTTGACGAGCGGACCTTCCTTGGCGACCAGGTTCAGCCCGTCGGTGAGCGAGTTGACCAGGAGCACGTCGTAGCGGCGCAGCCCGGCCAGGGAGCGGGGATAGTCGTCGGAGGTGTCGAGCAGGATCGGCTGCCACTCCGGCGTCCCCCATCGTGCGTTGATGCGGGCGACGAGGCGGTCGAGCTCCTCGCGGTAGCGCTGGTACTCCGCCAGGCTCTCGCGACTGGGGTACAGGAAGGCCGCGAACACCACTCGCCCGCGCCAGCTCGGATGGCGCGCCAGGAGCTCGTCGAAGGCCAGGAAGCCCCGCAGCTGGTTCTTCGACAGCTCGATGCGGTCGACGCGCACGATCACCTGGCGCTCGCCGATGTGGTCGTCGAACGACGCCAGCGCCGCCGTCGCCGCCGCGCTCGACGCCTCGGACCGCACGACGTCGGGTTCGGGTGCCAGCGGCGCCACGAAGGTCGAGGGAGCACGATCGACGAACTCGGCGCAGTCGGCCCGGAAGTGCCGCTCCCAGCGCCGCGTGTGGAACCCGCAGGCATGGTGGTCCGCCATGCCGCTCAGCAGGACCCGCCGCACCTCGTCGGGCAGCGTGGCGAACAGCTCCGGGCCCGCGAAGGGGGTGTGGGAGAAGTGCACGGTGCGCAGGTCGGGACGGGCCGTGCGCAGCAGGGGTGCCAGCAGCGGGAGGTGGTAGTCCTGCACCAGCACGGCGGCGTCCGCCGGCGCCCGCGCCGCGACGGCCCGCGCGAAGGTCAGGTTGACCGACCGGAACGCCGTCCAGGCCTCGAACCAGGCCTGGTCGAACGACGGCCGGCGGGGGAGGTCGAACAACCCGTGGTGCACGAACCACAGCGTGGCGTTGCTCACGACGTCGTAGGCCAGGCGGTAGGTCTCGGGGTCGATGTCCAGCAGGTCGACCCGGAAGCCATGGGCCTCGACGGTGCCCGACCGGGCCATCTGGCGGTCGCCGTCGGTCATGGCGGCTGCGATCCACCGGCTGGCGCCGTCGCGCACGAGCGAACCGATGCCCGACACCAGCCCTCCCGCGCCACGGTGGCCGACGAGGTTCCCCCCTGCGTCGGTTCGGAAGGTCAGCGGTCCGCGGTTCGACACCAGCACCACGGGTCGCTCGGGTGCCGCACCTGCCTGGAGAAGGTCACCGGCCGGCATGTCACGACGCTAACCGCTGCGTTGCCGTGGCACGAGCACGGATCGCGGGCACCATGGTCGGGTGCACATCGTCGCCGCCCCAGACAAGTTCCGCGGCACGGCCACGGCCGCGCAGGTGGGTGAGGCCGTCGCCCGGGCCGCGGCGGCGGTCGGGGCGACCTGCACCGTCGTGCCCATGGCCGACGGCGGGGAGGGCACCTTGGAGGCGCTCGGCGGGGCCAACAGGCGGACGTGGGTGACCGGACCGCTCGGCGACCCGGTCGAGGCGCCCTGGCGGCTCTCGAGGGGTCGGGCGGTGATCGAGATGGCCCGGGCGTCCGGGCTGGCCCTCGTGGGAGGAGCCGAGGGCAACGATCCGGTCGCGGCCACGACCTACGGCACCGGCGAGCTGATCGCGGCGGCCTTCGAGGCAGGCGCCCGTCGGATCGTGGTGGGGGTGGGCGGCTCGGCCACGACCGACGGCGGCCTCGGCGCGCTGCGGGCGTTGTACCCGTTGCAGCGCCTCCGGGCCGTCGAGTTGGTGGTGGCCTGCGACGTGCGCCTCGGCTTCGTCGACGCGGCCGAGGTGTTCGCCCCCCAGAAGGGTGCCAGCTCTGCGCAGGTGGCGCTGCTGCGCCGACGCCTCGAGCGCCTGGCACAGACCTATCTGGAGGAGTACGGCCTCGACGTGCGGGATCTGGAGGGAGCCGGCGCCGCCGGCGGCCTTGCCGGGGGGCTCGCGGCGGCCGGGGCCGACCTCGAGCCGGGGTTCGAGGTCGTCGCCGACGAGGTGCACCTGGCCGAACTCCTCGAGGGCGCCGACCTGGTCGTGACCGGGGAGGGCTTCCTCGACCGGGAGAGCTTCGACGGCAAGGTCGTGGGTGGGGTGGCGGAGCTGGCCGGCGAGCTGGGCGTGCCCGTGCTGGCCGTCGCGGGTGAGGTCTTCGACGAGGTCGGCGACCGGGTACCCGCGGTGGCGCTGGTGGAGCGGTTCGGGCGGGAGCGGTCGATGGTCGACACGCTGGACTGCATCGAAGCCGTCGTGGTGGAGCGCCTCAGCGGCGCATGACGGCGCGCACGACCACCACGGCCAGGGCGACGAGCCCGATCACCACCACGAGACGGATGAGGCCCGCGATGGCGCCGGCCACCCAGCCGAACACCGAGATCAGCCCGATGACGGCCAGGATCCCGATGAACACCACCAGGCTCAGCGGCATCGAGGGTCGTTCGTCGTCCACGTGGCCATGCTACGGACCGGGCGTGCGTCGCGCGCCGCGGCGATCCCGTCCGGTCGTCGGGGTCACGCCGGGGCGCGTGCACGTAGCATGCGCCCCGAGGAACCCGGGGGAGGGACAGCGGGCATGACCGACGAACTCACCACGCTCGACGCCGTGGCCCAGGCGGCGCTGGTGCGCGCCGGCGAGGTCAGCCCGTCGGAGCTCGTCGACGCGGCCATCGCCCGCGTCGAGCGACTGAACCCGCAGCTCAACGCCGTCATCCACGAGCGGTTCGAGCGCGCCCGGAGCGAGGCGTCGGAGCCGCTGCCGGACGGGCCGCTGCGGGGCGTGCCCTTCGTGCTCAAGGACCTCGACGGCTACCTGGGCGACGAGCCGTACCACGCCGGCACCCGCCACCTCCGGGATCTCGGGTGGCGCGCGCCGCACGACAGCAACCTCACCCGGCGCTTCCGCGAGGCCGGACTCGTGGTCATCGGTCGGACGAACACCCCGGAGCTGGGCCTGCAGCCCACCACGGAGCCCGAGGCCTACGGCCCGACGTGCAACCCGTGGAACCTCGGACACTCCACCGGCGGCTCCAGCGGTGGCTCCGCAGCCGCGGTGGCGGCGGGTCTGGTGCCGATCGGCCACGCCGGCGACGGCGGCGGCTCCATCCGCATCCCGGCGAGCGAGTGCGGCCTCGTCGGGCTCAAGCCCAGTCGCGGCCGGCACTCCCTCGGGCCCGAGCTGGGTGAGGCGTGGGCCGGGTTCGTGAGCCGTCTCGTGGTCAGCCGCTCGGTGCGCGACACCGCGACCGTGCTCGATGCCGTGCACGGCTGGATGCCGGGCGATCCCTACACGGCGCCGGCCCCGGCGCGGCCCTACGTCGAGGAGCTGGTGTCGGATCCGCCTCCGCTGCGCGTCGGGTTCCTCACCGCCGCCGCCGACCCGTCGGTTGCGGTGCACCCGGCGTGCGAGGCGGCCGTGCTCGACACCCTGCGGCAGCTCGAGTCCCTGGGCCACCGGGTGGCCGACGACCGGCCCGAGGCGCTCGCGGATGCCGGAGCCGTCGCCGAGTTCACGGCGCAGTTCATCAACCTGTACGCCACCTGGGTCGCGACCGACCTCGACGAGCTGGGCCGGCTCAGCGGTGCACCGGTCGGCCCCGCCGGCGTCGAGGCGGGCACGTGGACGCTGGGCGAGATGGGCCGTGCGGTGAGCGGGGTGCAGTACCTCGAGGCGCTCGTGTTCTGCCATCGCTTCACCCGCCGGGTGGCGGCGTGGTGGGCCGACGGCTTCGACATCCTCGTGACGCCGACCATCCCCGAGCCGCCACCGGAGCTGGGGGCGTTCCGCGCCACGGCGGACGATCCGCTGCGGGGGCTGCTCCGGTCGGCCGCCCTGGTGCAGTTCACCGCGCCGTTCAACGCCACCGGCCAACCGGCGATCTCGCTGCCGCTGGGCTGGCACGACGGCCTGCCCGTCGGCGTGCAGCTCGTGGCGCCCTACGGCCGGGAGGACCTCCTGTTGGCCCTGGCCGCCCAGCTCGAGCGGGCCGCGCCGTGGGCGCACCACCGGCCCCCCGTGCACGCCTGACGCCTGACGCCTGACGCCTGACGGCGGAGCGGCCCGAGGCGGGTGCTCAGTCCTCCAGCAGGATCGTGTCGGGTGGGTGCACGGTGCGTTCCCAGCGGCGCAGCGATCCGTGGTGTGCCAGCCCGACCCCGTCCTGGCGCACGTAGCCGGTGGGTCGCAGCTCCGCCGGCGGGGGTTGGTCGACCAGCACCATCGCCCGCGCCACGACCTCGAGCGCATCGGGGGCGTCGTCGTGCTCCCTGACGGCGTGCAGGGCGCCGCCGGGCGCGCACCCGGTCAGCTCGGCGACGAGCTCGGCCAGGCGGGACGTGCGGGTGTCGGCCATGGGCCCTCCTGGCTCGACGTGGGCCGAACGGACCACTCGGAGTCGTGTTCCTGGGTCGAACGACCCAGGAACTCCATCGGCCCGTGCCCGGTCCGCCTTGAGGGTGAGCGGGGCACTCGTCGTGATCCTCAAGGTCGGTTGCGGTACGACGGCACGTCGAGCAGCGCCGGTCGTTCACTCCCGTCGATGTGGACCACGGTCCCCTCGGGCCGCACCAGGGCGGCACAGGCCGACACCAGCTCCGGGTCGGCTCGTCGCAACGCCGCCTGGAGCACTGCCGTGGCCTGGGGCGAGAGCTCGTCGAGCGGCCGGTTGCGGTGGATGCGCACGCCCAGGTCCACCTGGGCCAGGGCCTGCACCCCGAACCGGTCCGCGATGTCGATGAGGAGCGCGATGTCCACGCCGTAGCCGCGCACGAAGGGCACCTGCTCGAGCGCCGAGCGGCGCCCGCCGTACTCGCCGGCGAGGGGCTGCACCACGGTGGCCAGGCCGGGGAACAGCAGCGAGAGCACGGGCCGAGCCAGCAGCTCGGTGACCCGACCGCCCCGGTCGGTCGACCCCTCCAGCGGTCGGTGGTAGAAGCCTTTGACGAACACCACCTCCGGGTGCAGCAGGAGGGGGCCCAGCAGCCCGGTCACGAAGTGCACGTCGAAGTTGCGGATGTCGGCGTCGCACCACAGCACGACGTCCCCGCTGGAGGCGAACAGCGACTTCCACATGGCCTCGCCCTTGCCGTGGCCCTCGCCGTACTCCGGCAGGATCTCCTCGGCTCGCAGCACCTTGGCGCCGGCCTCGGAGGCCACGTCGGCGGTCCGGTCCTCGGAGTGGTCGTCCACCACGACGATCTCGTCCACGAGCGCGCAGCCGGAGACCAGCCGGTCGTGGATCGTCGCCACGATGGCGCCCACCGTGGGTTCCTCGTTGCGGGCGGGAAGGCACACCGACACGGTGGTGTCGGCCTTGGCGGCGATCAGCCGGTCGAGGTCGAACGTGTCGGCGACGAAGGTGGATATCGACGTCGTGGTCATGGCTGGGTCGGCTCTCGCTGTGGGGCAGTGCCCGGACAAGCACGTTCAGGTTACGCGGCGGGTGGCGGCATGGGACAACCGCGCCGGTACGATCGGCGTCCACCAGAACGGAGAGCGAGGTTCCCCCCGATGAGCGTGACCGTGCGCGTGCCACCCGTGTTCCGCACCATGACCGGCGGCCAGTCCCAGGTGACCGTGGAGGGCGCCACCGTCGGCGGGGTGCTCGACGCCCTCGATGGCGCGCACCCGGGGTTCAAGGACAAGCTGCTCGACGACGAGGGCAAGCTCGTGCGCTACGTGAACCTGTTCGTCGACGACGACGACGTGCGCTTCCTGGACGGTCTGGCCACCCCGGTCCCCGACGGCGGCACCCTCTCGATCATGCAGGCCGTCGCCGGCGGCTGACCGGCACCCGGGTCGGGTCCGTCCGAGCCGCACCGGTCGGTCCGGCGCCGTGGCCACGATGTGTGGCCGCCTCCGGGGCACGCCCACGCAGTGTCGGTTCGTGGGTGGGCCGTTCGATTCAATTTCGGGCTTCCGGGGACGTGCCGGTGCAGTTCGCGCCGGTCGCCGACGATAACGGAGAGGAAGCGGCTCCCAGATCCCAGCGGATCGACGGCGGGAACCAGGCCGGGCTGGCCGGCTGATCGACTGGCGGGTCGATCGGCCGGCCATCGGCTCGTTCGGGGGCCGTCGGGCAGGATTTGTCCGTGCGGAGGTTGCGATTCCCCGGCTCGTCTGCGAGTCTGTTAGCACTCGCACCTTGAGAGTGCTAGCAGACACCAGCTGAGAGTGCTGACGGCCAGTGGTGAACTGGCGTCACGACAACGGAGGAATCGATGCCGAAGATCATCGAGTTCGACGAGCAGGCCCGCCGGGCCCTCGAACGGGGCATGAACCAGCTCGCTGATGCCGTCCGCGTGACCCTGGGGCCGAAGGGCCGCAACGTCGTGCTGGACAAGAAGTGGGGAGCGCCGACGATCACCAACGACGGCGTGTCCATCGCCAAGGAGATCGAGCTCGAGGACCCCTACGAGAAGATCGGGGCCGAGCTGGTCAAGGAGGTCGCCAAGAAGACCGACGACGTCGCCGGTGACGGCACCACCACCGCCACGGTGCTCGCCTGGTCGATGGTGCGCGAGGGCCTGCGCAACGTGGCCGCCGGTGCCAACCCCATGTCGGTCAAGCGCGGCATCGAGCAGGCCGTGGAGGCCGCCGTCGAGGCCATCAAGAGCTTCGCCGTGGACGTGGAGGACAAGTCGCAGATCTCCCAGGTGGCAGGCATCTCGGCCGCCGACCCGGAGATCGGCGAGATGATCGCCGAGGCCATCGACAAGGTGGGCAAGGACGGCGTCATCACCGTCGAGGAGTCGCAGACCTTCGGCATGGAGATGGACCTGGTCGAGGGCATGCGCTTCGACAAGGGCTACATCTCGCCCTACTTCGTGACCGATGCCGAGCGCATGGAAGCCGTGCTCGAGAACCCCTACGTGCTGTTCGTGGGCTCCAAGATCACCGCCGTGCGCGACCTCGTCCCGGTGCTCGAGAAGGTCATGCAGGCCGGCAAGCCGCTGGTGATCATCGCCGAGGACATCGAGGGCGAGGCGCTCGCCACCCTCGTGGTGAACAAGATCCGCGGCACCTTCAACTCGGTCGCCGTCAAGGCCCCCGGCTTCGGCGAGCGTCGCAAGGCGATGCTGCAGGACATGGCCATCCTCACCGGCGGGCAGGTCATCACCGAGGAGGTCGGCCTCAAGCTCGAGAACACCACCCTCGACCTGCTCGGCCAGGCCCGCAAGATCGTGGTCACCAAGGACGAGACCACCGTCGTCGAAGGTGCCGGCACCGACGAGGACATCCAGGGCCGCATCAACCAGATCAAGTCTGAGATCGACAAGACCGACTCCGACTACGACCGCGAGAAGCTCCAGGAGCGTCTCGCCAAGCTGTCGGGCGGCGTGGCCGTGCTGAAGGTCGGTGCCGCCACCGAGGTGGAGCTCAAGGAGAAGAAGCACCGCATCGAGGATGCGGTCAGCACCACCAAGGCAGCCATCGAGGAGGGTGTCGTGGCCGGCGGCGGCGTGACGCTGCTGCGGGCCCAGGCCAAGGTCCGCGACCTCGCCAAGGACCTCCCCGCCGACGAGGCCACCGGTGCTCGCATCGTGGCCCACTCGCTGGAGGAGCCCTTGAAGCAGATCGCCACCAACGCCGGCGCCGAGGGTGGCGTCGTCGTGGAGCGGGTGCGGGGTCTCGACGCCGCCTCGGAGGGCTACAACGCCGCTACCGGCGAGTACGAGGACCTGGTCAAGGCCGGCATCATCGATGCCGCCAAGGTGACCCGATCGGCGCTGCAGAACGCAGCGTCCATCGCGGCCCTCTTCCTCACCACCGAGGCCGTGATCGCGGACAAGCCGGAGGAGAAGGCGCCCGCCATGCCCGGTGGCATGGACGACTTCTGATCCTCCCCGAACGGGACGGTGTGTGGGGCGCCCTGCGGGGTGCCCCACACGCGTTCACCCCTCCGGTCCGGTCGGTCCTGGTCCTCCGGCCGGCGCTCCCGGCCGGGCCGCTGCCGCCGCGACCTTGGCCCGGATGCGGGCCGACTCGCCCTGTCGGTCCTGGAGGTCGGTGATCCGTGCACCGCTCGTCGTGTAGTGCACGGCGACGACGGGCAGCTCGAGCGGCGGGCGCTCCCGGGTCAGTCGCAGCAGCAGGTCCCAGTCGCCCAGGGAGCTGAGCGACTCGTCGAAGGTCGCCTCGGCGAGGCCGGCCCGGTGGGCGAGCACGCCCATGTCCGCGATGTTGCCCTGCTCCAGGGTGGCTCGGTCGTAGGGCTCGACGTGCGTCCAGGGCAGTTGGCCGGGACCAGACGCATGGAGCTCGTCACGGTCCTCGATGATGCGGGCGCCGTAGAGCACGTCGGTGTCCGGTCGTTGGCGGAACGCCCAGGCGACGGCCTTCAGCCACACCGGGCCGAGGACGTTGTCGTCGTCGAGGTACGCCACGACGTCGCCGGTGGCGGCGGCCAGCGCCCGGTTGCGCGCCGCGCAGCACCCGGCGTGGGACCCGGTGAGCACCCGGATGCGGGGGTCGTCGTAGGCGGCCAGCACCTCGGGTGTGGTGTCGGTGCTGCCGTCGTCGACGACCAGCAGCTCCCAGTTGGCGTACGGCTGGGACGTGACCGATGCGATGGCCCGCCCCACCAGGTGCGACCGGTTGTAGGTGGGCATCACCACCGAGATCTGCAGGTCCTCGGGCACGTCGGCGGCCAGGACCCACTGCGTGACGGTGGCGACGGCCGCGACGCGTTCCAGCTCGGTCAGCCGCGCATGGTGGTCGTGCAGCGTCGACAGGATCTCGCCCACGATCTGCAGCTCGTGCGCGGTGCGCTCGGCCAGCGCTGCGGTCAGCTCGGCGCGATGGTGGGTCTCCTCGACGGTGGCCACGGCGTGGTCGGCCACCTTGCGGGTGGTGTCGTGGGCCTGGCTCAGCAGCTGCAACTGCCCCTGCACCCCGTCGACCTGCTCTTGCAGCACCGGGAGCTCCAGCATCGCCTCGAGCCGCGGCCGCAGCCACCGTCGCGCCCGGTCGCGGGCGGCGCCCAGCGGGCGACGTGCCCGGCTCATGACGCACCGGGTGCGAGCAGGTCGCGGCGGGCGTCGGGGGCAGGGTGGGCGACGGTGGCAGCGCACGACACGGCGAGAGCCTTCCCGGTGTCGTGGGGCACCTGCAAGCGTCCCGCCCCGGCGGGCTACGGTGCGCGCATGGCCGAGCCTCTGCCGTCGCCACCGCCGCACCCGCTCGTCGCGCCGCTCGCCGGCCTGCTGGGCGTCTGGGTCGGCGCCGGTCACGGCGGCTACCCGACCATCGAGCCCTTCGACTACACCGAGCGCGTCGAGCTGACCCAGGCCGGCAAGCCCTTCCTCGCCTACTCCCAGCGCACCCGTGCCGCCGGCTCGGGCGCACCGCTGCACGTGGAGTCCGGCTACCTGCGGGTCGTGGGGGAGGCCGCTGCCGGCGTCGTGCCGGTCGAGCTGGTGGTGTCCCAGCCGTCGGGCATCGTCGAGATCCACACCGGCACGTTCGACGGGCGGGAGCTGGCGTTGCGTCCCGTGCTCGTGGCCGGCGCGCCGACGGCGAAGGCGGTGACCGAGGTGGTCCGCCGGTTCACGCTCGATGGCGACCTGCTGCGCTACACCCTCGAGATGGCCGCGGTGGGTCAGCCGCTGCAGTGGCACCTCGAGGCGGAGCTGCGCCGGACCCGGGCCTGACCGACGCCGGTAGCCTGCACGGTCATGGCCCGGGGTCGCACCGCCAAGGTGCTCACGACGCGCTTCGACGACGGCGTGCTCCGCCGCAGTCCCGACGAGCTGATCGTGGAGGAACCGCTCACCGTCCACCTCGACGGCGTCCGGGTCGCCACCACCATGCGCACGCCCGGCCACGACTTCGAGCTCGCAGCCGGGTTCTGCTTCACCGAAGGGCTGCTGGGCGGCGCGGCCGTGCAGACGTGTCGGTACTGCGGCGCCGGTG
The DNA here is from genome assembly GCA_025456085.1 of Acidimicrobiales bacterium. Classification (GTDB taxonomy): domain Bacteria; phylum Actinomycetota; class Acidimicrobiia; order Acidimicrobiales; family Acidimicrobilacustridaceae; genus JALOLF01. Next base: position 62,748 of record JALOLF010000002.1, read on the forward strand.
CTGCCGTCGACACCGCCTTCAACGTCGTCAGCGTGGACACCGGCGGTCGGGCGCCCACGCCCACCCCGCGCCTGGGCCCGACGTCGTCGTCGTGCGGCGTGTGCGGAGCCGACGCCATCGATGCCCTCACCGAGCGCCTGGACCCGCTGGTGGTGGACCGGACCTTCCCGCTCGGCCTGCTGGCGTCCCTGCCCGAGCGTCTGCTGGACCGCCAACCGCTGTTCGCCGCCACGGGCGCGGTCCACGCCGCCGCTGCCTTCGACGGCGACGGCGAGCCGCTCGTCGTGCGCGAGGACATCGGGCGGCACAACGCCGTGGACAAGGTGGTCGGTCGCCTCCTGCTGGACGGTGCGCTGCCCGCCTCGGACCTCGGGCTGTACGTCAGCGGGCGGGCGTCGTTCGAGATGGTGCAGAAGGCGTGGGCTGCCGGGTTCGGCACCCTGGTGGCGGTGAGCGCGCCGTCGGCGCTGGCGGTCGAGGTGGCCCGACGGGCCAACCTGGTGCTGGCGGGCTTCGTGCGGCTGGGTCGGCTGAACGTGTACGCCCCCGAGCGGCTGGTGGAGGCCGGATCGTGAGCAGGGTGGGCCGGCGGCTCCCGGTGCGCCCCGAGCTGTGGGCCGGGTGGGCACCCAACGGTGTGGGCCAGCAGAAGCCGCACCACTACCGGGAGATGGCCATCGCCGCGTGGGAGAACCGGGCCCACCCCCGCTACGCCTGGGAGGTGCTCACCCGCGGGGTGTGCGACGGCTGCGCCCTCGGCGTGGCCGGCCTGCACGACTGGACCATCGACGGCGTGCACCTGTGCACGACCCGCCTGCGCCTGCTGGAGCTGAACACCGCCGACGTGTTCGACCCGCTCGTGGTGTCCGACGTGGCGGCGCTGCGGGGCCACTCGAGCGAGCAGCTCCGATCGCTCGGCCGGTTGGGGCATCCGCTGCGTCGTCGCCGGGGCGACGAGGGGTTCCGCCGCATCTCCTGGACCGAGGCGCTGGAGGTGCTCGTCGAGGGCCTGCGCGCCGCCGGGGGTGAGCGCAGCGCGCTCTACCTGACCAGTCGGGGGCTCACCAACGAGACCTACTACGTCGCCGGCAAGGCAGCCCGTGCCCTGGGCATCGCCGGCGTCGACTCCGCGGCCCGGGTGTGTCACGCCCCGTCGACGGTGGCGCTCAAGCAGACCATCGGGGTGGCCGCCACCACCTGCTCGCTCACCGACGTGCTCGAGAGCGACCTGATCGTGATCTGGGGCGCGAACCCGGCCAACAACCAGCCGGTGTTCATGAAGTACCTGTACCTCGCCAAGCGGCGCGGGGCCAGGGTCGTGGTGGTGAACCCGTACCTCGAGCCCGGCCTGGAGCGGTACTGGGTGCCCTCCAACGCCGAGTCGGCGCTGTTCGGCACGAAGATCTGCGACCTGCACGTGCCGGTGCGCCCCGGCGGCGACGTGGCCTTCGCCAACGCCGTGCTGAAGCGCCTGGTCGAGCGCGGCGCCGTCGACCGGGCCTTCGTCGAGGCGCACACCAGCGGGTTCGACGAGCTGGTGGCGACCCTGGCCGAGCAGCCCCTCGACGACCTGCTGCGCGAGGCCGGCCTCGACGAGGAGCGCCTGGACGCCTTCGTGGACCTCTACGCCGCCGCCGGCGCCGCCATCTTGTTGTGGTCGATGGGCGTCACCCAGCACCGCCACGCCGTCGAGGGCGTGCAGGCCATCGTGAACGTGGCCCTGGCGCGGGGCAACGTCGGCCGCGACGGCGCCGGTCTCATGCCGCTTCGGGGCCACTCGGGCGTGCAGGGCGGCGCCGAGATGGGGGCCTACGCCTCGGCGCTGCCGGGCGGTCTCGAGGTGAACCCCGAGCACGCGGCTCGCCTGGCCGAGCAGTGGGGGTTCCCGGTGCCGGACCGACCGGGGCTCACCGCGCCGGAGATGGTGGAGGCGGCCGAGCGGGGCGAGCTCGACGTGCTGTGGCTCTCGGGCGGCAACTTCCTCGAGGTGCTGCCCGACCCCGACCGCGTCGAGCAGGCGCTGCAGCGGGTGCCGCTGCGGGTCCACCAGGACATCGTGCTCAGCACCCAGATGCTGGTGGACGGCGACGACGTGCTGGTGCTGCCGGTGCGCACCCGCTACGAGCAGGAGGGTGGCGGGACCGAGACCACCACCGAGCGTCGCATCGTGTTCTCGCCCCAGCTCCCCCGCCGTGTGGCGGAGGCCGCGAGCGAGTGGCGGCTGTTCGCAGAGGTGGCCCGTCGGGCCCGTCCGGACCTGGCCGACCGCTTCGCCTGGTCGGACAATCGGGCCCTGCGGGCCGAGATCGCGGCGGTCGTCCCCGCCTACCGCGGCATCGAGTCCCTGGCCGACACCGGGGACCAGGTCCAGTGGGGTGGCCGGCACCTGTGCGCCGGCGGGCGCTTCGAGGGCCTGCCCGACGAGCGGGGCCGCTTCAGCGCGCTGACCACGCCCCGGCCCGAGGTGCCCGAGGGCATGTTCAGCGTTGCCACCCGGCGGGGCAAGCAGTTCAATTCCATGGTGCTGGCCGAGACCGATCCGCTCACCGGCGCCGGCCGCGACGCGGTCTACATCGACGAGGCCGACGCCCGCGCCCTCGGCCTGGGGGCGGGGGACCGGGTCGTGCTGCGCTCCGAGACCGGAATGCTGGAGGGCCGACTCAAGTTGGTCCGGTTGCCGTCGCGCACGCTGCAGGTCCACTGGCCGGAAGGCAACGTGCTGCTCGGTGCGGGTCCCGACCGACGCGAGCCCCGCTCCAAGGTGCCCGACTACAACGCCCTCGTCACGCTGGAACGGGCGTGACCACCGACGAGTCCGAGGGGGATCCATGGCAGAGGTCGACGAGGCCCGACGGGGCGAGCTGCGCCGGCAGCGGGCCGAGCTGCGCGACCGGCACCTGCGACCACCCGAGGAACGGGGTGTGTCCACCGCCGGCGGTGTCCACCACCTGGCGCTGATCTGCGCCGATGTCGAGCGCACCATCTGCTTCTACCAGGACCTGCTCGGCTTCCCGCTCGTGGAGCTGTTCGAGAACCGCGACTACCCCGGCGGCAGCCACTTCTTCTTCGACATCGGCAACCGCAACCTGCTCGCCTTCTTCGACTTCCCGGAGCTGGGCCTCGAGCCGGTCCCCGAGGGCCTCGGCGGGGTGCAGCACGTGGCCCTCTCGGTCACCCCCGAGCGCTTCGAGGAGCTGAAGGCCCGCCTCGCCGGTGCGGGGGTCGACTACATCGGCCCGGACCGCGGCGTGGAGGAGTCCGTCTACTTCAAGGACCCCGACGGCATCCAGATCGAGTTCATCCGCCAGCCCCTGTTCGAGATGCCGGAGTCGGCGCCGCAGGACGACTGAGCGCCCGCGAGCCGACGCCTGCGGCTGGGTCGCCGGCCGGCGGCGCCCGTAGACTGACCCGGTGATCGAGCCCATGGAACCGTCCGTCGGCTGGGGCGTGCTGCACCTGTTCTGCCGGCTCACCCCGCTCGCCGACCCCGCCGAGATCGTCGCCGCCACGAAGGCCGCCGAGGCCGACGGCCTCCAGGTGATCGCGGTCGCCGTCCTGGGGCACAAGGCCGATCTGGCCATCATGGCGCTGGGCCCGGATCTGTGGCGGCTCCGCCGCCTCCAGGCCGACCTCCAGCTCGCCGGCCTGGACATCGCCGACAGCTACGTCTCGCTCACCGAGATCAGCGAGTACGCCCAGGGCGTGCCCGATGCCATGAGGCAGGCCCGGCTCTACCCGCAGCTCCCTCCCGAGGGCAAGCACGCCTGGTGCTTCTACCCGATGTCCAAGCGGCGGGAGGCGACCAACAACTGGTTCACGCTGCCCTACGACGACCGCAAGGAGCTCATGTACGAGCACGGCGCCTCCGGTCGCACCTTCGCGGGCCGGGTGCTGCAGGTGGTCACCGGGTCCACCGGCATCGACGACTTCGAGTGGGGGGTGACCCTGTTCGCCCAGCGCCCCGACGACCTCAAAGAGGTCGTGTACACGATGCGCTTCGACCGGGCCTCGGCGCTGTACGCAGACTTCGGGCCGTTCTACGCCGGCATGGTGGCGCCGATCGAGGACGTCCTGGCGCAGGTCGGCCTGGTGCCGGACGCGTGAGCGCACCTCGGTCCGCGGCGCCGGCCTCAGGCCATCTCGACGCGCTGCGCGCCCGGCTGCGGACCCTGGGCCGGGTGGCCGTGGCCTTCAGCGGCGGCGCCGACTCGGCCTTCCTGGCCTGGATGGCCCACGACACCCTCGGGCCCGAGCGGGCGCTGGCCGTGACCGCCGTGTCGCCGTCGCTGCCCCGCGACGAGCGCGACGCCTGCGCCTCGCTCGCCGCCGCCTGGGGCCTGCGCTGGGCGGAGCTGCACACCGACGAGCTGGAACGTGTCGCCTACCGACGCAACGACGCCGACCGCTGCTTCCACTGCAAGGACGCGCTCATGGACGTGCTCGCCCCGGTGGCGGCGGCGCAGGGCGCGGTGGTGGCACTCGGCGTCAACGTCGACGACCTGGGCGACCACCGACCCGGCCAGCAGGCCGCGGCCGCCCGTGGCGCGGTGTTCCCGCTCGTCGAGGCGGGCTTCACCAAGGCCGCGGTGCGGGCCGCGTCGCAGGGCCTCGGTCTGCCCACGTGGGACAAGCCGGCCGCGGCCTGCCTGGCGTCACGGGTGCCCTACGGCACCGAGGTCACGGTGGCGGTGCTGGGCCGGGTCGAACGGGCCGAAGCCGCGTTGCGGCGCCTCGGCTTCGAGTCCCTGCGGGTCCGCCACTACGGCGACACGGCCCGCCTCGAGCTCCCCCTCGACGATCTCCCTGCGGCGCTGGCCTGCCGGTCCGCCGTCGTCGAGGCGGTGAAGGCAGCTGGCTACCGCTATGTGACACTCGACCTCGAGGGACTGCGGAGCGGCAACCTCAACGGCGCACTCGAGGCCTCGGGGAGCCGGACCGCCTAACCTGCGCCCCCAACACGAGGGGGAGCGATGGCCGAGTTGATCCGGAAGATCGTGCAGCGTCGCGGGGCCGACGCCGTGGCGCTCGTCGACGAGCACGGGGAGACGACGTGGGGCGCCTTCGACGAGCGGGTCAACCGGCTCGTCAACGGGTTGCGCGCTGCCGGACTCGCACCGGGCGACACCGTCGCGCTCATGGCCGGCAACACCCGGGAGGTGTTCGAGGTCAACGCCGCCTGCATCCACGGCGGCTGGATCTGCGTGCCCGTGAACTGGCACTGGGTGGCCGAGGAGCTGGCCTACGTGGTCGACGACTCCGACGCGGCCGCCCTCGTGGTCGACGACCGCCACCGTGACGTCGCCGTCGAGGCCATGCAGGACCCGAAGGCCGACCGTTGTCGCGTCCGCCTGTTGGCCGGCGGCGACCCACCCCCGGGGTTCAGCTCCTACGAGACGCTGCTCGCCGAGGCCGACCCGGGTGAACCCGACGACCAGAGCGCGGGCGGGCCGATGTTCTACACCTCGGGAACCACCGGCTTCCCCAAGGGCGTGCGCTCGGGGCTGGTGCAGCTCGGCCAGCCGGTCGGCCTGCTCGAGCTCATCGCCGGTGGCTTCTGCGACATGCTCCAGGTGCCCCCCGACGGCGTCACCCTGCTCGACGGACCTGCCTACCACTCGGCCCAGTGGGTGTTCAGCGTGTTCCCGCTGCTGGGTCGGGCCAGCACGGTCGTGATGCGCCACCGGTTCGACCCGGCGGAGACCCTGCGCACCATCGACCGCCACGGCGTCACGAACGTCCATCTGGTGCCCACCCAGTTCATCCGCATGCTGAAGCTGCCCGACGAGGTGCGGGCCGGCTTCGACGGCTCCTCGCTGCAGACGGTCATGCACGGTGCGGCACCCTGTCCACCAGACGTGAAGCGACGCATGCTCGAGTGGTGGGGCCCCGTCGTCACCGAGTACTACGGCGGCACCGAGGGCGGCTTCCTGTCCATGATCTCGGGAGCGGAGTGGCTGGCCAAGCCGGGGAGCCTGGGCAGGCCGCTCGGCACGGTCGAGCTGCGCATCGTCGGCGACGACGGCCTCCCCGTGCCCGCGGGCGAGTCCGGCCAGATCTACTTCCGCAGCCTGCTCGGCACCGACTTCGAGTACCACAAGGCGCCCGAGAAGACCCGGGCCGCGCACCTCGAGCCGGGTGTCGGGACCCTCGGCGACGTGGGCTACTTCGACGAGGACGGGTACCTGTTCCTGTCGGACCGCAAGATCGACATGATCATCAGCGGCGGGGTGAACATCTACCCGGCCGAGATCGAAGGGGTGCTGGTCACCCACCCGGCCGTCGCGGACGCCGCGGTGTTCGGCGTGCCCGACGACGAGATGGGCGAGCAGGTGAAGGCCGCCGTGGAGCTGGTGGAGGGCGCCGAGCCCTCCGATGGCCTCGCCGACGAGCTCGTCGCCCACGTCCGGGCGCACCTCGCCGGCTACAAGGCGCCGAAGAGCATCGACTTCGAGGCCGCCCTGCCCCGCACGCCCACGGGCAAGCTGTACAAGCGGCTCCTGCGCGACCCCTACTGGGAGGGTGCCGGCCGCACGATCTGACCACGGGCACCCCGAGGTGCAGTGACGTGGTGGCACAGAGACGTGTGGGCGCGATCCGTCAGCCGGCCGGGTCGACGGTCAGTCCCGCAGGTAGGTTCGGTGACGCCAGCGTCGATGCCAGGGAACGTGCCTCGTCCTCGTCCAACTCGCCGAGGATCTGCACGGCGTCGGCCGCGAAGGAGGGTGATTGCATCACCGGGGCCATGAGGAGCCGATCGTCGCTGAGTAGGGCCACCTGGCCGGTCGGGCAGGTGGCCGACGTGGTGTAGCAGCTCGCTGCCAGCTCGTTGAAGATCGAGATGCCCGACGGCGAGAAGGTCAGCCCCACGATCCACTGCCCGGATGTGTCGAGGCGCGCCACGGCCGCGTCGAGCACGCCGTCACCCCCGAGCGCCTCGGGACCGACCACGTAGACGACTCCCACATCGGTCGCCACCACCTCGCCCGTCGCCTCCTGCGGCGGCACGGTCCCGGCGGTCGATCCCGGGGTGTCGCCGGCCGGTGCGAGGGACAGGACGGGACGAAGCGACAACCGTCCCGGCGTCACCAGGTCCTCGACGAGCGCAAGCGATTGCTCCCCCGGTGGACCCGCCACGAGCACCTCGTCCCCGTCGACGGAGACCTGGAAGGCCCCCGGACCGTCGGCTCGGGCGAGACGGGCGTCGAGGATCTCCGCCACGTCGGTGAGGTCGACGTCGTCGTCCTGGGCCCGCACCACGGCCACGGGAACGAGGTCGTCGGCGGCGGTGTCGGTCGGGGTGTCCGCGGCGGGGTCGCGACCGTTGGATCGCTCGATCGTGTCGTCGTCGGTGCAGGCGCCGAGCACCAGCACGGCCGCCACGGCGAGCGCGGCCAGCCCCGCAGGCGGGCGGACCCCCGGTGCTGCGCCGGTCACGGCGCGTCCGCCGGGCGGGCCTGCGGCTCGGGTGCGGGCACCGGCGTCCAGGTGGGGAAGGCGATGTGGTCGACGCCCAGGTGCTGCACGATCCGACCCCGGTCCCGCAGCTCCCGCAGGACGGGTCGGGCCCGGTCCAGGCCGCCGACCATGACGATGAACTCCGCCACCCCCAGCAGGAGCGGCCCGGCCGTGGCGTCGGCGTCGCCCTCCCGCAGGATGGCGTCGACCTCCAGCGTGGGGCGGTGCGGGTTCGTGGGGTCGACGACGTGGCAGTGGTACACAACCCCTTCGAACACCGAGATGGCCCGGATGCGCACGTCGAGACCGTAGCGCCCGGTCACCAGCCCGAGCTGCCCGCACCGCCCTTGAAGGGTCCCACCACACGCGAGGTGATCCACCCGCCGTAGAAGTCGCCCTCGTTGGCCCGCACCCGCTCGCCGTCCACGAAGCAGGCGTCGACGCGCGACGGGTAGAAGGCGAGGTGGCCGGCGATGGCGCCGTAGCGAGGCGTCGGTGCGCGGTAGCGCCACGCGGCCTCCGGCGACACCCGGTGCCCCACGACGAGGTCGAGGTAGTCGGCCTCGCCCTTCCACTCGCAGAAGCTGCGGCGCCCGGCCGGTCGCAGGTGCTCCCAGACGACGTCACCGGCAGGGATGTAGAAGGCGGGCGCCTGACTGGTCTCCAGGATGCGGACGGCCTGGCGGGTCTCGGCAACGGTGACACCGCCGAAGACCACCAGCACCAGGCTGTCGGTCGGATCGAGGGCGGGGGGTCGGGGGTAGTCCCACACCGACTCCTGGCCCGGTCCGGGCTCGATGCGTTCGGGATGGATCATGTGGGCCAGGATGGTCGCCGTGGCTCCCGATGCCAACTCCGTGGACGAGCCCGGCCCGACGCCCGCCGACCTCGAGGCCCTGGCCGCCTACGCCGTCGAGCTGGCCGACGGGATCGACCGTGCCCTGGCGCCGTGGGTCGAGCGTTGCGTCGAGCGGCTCTGTGAGGCCTGGTCGGGTCGGGTCGAGCCCGACGTGGCGGCCGCGGCCGTGGCTGCCGGCACCCGGGCCCGGGCCGAGGTCGGCCCCCGGGTGCGGGCCCTGCTGATGCTGGACGTGGACGAGCAACGGGGCAACCCGCTCGCCGTCGTGCGCGCCGCGGTGCGCTACCCGACCGGGGTGCTCCGTAGCGCCGGGGTGTCGCCCGTCGTGCGGGACGCCACGGCGGAGCGCCTGTTCCCCGACGACGACTACGACCTCACGCCGGCGACGTTCGCCGACCTGGATCCCTCCCTGCACGAGGTGGGCCTGGCCTGGGGGGCGGCCAAGGCGCACGTCGTGCTGCGCCGTCGTCGCGCCGAGGGCCGCCGCTGAGCCTCGCCGGCCGGTTCTCGGGTCAGCGGCCCGAGAAGCCCTCGCCCCAGCGGTCGCCGTCCTCGGCGTCGGGGAAGCGCTCCCAGCCCGCGCTGGTGATGGACCGGGGCTCGAAGAAGAGGCAGTCCTCGGGGCACGCGAAGGGGTTGGGCGTGTTCGCGTCCACGCGGCACCGCTGGAGCTGATCGCCGCTCGGCGTGGTGCGGGTCGAGTAGTGCCGGCAGTCCTTGCGCACAGCCATGGCGCCAGTCTGACAGGTGCGCACCGACCATCGGGCGCTCGCGTCGCGGGCGGGGGATCCCGCCGCCAGGGGGCGCTGCTCTGGCCTCGCCGCAGACACCGGATGCGCCCTTCCTCAGTTCACACAGACGAAACATCAGGGTGACGGCCGGGAAACACGCCCTCGCCATCCTGTCGTCTGACGTGTTTGTGACGTGCCGCCTCGGAGGAGGCGGCACCCGAGACAAGGGGATGGGATGCCACTAGCTGCGGAACTACCGCCAGGGCTGGAACTGGACAGCGGCAACACCGCGTGGGTGCTGATGGCAGCAGCGCTCGTGTTGTTCATGACGCCGGGCCTGGCCTTCTTCTACGGCGGCATGGTCCGGTCCAAGAACCTGCTGGGCATGCTCATGCAGAACTTCTTCGCCATGGGCCTGCTCGGTGTGCTGTGGGTGCTGGTCGCGTTCAGCCTGGCCTTCGGGGCCTTCGGCGACGGCGGCTTCATCGGGAACCTGGACTTCGTCGGGTTCAAGGACGTCGTCACCTCGACGGTCACCCTGGGTGACCCGGATGGGCTCTTCCTGTCGTTGAGCATCCCCTTCGTGCTCTTCGCCGCCTACCAGATGACCTTCGCCATCATCACGCCGGCGCTGATCACCGGCTCCACCGCCGACCGGCTCAAGTTCAGCGCCTACGTGGTGTTCATCGCCGTGTGGCTGGTCCTGGTGTACGCCCCCGTGGCCCACTGGGTCTTCGCCGGTGGCTGGCTGGCCGAGCGCGGTTCGTTCGACTTCGCCGGCGGTGCGGTGGTGCACATCAACGCCGGTGCGGCGGGCCTGGCCCTGGCCCTGCTGCTGGGTCGACGCAAGGGCTGGCCCGAGACCCCCATGCCGCCCCACTCGCTGCCGCTCACGCTGCTCGGCACCGGCATGCTGTGGTTCGGCTGGGCCGGGTTCAACGCCGGCTCCGCCCTCGCTGCCGACGGCATCGCCGCCCAGGCCCTGTTCAACACCTTCATCGCCGCCTCGGCCGCCATGCTGGGCTGGCTGCTGGTGGAGCGCATCAAGGACGGCCACGCCACCACCCTCGGCGCCGCCTCCGGCGCCGTGGCCGGCCTCGTGGCCATCACCCCCTGCGCCGGCTTCGTGGGCGGGCTCTCGCCCATCATCATCGGCTTCGTCGCCGGCGCCCTGTGCTTCCTGGCCCTCGGGATCAAGCGGAGGTTCAAGTTCGACGACTCGCTCGACGTCGTGGCGGTGCACCTCGTCGGCGGCCTCTTCGGCTCCATCGCCCTCGGGCTGTTCGCCGAGGACGCCATCAACCCGGCCATCCCCGACGGCATGTTGCTCGGCGGCGGCTCGGACCTCTTCGTCGAGCAGGTCATCGCCGCGGTGGCGGTGCTGGCGTTCTCACTCGTGATGTCGCTCGCCATCGGCAAGGTCATCGACCTGGTCATCGGCCTGCGGGTCAGCGACGAGGACGAGACGGTCGGCCTCGACCTGAGCCAGCACGCAGAGCAGGCCTATAACGTCGGGTGACCCCTGGCGGTCCACGCAACGCAGAGAAGAGAGCACTCATGAGACTGATCACCGCCATCGTCAAGCCCTTCAAGCTCGAGGACGTGAAGGACGCCCTCAAGGAAGCAGGCGCCACCGGCATGACCATCACCGAGGTCAAGGGCTTCGGTCGCCAGGGCGGCCACACGGAGCTCTACCGGGGAGCGGAGTACACCATCGACTTCCTGCCCAAGGTGCGCATGGAGGTCCTGGCCGACACGGCCGACGTGGACCGCATCGTCGACGTCATCGTGAACGCCGCTCGTACCGGCAAGATCGGTGACGGCAAGGTGTGGGTGACGTCGGTCGAGCGCGTGGTGCGCATCCGCACCGGCGAGCTCGACGACGACGCCATCTGAGCAGCTGGTCAACGGAGCTCCCCGTGCCCGACGCCCTCGACCGCGACACCCTCTTCGGCGACCCCACGCTGACCGGCCTGCAGCTGTGCCGGGCCTACAGCGACCGGATGGACGCCTGGTTGGGTGCGCTCTACGCCGACGCCGATCCGCCTGCGGGCGTGTCGCTGATCGCGGTCGGGGGCTACGGGCGGGCCGAGCTCTGCCCCCAGAGCGACATCGACCTGCTGCTCCTGCACGAGCCCAAGGTCGACGTCGACCGGCTGGCCGAGCGGATCTGGTACCCCATCTGGGACGAGGGTCTGAAGCTCGGCCACGCCGTGCGCACCCCCAAGGAGGCGCTGGCGCTGGCCGCCGACGACCTCGACACGGCCACCGCGCTGCTCTCGGTCCGCCACGTCGCCGGTGACGCCGACCTGACGGCGGCGCTCGACGAGAACGCCCTCGCCCTGTGGCGCAAGCGTTCGAAGCGGTGGCTCGACGAACAGGCCAAGCGGGTGCAGGCCCGCCACGCCCACGCCGGCGAGGTGGCCTTCCTGCTCGAGCCCGACCTGAAGGAGGGCCGGGGCGGGCTGCGCGACGTGCACGCCATCCACTGGGCAGAACAGGCCGAGCGGGTGATGCTCGAAGGCGACGACGCCGCGTTCGGGGCCGCCTACCACGTCGTCCTCGCCGCCCGGGTGGAGCTCCACCGGCGCACGAAGCGCCCCGGCGACCGGCTGCTGCTGCAGGAGCAGGACGCGGTGGCCGAAGCGCTCGGCCAGCCCGACACCGATGCCTTCATGCGCTCGTTGAGCGCCGCGGCGCGCGAGATCGCCTGGCGCAGCGACGAGGTGTGGAACCGGGTGGAGTCCTCCATCAGGGGGCCCCGGTTCTTCCGGGTCAGCCGGGACCGCGAGCTGGCCCCCGGGGTGGTGCTGCGGGAAGGCCAGGTCGAGTTGCACCATGACGCCGACCCGGTGGCCGACCCGCTGCTCGCCCTGCGAGCTGCGGTGGGGGCGGCCGAGAACGACGTGCGCTTCGAACGGGGGAGCCTCCACCGCCTGGCCGAGGCCGGACTGGCCGACCCCTTCCCGTGGGACGCCACGGCGCGGGCGCTGCTCGCCCGTCTGCTGCTGGCCGGCCCGCCGGCGATCGACGTCATCGAGGCGCTCGACCAGGTGGGGCTGTGGGTGCAGTTGCTGCCGGAGTGGGCCGAGGTGCGCTGCAAACCGCAGCGCAACGCCTACCACACCTTCACCGTCGACCGGCACCTGTGCGTGGCGGCGACCAACGCCGCGTCGCTCGTGGATCGGGTCGACCGACCCGACCTGCTGGTGGTCGGCACGCTCCTGCACGACATCGGCAAGGGCTATCCCGGGGACCACATCGAGGTGGGCATCGACGTCGTAGCCGCGATGGCCGACCGCATGGGCTACGCCCCCGACGAGATCGCGATGCTCCAGGACATGGTGCGCCATCACCTGCTGCTCCCCGACGTCGCCACCCGGCGCGACCTCAGCGACGACGGCACGATCGAGAAGGTGGCCGAGCTGGTGGGGTCGGGTGTGACGCTCCGGCTGCTCGACGCGCTCACCGAGGCCGACTCGCTGGCCACCGGCCCGGCGGCGTGGAACGACTGGAAGGCCGAACTGGTCGCCGAGCTGGTGGAGCGCACGGCCCACGTGCTGTCGGGCGGTTCCGTCCAGGAGCTGATCGGCGAGGGCTTCCCCTCGGACGCGCAGCTCGCCCGCATGGCCGAGGGTCGCCAGCTCGTCGAGACCGCCGACGACCGCCTGCAGGTCATCTCACCCGATCGGCCGGGCATGTTCAGCCGGGTGGCGGGGGTGCTCTCGTTGAACGGCCTCGACGTGTTGTCCTGCGCGGCGCACTCCAACGACGACGGCATGGCCATCGAGGTGTTCCGGGTCGCGAGCAGCGTGTCGTCGGTGATCCCGTGGGATCGCGTGGTGCCCCAGCTCGATGCGGCGCTGGCTGGGCGGTTGGCGCTGTCGGCCCGGCTCGACGAGCGGGCCCGCACCTACGCCCGGGCCCGGCGGACGCCGGGCGCGCCGAAGGCCCCGTCGGTCCACATCGACAACGAACTGTCGCACACCGCGACGGTGGTCGAGGTCCGGACCGAGGACGGCATCGGGGTGCTGTACCGCATCACGCGGGCCATCGCCGAGCTCGAGCTCGACATCCGATCGGCGAAGGTGCAGACCGTGGGCCACGAGGCCGTGGACGCCTTCTACCTGCGGGACCGCAACGGGGACAAGATCGCCGATCCCGCCTATCTGACCGAGATCGAGAAGGCCATCCTGTACGAGCTGCTGTCCTGCACGTGACCCGGTCACGGCTGGGCGGTCAGGGGATAGGGTGCGGTGGTGGCCGACGCGCAGGGGACTCCGTCCACTCCCAACCCGCTCTCGCAGGATCTGATCCGCTGGAGCGAGGCCCTGGCCGGCATCGCCCGCACGGGGCTCGGGTTCACCGAGAACCCCTACGAACGGGAGCGCTTCGAGGAGGTCCTCGCCGTCGCCGCCGACATGCGGGTCAGCGCGGGCAGTGCCTTCGACCGTGACACCTTGGTCTACGAGTGGATGTCGATGGTCGGGCAGGGTGTTGCCGGCTACCAGACCCCCAAGATCGCCGTCGGCGCCGTCGTGGGCAACGACGAGGGTGAGCTGCTGTTGATCCAACGCTCGGACTCCGGGGTGTGGCTGTACCCCACGGGCTGGGCCGACATCGGCTACTCGGCCTCCGAGGTGGCGGTCAAGGAGGTCCAGGAGGAGACGGGCATCGAGTGCGAGGTGGTGCGCCTCATCGCCGTGCTCGACGGCCTGCGGCTCGGCTTCACCCGCATCCCGCTGTACTCGCTGGTGTTCCAGTGCCGGGCCACCGGTGGCGATCTCACGCCGCACCCGATGGAGTGCATGGACGTGGGTTGGTACCGCGAGGACGACCTCCCGGGCTTCGTCGCCGGCTTCGACCACTGGGGCCCCCACGCCTTCGCCGCCATCCGAGGCGAGCCGGTGGAGGTGCTCTACGACCGGCCGCGCCTGCCCCCGTGGCGGGACGAGCGCTTCTGAGACACGCAGGGAGGGGACCGATGGGGTTCGACGACGCCGTGCTCCCGTCGGCCGTGGAGGCGGCCGACGCCATCCGCCGGGGCGAGCTGTCCGCCCTGACCTTGCTCGAGACCTGCGCGACGCGCATCGAGGCGCACAACGAGGCGCTCAACGCCTTCGTCTTCGTGGATCTCGACGGGGCCCGCGAGGCCGCGGCGGCCGTCGACGACGCGGTCGCGGCGGGCGACGGCGAGCGACTCGGTCCCCTGGCCGGCGTGCCGTTCGGCGTGAAGGACCTCGAGGACTGCGCCGGGATGCCCACCTCCCACGGATCGCTGCTGTACCGCGACGAGCCCCCGGTGACGCACGACTCGATCCACGTGGCCCGCCTGCGGGCCGCCGGGGCCATCCCCGTCGGCAAGACCGCGGCACCCGAGTTCGGCACCCTGCAGTACACCCGCACCAGGGCGTGGGGCGTCACCCGCAACCCGTGGGACCCGTCGCGCACCCCCGGCGGCTCCTCGGGCGGTTCCGCCGCGGCCGTGGCCGCCGGTCTGACGCCCATCGCCACCGCCAGCGACGGCGGCGGCTCGACCCGCATCCCCGCGTCGTTCAGCGGGCTGGTGGGCATGAAGCCCAGCTACGGGCGCATCCCCCACCCGTCGGCGGACCCGTCGCAGACCGCGGTGTACGGCGTCGAGGCCACCACGGTCGCCGATGCGGCGCGCTGCCTCGACGTCACCGCGGGACCCGACGACACCGACCGCACGACGCTGCCCCCTCCGGGCCTGCGCTACGAGGAGGCCATCGAGGGCCTCGACGTCTCGGGGCTGCGCGTCGGCTGGTCGCCCGACCTGGGGTTCGCCGTCGTGGACCCGGAGGTGGCCGAGCTGACCCGGGCCGCGGCCGAGGAGCTGGCCGTGGCCGCCGGCGTGGCGCTGGTCGAGCACCCCGTCGTGCTGACCGACCCCGTGCGCACCTGGCTCTCGGCCGGCGTGGTCACGCCGTGGCTCGACATCGACGAGGCCCGTCACTACCCCCACCGCGTGGACGAGCTCACGCCGTATGTGCGCAGCGCCCTCGAGGCCACCCACGGTCGCCCGGTGCGCACCATCGTGAAGGGTCTGCGGCGCCGGTTGCAGCTCGACGCCGACTGCGCGGCGATCTTCCGGGACGTGGACGTGCTGCTCACCCCGGCCACGGCGGTGGCGGCCTTCGCCGCCGAGGGCCCGCCGCCGCTCGAGATCGCCGGCGTCGACCTGGTGGCGCGCTACGGGCCGGCCGCGGCAGGAGGCATGAGCGTGCCCTTCACGATGCTGGCCAACCTGGCGTGGAACCCGGCCTGCTCGGTGCCCGCCGGCACCAACAGCGAGGGGCTCCCGGTGGGGCTGCAGATCATGGGGCGGCGCCACGCCGACCACGTCGTGCTGCGCCTCGCCCGTCTGCTGGAACGGACCCGCCCCTGGCCCCGGCACGCCCCGCGGCCGTGAGCGTCCCGCCGCTCAGGGCTGGTTGCGCAGGTAGCGCTCCACCTCGTCGATGAGCTGCTGACTGCCCCGCCCGGTGGTGAGCTCGTCCTGGCGGTCGTCGAAGTCCCGCTCCAGCTGGGACACGTAGGCCGCCGTCTCGTCGTCGTCGGCGACCAGTTCGTCGATGCGGGCCTCGTACACCGCCGCCTCCTCGGCCAGGTCGGTGGCCTCGACCTGCACGTCGAGCAACGTGCACACCCGGTCGACCAGGGCCAACGTGGCCTTGGGGGAGGGGGCCGACGCCACGTAGGTGGGCACCGTCGCCCACAGCGACGCCGAGGCGATGCCGGCGGCACGCAAGGCGGTGTGCAGGACCCCGACGATGCCCGTGGGCCCCTCGTAGTGGGAGGGGCTCAGATCGAGTCGCTCCATCAGGTCGGTGTCGTTGGTGGCCCCGTAGACGGGTGCCGGGCGTGAGTGCGGTACGTCGGCCAGCAGCGATCCCATGGAGACCACCAGTTCGACGTCGAGCGCCCGGGCGACCCCGACCACCTGCTCGCAGAACGTGCGCCAGCGCAGCTGCGGCTCGGTGCCGTGCAGGGTGACCACGTGCAGGCCGTCGCGGACCTCCGCGGCGGCGAACCGGGCGTCGGGCCAGTCGATGACCCGGTCACCGTCGTCGTCGAAGCGCACGAGGGGTCGGGTCTCGGTGAAGTCGAAGAAGTCCTCCGCGTCGATGTCGGCGAAGGGCTCGGTGCCCCAGCTCCGCTCGAAGAAGCCCAGGGCACCGGTGGCCGAGGAGCCGGCGTCGTTCCACCCCTCGAAGGCCATGAGCAGCACCGGCGCCTCGAGCTCGGGCCGGGTCGTCCAGCGCACGTGTGCGAGCTGCGGCGTCGGGGAGTCGTCGGTGCTCGCCATCCACGTCACCGTATCGTCCCCGGTGTCGGTCCGAGGGGCTGGTCGCCGAGGGCGGGTCGTGGTGCCCGGTAGCGTGGGCGCTCATGTCCGTCGAGATCGTCGAAGCCACCGAGGTCACCCCCGAGCTGGTCGCCGCCTTCGATCGGCTCGTCCCGCAGCTGTCCAGGTCGAACCCGCCGCCCACCGAGCAGGAGCTGGCCGCGATCGTCGCGTCGCCGGCCTCGGTCGTGCTCCTGGCCCGTGACGGTGACCGTGACGGCGTCATCGTGGGCAGCCTCACCCTGGCCCTGTTCCGCATCCCCACCGGCCTGCGGGCCTGGATCGAGGACGTGGTCGTGGACGAGTCGGCCCGCGGCAGGGGCGTGGGCGAGGCCTTGAACCGGGCCGCCTTGGACCGGGCCCGGACGGCCGGCGCCAAGACGGTCGATCTCACCTCCCGACCGTCGCGCGAGGCCGCCAACCGGCTCTACCGGCGCATCGGGTTCGTCGCCCGCGACACCAACGTCTACCGGTACTCGTTGGACTGAGACCGGGTCGTCCGTCGTCCTGCGCCGCGACGCGGCGTGGCGTCACGTGCACACCGTCGCCGACGACGTCGCGGGTGGCCGCACCGTCACCGACCGGCGCCCAACCCACCACCCGGGCACCGCCCGGGCTGCTGGGCTACCGTGCGCGCATGCTGGCCGGTCGTGAACCCATCGCCTTCGTGCACACCGTCGACCTGGATCGGGCCCGGCGCTTCTACGTCGACGTGCTGGGGCTCCCGGTCGTCGCCGAGGACGCCTTCGCGGTGACGGTGCAGGCGGGTCCCGTCACCGTCCGGGTGACCCCGGTCGAGGCCTTCACGCCGTCGCCCCACACCGTCCTCGGGTGGTCGGTGCCCGATGTCGAGGAGACGGTCGCCGCGCTCGCCGCGGCCGGTGTGCAGCTGCGCCACTACGAGGGCATGGGTCAGGACGACCTCGGGATCTGGCACGGCCCCGACGGCACGGAGGTCGCCTGGTTCG
The DNA here is from genome assembly GCA_025456085.1 of Acidimicrobiales bacterium. Taxonomy (GTDB): domain Bacteria; phylum Actinomycetota; class Acidimicrobiia; order Acidimicrobiales; family Acidimicrobilacustridaceae; genus JALOLF01. The sequence continues at coordinate 80,130 of JALOLF010000002.1, forward strand.
ACGACCCGGACGGGAACAGCCTGTCGGTCGCCAAGCTCTGAGGTCCGTGTCGAGCACCCGCCGGGCCCGCCGTCCGGCATGACCGGGGCGGTGGGTCCGATCACGTTCCGGCGGCTGGCCGAGGACGACCTGGCGCTGCTGCACCGTTGGCTGCAGGACCCCGACGTCGTGCGCTGGTGGGAGGGCGACGACGTGTCGTGGGAGGCGGTGCAACGCGACTACGGGCCCGGATCGCCCGATCCGCCGGAGCACTGGTTGGCTCTCGTCGACGGTGTCGAGGTGGGTTGGCTGCAGTGCTATCCCGCGCTCGACGATCCCGAGGAGTCCGAGGCGTGGTTCGCCCACGGCGTGCGGCGGTCCGCCGCAGGCATCGACTACCTGATCGGTGCGCCGGCGAACCGCGGACGTGGCCTGGGCGCGCTGCTCATCGGACGCTTCGTCGAGGAGATCGTCTTCGGACGGCACCCCGCCTGGACCCAGGTCTGCGCCAGTCCTCTGGCGGCCAACACGGCGTCGTGGCGTGCGCTCGAGAAGGCCGGGTTCCGTCCGGTGGCGACGCTCGACGACGCGACGGGGCCGTGCACGTTGATGGTCCGGGACCGGTCCAGCTCCGGCGCGTCGTGATCGGCGCGGGCCCGCACACCGGGCCCATTGCTCACGGGGCCACGTCGAGGGCGCGTTCGCGGGCCAGGCCCTCGGCGCGCTCCTTCACCCCCCGCAGCATGTCGCGCGACATGACGAAGTCGGCCGGGACGACGCCCAGCCAGCCGCCCAGGGTGAGCCACCACGGCCCGGTCACCCAGCGCGAGCGGAACAGGTAGCGGGTGCGGCGACCGCCGTCCAGGGGCACCAGCACGAACGTCCACGACCAGTCCAGCTCGGCGAGTCGGCGGTCCCGCCAGGCGCGGGGGAGGTGGCTGGTGGAGTGCAGCACGAGCGCCGAACCGGGCTCGAGGTGCTCGACGATGAGGCCGCACTGCGTCTCGGGCGCCCCGTCGGGGATGAAGTCGCCGAGCTCGATGTGCTGCAGGTCGGGGATGATGCGGTTGGCGCTCGGCCAGTTGGCCGGGAACAGGAGGCGGTCGACCCAGCGGGCGGTGTACCAGCCGCCCCGGTGCCAGCCCATCTGCACCAGCCACGGCCACACGCACTCGGGCGGCGCGTCGATGGTGACGGCGTGGTTGGTGACCACCGTCGGTCGGGGGACGAGGTCGTCGCCGGGCAGGTCCCGCCGGCGCTCCTCGACAGTGGAGCCGTAGGTGCGGCCGAGGTGGATCAGCGTCGCTTCGAGCAGCGTGGTGCACCCGAGGGCGGTGGCGACGAGGCGCACCGGGCGTCGCCGGGACATCGAACGAGCCACGCCGTCCTCCTCGCCGTGCCGTCGGTGCCGGGTAGGATACGCGGGTGCTCGCCTCGGTCAACCCCGTGTTCGCCATGGTGACGGTGGTGGCTGCGATCGTGCTGCTCCTGATGGGGTTCTGGTGGCTCCAGGCCACCATGGCCGCCAAGGGCGACCGAGCGAACGCCGACCATCCCGGCGGGGACCAGCGGTTGGCGGAGCTCACCCAGGAGAAGCGCGTGGCCGCTGCGGGCGCCAAGGTGGCGGCGATCGTCGCCGGGGTGGCGCTGGCCATCGGTGTGCTGGGTCTGGTGCTGACCAGCTGACCAGCTGACCAGCCCCGCCCCACCGGGTCGGGTGCGCTCACCGCTCCAGGGACCGCACCGCGGCTTCGCTGCGGTCCTCGACCCGCTGCACGAGACGCGTCCAGCCCCGGGTGGCGGCGGTCGACCCGGGGTGTGCCGCCCACAGCAGCACCAGCACGGGGCCGCAACCGACGGCGGCGAGGTCGAGCTCGAGCGACGACAGCCCTGCGCCTCGCGCCACCGCCACGACGGCGTGGCGGGTCCGCGTGCGCCCGCCCGGTCGGGGGGACGTGCCGGGCCCGTCGCCGAACACCGGACCCAGCAGCTCGGTGTCGGTGGGCACGTCGAGGTCGGCCAGCACGGAGCGGGTGAGGCAGACCGCGAACTCGTCGGTGCGCACCGCGTCCCAGCCGCGCTCGCCGTCGACCGCGGTCGCGAACACGGTCACCAGCGCGACCACGATCCCGTCCGTGTCGTGCACGAACGTGGCATCCAGGGCCGCGGTGACGGCGTCCTCGGGGAAGGTCTCGGGCAGGCAGGTGTCGGCCAGCGGCCCTGCGCCGGTGGTGTCGGCCGGCTCGAGGTCCCGTACCCAGCCCTCGCTCCACAGGTCCTCGACACGGGGGAGCACGGCCAGGGCCAGCTCGCCTGCCGTGTTCGGGTGCACACCCACGTGACCAGCATGACAGGCTGCGTCGTGCCCGCCGCTGCCGTCGCGCCGCCCGCCACCCTCGTCGCCCGTGGGCTGTGTCGCGCCTTCGGCGACCTCACGGTGCTCGACGGCGTGTCGCTGACCGTCTCGCCCGGTGACCGCATCGGCGTCGTCGGGGCCAACGGGGTCGGCAAGTCCACCCTGCTGCGGCTCCTGGCCGGGGTGGAGCGTCCGGATGCGGGCACCGTCGAGCTCCGCCCCCCGACCGCCACCGTCGGCCTGCTGCCCCAGGAGGAGGTCCGTTCCGACGAGACGGTGCAGCACTTCCTGCGGCGACGCACCGGTGTCGCACGGGCCGAGGCCGAGCTGGAGCGTGCCGCGGCGGCGCTCGCCGGGCCCGACACCGGCGACGGGGCTGCCGATGACGCCTACGCCGTCGCGCTCGAGCGGTTCCTGGCGCTGGGCGGGGCCGACCTGGTCCACCGCATCCCCGAGGTCCTCGACGACCTGGCGGTGCCGCAGCAGGTGGCCGACTCGGCATTGGGCTCGCTGTCGGGTGGGCAACGGGCCCGCGTCTCGCTTGCCTCCCTGCTCCTCGACCGGCACGCCGTGGTGCTCCTCGACGAGCCGACCAACGACCTGGACTTCGACGGGATCGAGCGCCTGGAGCGCTGGCTCACCGACCTGCGCGTCGGCGTCGCGGTCGTGTCGCACGATCGGGCCTTCCTCGAGCGCTGCGTCACCCGGGTGCTGGAGCTCGACGAGCACACCCGCCGTGCCCGCGAGTACGGAGGGGGATGGCGGTCCTACCTCGACGAGCGCGCCGTCGCCCGTCGTCACGCCGACGACGCGTACCAGACCTATCGGCGTCAGCACGACGAGCTCGTGGCCCGGAGTCGGCGGGAGCGGAGCTGGTCGGTGCGCGGTGTGGCGCGGGCCAGGCGTTCGGGGGAGACCGACAAGTTCATCCGGCACTTCCGCGCCCAGACCAGTGAGCAGCTCGCGTCGAGGGCCCGGCGCACCGACCGCGCCCTCGAGCGACTCACCCCGGTCGACAAGCCGTGGGAGGGCTGGGACCTGCGCTTCGAGATCGCGTCGGCGCCCCGCAGCGGCGATCTCGTGGCCCGCTTCGAGGGGGTGGTGGTCGACCGGGAACCAGCGTCCGACACCGGTACCGGGGCGTTCCGGCTCGGGCCGATCGACCTGGAGATCGCCAGCGGCGAGCGGGTGGCGCTGCTCGGCCCCAACGGCGCCGGGAAGTCCACCCTGCTCGCCGTGCTGCTCGGCGAGCTGGCGCCGACCGCGGGGACGTGTCGGACGGGCCCCGGGGTGCGACCGGGGGTGCTGGGTCAGCACCGCGACGCCTTCGACCCCGAGCGGTCCCTGCTCGACGCCTTCCTGCGTCGCACCGGCCTCGACCTGTCGGCCGGGCGTTCGCTGCTGGCCAAGTTCGGGCTGCAGGCCGAGGACGTGCATCGCGACGTGGCGTCGCTGTCGCCCGGCGAGCGCACCCGGGCCGAGCTGGCGCTGCTCATGGCCGAGGGGATCAACACGCTCGTCCTGGACGAGCCCACCAACCACCTCGACCTGCCGGCCATCGAGCAGCTCGAGCTGGCGCTCGACCGCTTCGCCGGCACGCTGTTGCTGGTGACCCACGATCGGCGGCTGCTCGAGGTCGTGCGCCTGACGCGGGTGATCGAGCTGCGCGACGGCCAACTCGTGGAGGATCGCCACGCCGAGGCCGGCGACTGACCCGCGACGGTCGGCGCCGCCGCAGTCCTCAGCGCGGCGCCAGCGCCAGCACCTCGCCGAAGCCCTCGCGCAGGCAGTCGACGAGCACAGCGGGCTCCTCCACCGCGGTCGTGTCGCAGGCCATGCCGACGCAGAAGTGCTCGCCGTGCGACATCATCGTCACGTTGACGGCCGTGCCCTCCGTGGGTCCGAAGGCGTACCAGGCCAGCGATCGGCGACCGCACAGCTCGGGCAGCGCACGGAAGCCCGGGACGTTGCTGGCCATGACGTCGACGTTGAACAGCATCCCGCCGAAGGCCCGACCCAGCACCGGCGCGGGGAGCTGGCTCATGAGCCCGATGACCGTGTCGGTCATGGGGTTCACGACCTGCTCGCGCACCCGGGTGACCACCTCGTGCAGCGTCGCGATCCGTCTGCGGGGATCGGGGTCGTCGGCCGGCAGCTCGAAGCGGCCGAGGCTGAGGCGGTTGCCCGCCCGGGCGTCGCCCTCGCGGCGGGTGCTGACCGGGATGGCGATGCGCAGCGGCTGGACGGGGAAGCCCAGCTGCTCGTGGTAGCGGCCGAGACCGCCGGCCAGGGCGGCCAGGAACACGTCGTTCACGGTGGCACCGGCGTCCCTGGCTGCGCCCCGCAGGCCGCCGAAGGGGACGTCGAAGCACCCGAACCAGCGGTTCATGCCCCGGCCGGCGAGCGCTGGCGAGGGCGGCGTGGTCACCGGCCTCACGCTCTCCAGCGTGTCCTGGAGGCTCTGGGACGCCGCCGCCGCCGACCCGGCGGGGTCGCGCACCGCCCCGGCCGCTGCCGAGGCCGCGGCCAGCGGCAGGTGCAGGGCCCGTCGGCGGAGCTCGCCCACCCGGTGCGTCACGCCCTCACGGACGAGGTCGGCGGTGCCGAGCGGCTCGGGTTCCGGCGTGGGCGGGAGGAAGCCGCTGTCGGTAGCCGGCTCGGAATCGAAGAACTCCCGTGCCAGCTCCATGCCTCCCACGCCGTCGCTCATGGCGTGGTGCACCTTCTGGACGAGGACGCTGCGTCCGCCTTCCAGGCCCTCCAGCAGCGTGTACTCCCACAGGGAGCGCTCCTTGTCGAAGGCGGTCATGGCGAAGCTCTGGGCCAGGTCGAGCACCGAGCGCAGGTCGCCCGGTGCGGGCACGGCGGCACGGCGGAGGTGGTAGGCCAGATCGAACTGGTCGTCGACGACCCAGCGCGGCGGAGCGATGCCCGCCGGTGTCTCCACGATGCGTTGGCGCATGCGGGGGAACAGACGGCTCACCCGCTCCATCCGCTCGGCCAGCCGGCCGTGGTCGACCGGTCCGTCGAGGACCATGACGGTGGTGGCCGTCCCCCGGAGGCGGCGGTCGCGCTCCATGACCCACATGAGGGTGTCGTTGGCCGACAGGTAGCGGTCGTCGTCCGGCATGGTCCTCCCCTTCGTCCCCCGGTCCCCCCTCATGTTGGCGTACCGCTGACGGACCTGCCCGCGGGTGCGGCACCCGGTCGGCCCGCACCCATCCGGGGTACCGTGCGCCCGTGTCGAAGCCGCCGCCGCCGCCCGTGCACCTCGACGACCTGGCCGATCCGCGCTTCCCGCCCGAGATCGCCGAGCTGATCACCCTCGCCGCCCCGCTCGGCGCCGACATCCGCTTCGAGCCCGACGCGTTGCTGGCCGGGGCCGTCGCCGACACCGGCCTCGACGACTTCGGCGACGACGCCTTCCGCGAGCCGCTCGGCGTGCTGTGCCGGGCTCTCGAGGCGGAGGCCTCCCTGAGCGACTTCGGTCGGCTCACCACGTGGACCCAGCTGTCGCAGCTGGCCCGGAACCGGCTCCTGGTGCAGGACCGGCTGCGTCGGCACCCCGAGATCCGCGACATCGAGATCGAGCGACCCATCGTGATCTGCGGGCTGCCCCGCACCGGCACGACCCACCTGCACAACCTGCTCGCCGTGGATCCCGCGCTGCGTTCCCTGCCCTACTGGGAGAGCCTCGAACCGGTGCCGGCGCCGGGGGAGGAGGGCATCGAACCCGACCCCCGTCTCGAGCGGGCGGAGGCCGGGGTGGTGTTCCTGGACCAGGCACTGCCGTACTTCCGGCGCATGCACGAGATGACCACGTGGCACGTGCACGAGGAGATCCAGCTCCTGGCCATCGACTTCTCGACGATGCTGTTCGACACCATCGCCCCGATGCCGAGCTGGCGGGCCTGGTACCGCGCCCACGACCAGACGCCGCACTACGAGTACCTCCGCACCGTGCTCCAGGTGCTCCAGCACCTGCGGGGCGGGCGACGCTGGGTGCTCAAGTCCCCCCAGCACCTCGAGCAGTTCGCTGCGCTGCGGCGGGTGTTCCCCGACGCCACCTACGTGGTCACCCACCGCGACCCGGCGTCGGTGGCGGTGTCCATGATGACGATGGTGGCGTACTCGTCTCGACTGGCGCTCGACCCGGTCGACCCCGCTCGCATCGGTGGCTACTGGCTGGAGCTGCTCGGTGACCTCCTGGGGGCCTGTGCCGCCGACCGTGACCTGTTGCCGGCGAACCAGTCCGTCGACGTGCACTTCGGGGCGTTCATGGCCGACGAGGTGGGTACGGTGACGCGCATCCACGACCTCGCCGGCCAGCCCCTGACCGACGAGACCCGCGGGGCGATGACGGCCTACCTGGCCCGCAGCCCGCGGGGCCGCCACGGGCGGGTCGAGTACGACCTCGCCGACCTGGGGCTCGAGGAGGAGGCGGTGCGTCGGGCCTTCGCCGGCTACGCGACGCGCTTCGGCGTCGAGCCGGAGCGCCTCGACGCCTGAGGGGATCGGACCGGCTCAGGCCGGGTCGATGCGGTACACCTTGCCCGCCGACGACAGCACGTAGAGGGCGCCGTCGTTGTCCTCGCCGAACGTGAGGATCTGCCCCGCGGGAACCGACACGCCGAGGCTCTGCTCGGTCACGGTGCCGTCGGGCGCGCGCAGCACGCCGCGCAGCTCGCCGACGCAGTAGTCGGCGTAGACGTAGACGCCCTGGAGCGTCGGGATCGCTGCGCCCCGGTACACGTAGCCGCCGATCACCGAGCACTGCCCGGCACTGCGGTCGTAGTCGAACAGCGGTGGCACGGCGTTCACCGGGGCCGTGCCGCCCTCGTAGGGTCGGCTGCCCTCCATCTCGGGCCAGCCCAGGTTGGCGGCCCGGCCGGCGCCGGCGGGCTGGTTCGGCAGGTAGTCGATCTCCTCGATCAGGTCCTGGCCGACGTCGCCGATCCACAGGTCCCCGGTGGCGCGGTCGAAGCTGAAGCGCCACGGGTTGCGCAGCCCGAAGGCCCAGACCTCCGGTGCCCCGAACGTGCCGTCCCGCAGCGGGTTGCCGTCTGGGATCCCGTAGGCCTTGTCGCCGGTGCGGCCCTCGGGGTCGATGCGCAGCAGCTTGCCCAGCAGCGACCCCAGGTTCTGGGCGTTGCCGAGGGGGTCGCCGCCCGAGCCGCCGTCGCCCAGGCCGATGTAGAGGAAGCCGTCGGGGCCGAAGGCGAGCTGGCCGCCGTTGTGGTTGGGGAAGGGCTGCTCCACGAACAGCAGGCGCCGCCTGGTCGACGTGTCGACCTCGTCGTCGTCGACCTCGTACTCGTCGACGTTGGTGTGGCCGTTGCGGTCGGTGTAGTGGACGTACAGGCGTCGGCCGTTGCTCGAGAAGGCCAGCCCCAGCAGGCCCTGCTCGCTGTCGGTCGACACGTCACCCGCGAGGTCGAGCATCGGCGTGCGCTCGGCCTTCGTCGTGACCTTGGTGACCTTCCCGTCGCTGTCCTTGGTGATGGTGACGGTCACCTGGCGGACCCGGCCACCCTTCTCGGCCACGTAGAGGTGGGGGTACCCGTTGCGGGCCGCCAGCGCGACGGGCTCGTCCACCTCCGCCACCTCGGTGAGGGTGAGGCCGATGCCGTCGAGGGTCGAGACCGCGGGTGCGGTGACGACCGGCTGGGGCAGCGTCGTGGGTGTGGCGTCGGCTCCGGTGTCGATCACCGGCGCGGGGCTGGTGCCCGGCGACGAGGCGTCGTCGGGCGTGGACTCCCCGCAGGCCGCGCCGAGCAGGCACACCACTGCTGCTGCCGACGCTGCGGCGGCCCGCATCCTCGACGGGCTCCGGGTTCCGGTTCGGGTCATCGGGCCACCCGCAGCAGCCCCTCCTGCACCAGGGACACCGCCAGCGCGCCGTCACGGGTGAACATCTCGCCACGGGCCAGGCCACGGCCCTCGGAGGCCGAGGGGGAGTCCTGCACGTAGAGCACCCAGTCGTCGGCCCGGAACGGACGGTGGAACCACATGGCGTGGTCGAGGCTAGCCATGAAGAGGGTCTCCTCCAGCGCGCCGACGGCGTGGGGCAGGGTGGCCGTGTCGAGCAGGGTCATGTCGGAGGCGTAGGTCACCACGCAGGCGTGCAGGACGGCGTCGTCGGGCAGGGTCCCGTCGGCGCGGAACCACACGTCCTGGCGGGGCGGCAGGACGCGCTTGCGGTCCGCGGGCTCCCAGGAGGCGTTGCGGGTGTCGATCGGACGGTCCCGGTGGTAGTCCTCGCCCATCGACTCCGCGAAGGGCGCCCATCGGGTCTTGAAGTCCGGCAGGGACAGCGGGTCGGGCACACCGACGGGCATGGTGCTCTGGTGCTCGAAGCCCTGCTCGACGAGGTGGAACGAGGCCTGCAGGTGGAAGATGGCCCGGCCGTGCTGGATGGCCACCACCCGGCGCGTCACGAAGGAGCGGCCGTCGCGGATGCGGTCGACCTCGTAGAGGATGGGCACCGTCGTGTCGCCCGGTCGCAGGAAGTAGGCGTGCAGCGAGTGCACGGTGAACTCGGTCGGCACGGTGCGGGCCGCGGCCACCAGCGCCTGGCCGGCGACCTGTCCCCCGAAGACCCGTTGGCGTTGCACCTTCGGGCTCGGGCCCCGGAAGATGTTGACCTCGATGGCTTCCAGGTCGAGCAGCGCCACCAGGTCGTCGACGGCTTCCTGTCCCATGTGGTCATCCTCGCAGACGGCCTCCGGGGGCGGCGGCATCCGGCGGGGCGTCCGGGGTGCGGCGGGTCGACTGTCACCGGTCGCTTCGGACCGATAGCCTGGCGCCGCCATGGTCTCCTCTTCTTCCCGCATGTCGGGTGCCGTCGACAAGGTCAAGACCCACGGCCTGAAGTACTCGGCGGTGTCCGTGGTCAACGTGCTGTTCGGGCAGGGCCTGCTGTTCCTGTTCCACACCGTGCTCGGTTGGCCGGCCACCCGTTCGAACGTCTTGTCGGTGTGCCTCGGCGCGATCCCCTCCTACTACCTGAACCGGGCGTGGGTCTGGGGTCGTCGGGGTCGCAGCCACTTCGTCAAGGAAGTCCTGCCCTTCTGGGTGTTCGCCATCGCCGGCCTGTTCGCGTCCACCCTCTTCGTGTCGATCGCCACCCAGTTCACCGACATCTCGATCGTGGCCAACATCGCCAGCCTCCTGGCCTGGGGCATCCTGTGGATCCTGCGCTTCTTCGTGCTGGACACGGTGTTCCACGTCGCCCACATCGACCCCGATGCCATCGACGACGACGAGGTCCCGGAGGGGTCGGAGGCGACGACCGCCGACCCGACGACGCAGCCCGAGTCCGCGTCGGGCACCGCCTGAGCGACAGCGACCGGACCGGACGTACCCCCATGGACGCCGCGGCGCGTGCCGCCGCCGAGGCCGCCCGGGGCTTCATGCCCCCCGACGAGGGTCTCGCCCTCTACGAAGCGGCCACGGGCGTGCCCGTGGGTGGGGCGCCGATGCTCGAGATCGGCAGCTACTGCGGCAAGTCGGCGATCTACCTCGGTGCAGCGGCGCGCGAGCGCGACACGGTGCTGTTCGCGCTGGACCATCACCGGGGCTCGGAGGAGAACCAACCCGGGTGGGAGTGGCACGAGCCCGACCTCGTCGATCCCGCCGTGGGACGCATCGACACGCTGCCGACCTTCCGGCGAACCGTCCACGATGCCGGTCTGGAGCCGTGGGTCGTCGCCCTCGTGGGTGACTCGCCCACGGTGGCCCGACACTGGCGCACGCCGTTGGCCCTGCTGTTCATCGACGGTGGGCACGGCGAGGAGCCCGCACATCGGGACTACGAGTGCTGGACGCCGTGGGTCGAGCCCGGCGGCCTGCTCGTCATCCACGACGTGTTCCCGGACCCGGCCGACGGTGGTCGTCCCCCGTACGAGATCTACTGCCGGGCGCTCGAGTCGGGTCGCTTCGTCGAGGAGCGGGCCGTCGGCTCGCTGCGCGTCCTGCGCTGCGCCCGGCCGACCGGTTGAGGTCGGCTCACGAGCCGCCTCCCAGGCCGAGCGCGTCGGGCCTGCGGGCCCGCACCTGGATGTCGGCCGGGAAGTGCTGGCGGATGCTCTCCTCGAGCAGTTGGCGTTGGCGTTCGAGCGGGGGATGGCGCTCGGGTGGCGCGATCTCGAGCAGCTCCTCGATCGCGGACTCCAGCCGTCGGCTGACCTGGATCGAGTTGGCGCCGTACCAGCGGATCTCCTCGAAGGCCAGCTCCACGAAGTCGTCCCAGTCCGGGATGGGCCGGACCAGGCGGACCTGGCCCTGCTCGTCGAGGTAGATGCCCGGCGGTTGGGGACGGTCGGCGAGCCGGTGCAGCAGGTCGGTGATGCGGTCCAGGGCCTGCACGGCCGTGGTGGGGTCGTTGATGGCGGGCGAGAGCGCCCGTTCCGCGATGTCGACGAGCTGCCGGAACCCGAAGGCCACGTCCTGGTACATGGTGCGGGTGGTGTCCAGGTCCACCCAGCGAACGAGGTGCTCCACCTTCGGTGGGGTGCCGCTGTAGCTCTCGAACAGGGCCGCGCCCTCGGACACGAACGATCCCACCGGGTGCAGCAGGCGCAGTACGCAATCGTGCTCGACGGCGAGGCGCACGAGGCCGTCGGTCTCCACGGCGGCGATGGCGCCCGCCCGGGGTGAGCGCAGGACGGTGACGGTGCCGTCGAGGTCCGGCGGCTCGAAGCCCCGGAGGCGGCGACCGGTCCGGGGGTAGTTGTCCTCGATGGCCTTGCGGGTCTCGTGGGCGACGGCCTCGATGACCCCCACCGCCCGGATGCTGAGGCCGATGTGGTGCAGGTAGTAGACGAACGCCGCGAGGCTGGTGGCGACGAGCAGGAAGCAGATGCTCACCGCCATGGGGGCGATGTCGGGTTGGTCGTTTCGGCCTGCGATCCCGAGCTCGGCGATGATGACCAGCGCGTAGACGAACGTCGCCAGGAAGATGCCCAGCACCGACTGGGTGCGGCGGTCCCGCAGGAAGGCGCGCAGCACGCGGGGCGAGAACTGGGCGCTGGCGAGCTGCAGGGCCACGATGGTGATGGAGAACACGAGGCCCATGAAGGTGAGCATCGCCGCCGCCACCGTGGTCATCACCAGGCGCGCCGTGTCGAGGTCACCCAGGTAGCCCACGTCGTCGGCCAGGCGGTGCAGGGCCTCGACCCGTCCCACCAGGATGGCCAGCAGCAACGCCCCCAGGCCGAACACGCTGGGGATGAACCAGAAGGCGTTGCGGAGCCGGTCGCGGATGCGCTGGAGGCGCAGGTCGCGTTGCTCGAAGGGGTTCCCCTGACCGTCGGGCACGGCGAGATCGTAGGTGGTGCCGGTCGAGGGGTCGGGGCTCACTCGAACCAGACGGGGTCCTGGCAGTCGGGATCGCCGTTGTAGTTGACGAGGACCTCCGCACCGGAGGCGATCGGGTGCAGCGCCACCAGGCGCAGCCGCCGGTGCTCGTACAGGAGCTCGTAGCGGGCGTTGGGCGAGCGGGAGTGGTTCAGGAGGCTGGCGTTGCCCAGGGCGATGGCGACCTCGCCGTGCTCTCCCCAGTCGTAGACGTGCCCGTGCAGCATCGTTTCTGCGACGCGGTCCCCGTCCTCGGGCGACAGGACCATCATCGGGCACTCCTCGAGCACTTCGCCGGCCTGCACGGCCCGGGTCACGAACACCCCGACGCCGTGGATCGGCGACTCCCGGGCGAGCAGCAGTGGGGGGACCGTCGCGCCGGGGGGACGGCGTCGGGGTCCGGGTGCAGCGGGTTCGGGCTCAGTCGAGTGTGGGCTCGACATCGCCGAGGTCGGAGCCGGTGCGGATCAGCGCGGGCAGGGCGTCGTGGTCCGTGAACAGGTGCGCCGCCGGCGAGGCGCCGGCCAGCGCGTCGGCGGCCAGCACGATCGAGGCCGCGGTGTAGGTCGAGCGCTCCCCGCCGGGGAAGTTGACCATCTCCGGGAAGACCACACCGGTCCAGTACTGGCCGTCGTGGTGGCGTAGCTCCTGGGCCCACTCGAACAAGGTGCGTGCCGTGGCGCGCTCGCCCAGGCCCAGATAGGCCAACGCGCACTCGCACGTCTCGGCCGCCGTGATCCAGGGCCGGTCCGACACGCAGCGGATCCCCATCCCCTCCACGAGGAACGTCGAGCGTCGCTCCTCCAGCCGGGCCAGGCCGGCCTCGCCCCGCAGCACGCCGGTGAGCACCGGGTAGTACCAGTCCATGGCCCAGCGGTGCTTGGGGGCGAAGGCCTCGATCTCGCCGGCGCAGTGCGCCTCGATCGTGGCCGACAAGCGGGCGGCGGACAGCTCCCAGTCGGGGCGCTCGTGGCCCAGCAGCTCGGCGACGGCGATGGCGCAGCGCAGGCTGTGGCAGATGCTGGACGACCCGGTGAGCAGCGCGAACGACCACGGGGTGCCGTCGGCGTGGCGGGCCCAGATGATCTCGCCGCGCGGCGTCTGCAGGTCGAGCACGAAGTCGATGGCCTTCTCGACCACTGGCCACAGGGCCTCGACGAAGCCGCGGTCGCCGAAGACCAGCCAGTGGTGCCACACACCGGCGGCGACGTAGGCGATGGTGTTGGCGTCGAGCTTGTCCTGCTCGACGCGGTCCTCCAGGTAGTACTGGTGCCACGACCCGTCGTCGCGCTGGCGGGCGATCAACCAGTCGTAGGCGCGGTCCGTCTCGGCCCGTCGGCCGCCGATGGCGAGGGCCATGGCCGCCTCGACGTGGTTCCAGGCGTCGGCGTGGCCGCCGGGGAACCAGGGGATCATGCCCGACGGGAGCTGCCAGGCGGCGATGGCGTCGATCGTCTCGGTCACCTCGGAGGCGGAGATGAGCCCGGGGACCTCAGGCACCGACATGCGCGGCCTCCCTGGTGGGGATGCGTGCGTGGAGCGGCTTCGTGGCGTACACCACGAGGCTCTTGCCCAGCACGGGGTTCAGCATCGACTCCGTCGTGCGCAGCACGAGCGGGTGCTTCTCGATGTCCCACACGAGCAGCTTGTGGTACCAGCGCACGAGCGGGAAGTCGTCGTTGCGGGGCCCGACGGTGCAGCGGAGCCACCAGTACGGGGTGTGCAGCGCGTGCGCGTGGTGGGAGCCGCCGGGGCGCAGGCCGGCGGCGCGCAGCTTCCCCCGCAGCTCCACCTCGGTGTAGATGCGCACGTGGCCGCCCACGGACTTCGGGGCGTAGTACTCGTCCGACAGCGCCCAGCAGACCCGCTCGGGGAACCACGCCGGGATGGTGACCGCCAGCGACCCGCCGGGCTTGAGCACCCGGTACAGCTCGTCGAGCGCGGCCTCGTCGTCGGGGATGTGCTCCATGACCTCCGACGCGATGATGCGGTCCACGGACTCGTCGGGGAACGGCAGCCGCGTGGCGTCCCCGCACACGGCGTCACCCTCGGCGGTGGGGGCCACCTCACCGGCCCGGCGCATCTCGTCGAGCAGGGCCTTCACGTCCTTCAGCTCGGGCTGGGACATGTCGCAGGCCACGACGCGCGCCCCGCGCCGGAACGCCTCGTAGGCGTGGCGTCCGTACCCGCAACCCAGGTCGAGGAGCAGGTCGCCGGCGCGCAGGCCGAGGCGGTCGTAGTCGACGGTCAGCACGGGCTCAGGCCTCCCGCCGGGCTCGCACGTCGCGACGGAACCGGGGGGCCATGCCGGCGCCGCCGGGACGGTGGGCCTGCACGGCGGCGGTCTCGGCCAACAGGGCGCGGTACTGCTCGACGGTCCCCACGGCGGTGTGGCGCCAGGTCCAGCGCTCCAGCACCCGCTCCCGGCCCCGGGCCCCGATGCGGGCCCGCAGCTCGGGGTCGTCGAGGGCGGTGGCGATCCGTGCCGCCAGGGCGTCGCTGTCGCCCGGCGGCACGAGCAGCGCCGTGTCGTTGTCGGCACCCACCACCTCGGGCAGGGCGCCGCCCGTGGTGGCGACCAGCGGCACGCCGCAGGACATGGCCTCGATGGCCGGCAGCGAGAACCCCTCGTAGAGGGAGGGCACCACCGCCACCTCGGCTTCGGAGTACAGCTCGATGATGCGCTCCTCGGGCACGCCGGTGATGAAGGTGACGGCGTCGCGCAGGCCCAACTCGTCGATGGTGCGCGCCGAGGTCCCGCCTTCCTTGAGGCGCCCGATCACCACGAGCTCCACGTCCCGCTCGGTGCGCAGCTTGGCCAGGGCCTCCAGCAGGAAGCGCAGGCCCTTCATCGCCACATCGGCGCTGGCGGTCGTGATGAGGCGCCCCGGCACCCGCTTCACGTCGGGCAGGGGGCGGAACAGGTCCTGGTCGACGCCCACCGGCACCACGTGCAGCCGATCGAGGGGGACCTTGTGGTCCCGGTGGATGTCCTCCATGGAGTTCTTCGACACGGTGAGGACGCGGGGCATGCGGGAGGCCACCCGGGTCTGCATCTTGGTGAAGGCGTACCAGCGGGCCTTGGAGATGCGCCCCCAGGTCGTCTCGGCGTGCTCCATCTCCAGCCGCCGGTCGACCGTGATGGGGTGGTGGATCGTGGCCAGCACCGGCAGGCCCATGCGCTGCATGGCCAGCAGGCCGTACCCGAGGCACTGGTTGTCCTGCACCAGGTCGAAGTCGTTGACCCGGGGCCGCAGGTACTGGGCGGCCCGCACGCTGAAGGCGAGGGGCTCGGGGAAGTTGCCCAGGGAGAACGAGGTGACCTCGACCCAGTCCGCCAGGCTCTTGAGCTCCCAGATGCCGGGCATCCGCATGGGGAAGTAGTCGTTGTAGATGTCGAGGCTCGCCAGCTCGTGCAGCGGGACCCGCTCGTCGACGATGGGGTAGGGCTGACCGCTGAGGACCTCGACGTGATGGCCCAGGTCGACCAGAGCCCTGGTGAGGTGGCGCGTGTAGACGCCCTGACCGCCCACGTGGGGCTTCCCCCGGTAGCTCATGTA
Source organism: Acidimicrobiales bacterium (assembly GCA_025456085.1). Taxonomy (GTDB): domain Bacteria; phylum Actinomycetota; class Acidimicrobiia; order Acidimicrobiales; family Acidimicrobilacustridaceae; genus JALOLF01. The sequence continues at coordinate 95,382 of JALOLF010000002.1, forward strand.
GGCGATGCTCAGCGGCTGGTCGTCGTGTGTCATGGGTCTCCCTCGCACGGCGGCGTGACCGACCATGCTGCTGACGAACGGCAAAGTCTCGTGTTCTCTGGACCGGTCGGTCAAGCGGCGGCCCCGGGCCGACCGGTTCGGTGCGACCGGTAGAGTCGGTCTCCGCTTGCTGTGGAAAGCGCAAGCATAAGCGTGGTTCGCAGTCGTGCGTACCCGCTCGGAGAGGTGGCGACAGGATGGCGAAACGTTGGGACCGGGCCCTGGTCACGGGGGCGTCGAGCGGCATCGGCGAGGCCATCGCGCGGCGTCTGGCGGGGGAGGGCACCGATCTGGTGCTCGTCGCCCGGTCGGAGGATCGGCTGGTGGCGCTGGCCGGCGAGCTATCCACCGCCCACGGGGTGTCCGTGGAGGTGCTCGCCGCCGACCTCGCCGACATGGGCCAGCTGGCGGAGATCGAGCAGCGGGTGGCCGAGCGCGAGGCCGCCGTCGACCTGCTGGTCAACAACGCGGGCTTCGGGATCAGCGGCGACTTCGCCGGTCACCTCGTCGAGGACGTGGAGGGCGAGATCCTCGTCAACGTCCTGGCGCTGGCCCGCCTCTGCCACGCCGCGCTGGGCCGCATGGTCGACGAGGGGCGGGGGGCCATCCTCAACGTGTCGTCCACGGCCAGCTTCCAGCCCATGCCTGGCAGCGCCGGCTACGCCTCCACCAAGGCCTACGTGACGAGCCTGTCGCAGGCCCTGCACGAGGAGGTCCTGGGCGCAGGCGTCGCCGTCACGGCGCTGTGCCCCGGTCTGACCCGCACCGAGTTCCAACAGCGCGGCGGTTTCGTGATCGAGGTGCCGGGCCTGCTGTGGCAGCGCGCCGACGACGTGGCGCGCGCCGGCCTCGACGGGGTCGCCGCCAACCACGCCGTGGTCATCCCCGGTGTGCACAACGCGGCGACGGCCCACGTCGTGCGCCTGCTCCCGCTGGGGGTGGCGCGACGGGTGGCGGCCGTGGTCGGTCGGCGCCTGGGCTGACGCGCCCGGCGAGGAGCTCTCACAGGTAGTAGCCCAGGACGTCGACGACGACGTCGGTGGTCTCGCTGGCATACAGCGCGCACCAGCTCACTGGGTCGACGCCGGTCACCGTGGTGACCGCCACGCTCTGGTCGGGTCCCGACCAGTTCAGGTTCGAGGTGCCCGGCCAGGCGACGCCGTTGCGGTAGATCGCCAGGAACCCGCCGCCACCACCGGTGGTGTTGGTCGCCACGACGCTCACCAGGACGCCGACGGCCTTGGTGGGCACACCCGAGCCGTTGGCCTTCAGGTCGATCTCGCGGGCCCACCCCGGCACCAGGGGGGCCTTCGTCCCCACGCCCACCGGCTCGAAGCCCGGTCGGGAGTCGTAGACCCGCTTGGGTACGGCGAGCAGGTGGAAGGCACCGGCCGAGGTGGGTCCGGCCAGCTTGCGCCACACGCCGGGCGTCCCGCCCGAGGTGCAGAGCCAGACATCGCCGTTGCCGTCCCGCACGATGCTGCCCCCTTCGCGGCTGACCGCGCTCGACGGGGGCGGCGTGGGGCTGCCCCGCAGCAGCAGCTGGGTGCGCTGCGACTCGGCGACGACGCCCACACCCGTGCCGGTGATGGCCTCGACGGCGATCCCCGACACCGATCGGCCGAAGACCCCCTCGCCGTTGGCCGACGACTCGCCGTACACACCGGTACCCGAGCTGCACAGCCCGAAGACCGCCTCACCGGTGGTGGCCGTGGCGGCGAGCCCGCGCCCCGATGCCGTCGTCGCCACGATGGCGGCCTGGGTGTTCGGGTCCGCCGTGCAGTTGATGGCGGGGCTGCCGCTGAAGTTCGCGGTGATCGCGCCGGCCGGGGACGCCTGGCCCAGGGCCAGCGCCGCCCCGCCCACCACCGCGCCGGCGGCGGCGGTGGCTGCGCCGGAGAGCAGGTGGCGCCGGTCCGTGGTGCGTCCACCGGCGACGAGCGACGCCGGCTCGGCGCGGCGGGCGGTGCCGGGTCCGGGGCCACCGTCGAGTCGGTCGAGCCGCTCCCGCAGCTCCTCGATGACCGCTTCCTGCTGCGTCAGCCGCTCCCGCAGGTTCGCCGTCTCGTCGTGCATGGCGGGTCACCTCCCACGAGGGTGGTGGAGGGGGCACCCTCGGTTGCAGGGTGCGCGCCGTCGGCTCGCCGGCGACAGAGCCGGAGGTCACGCGGACCGACACCCGTCGTCGCAGCGGGTGGGCGGTGTGACGGCGAACACGTGGACAGCAGCCTGGGGATGTGGTCTAACAGCAGTAACTTACTGTCGATAAGTTACTGGAGGTAGAAGAGATGCGCTTCGTCGCCCTGGGGCGGGCACTGGTCCGGTTGCGCTGGGTCGTGGTCGTGGCTGCAGCGGTGTTCTTCGTGGTCGCGGGCGTCATCGGCGCCGACGTCGCGACCAAGCTCTCGAGTGGCGGGTTCGAGGACCCGGGAGCGGAGTCGACCCGGGCCCGCCAGGTGCTCGACGAGCAGTTCGACGCCGGCGAACCCAACGTGGTCCTCCTGGTCCGGCCGCAGCAGGGAACGGTCGACGATCCGGCCGTGGCGGCCGCCGGCCTGGCCGTCACCGCCGAGCTGGCCGACGTCGAGGGCGTCACCGACGTCACCTCCTACTGGTCGCTCGGGTCCCCGCCGCCGCTGCGAGCCGACGACGCCTCGAGCGCCCTGGTGCTCGGTCGGGTCACCGGGACCGAGGACGAGGTGGACGAGCGGGTCGGGGCGATCTCGGCGGCGTTCGACCGCGACGATGCGCTGGTGTCGGTGCAGGTGGGCGGTCAGCAGGAGGCCTTCCGTCAGATCGGCGAGCAGATCGAGAGCGACCTGAAGCTGGCCGAGCTGATCGCGTTCCCGCTCACCCTGTTGCTGCTCGTGTTCGTGTTCCGCAGCGTCGTGTCGGCCTCGTTGCCGCTGCTGGTGGGCGGCCTCGCCATCGTGGGCACCTTCCTGGTGCTCGAGGTGCTGGCCGGCGTCACGACGGTGTCGATCTTCGCGCTCAACCTCACCACGGCGCTGGGTCTCGGCCTGGCCATCGACTACAGCCTGCTCGTCGTGTCCCGCTACCGCGAGGAGCGCCAGGCCGGCAACGCCACGACCACCGCCGTGGTGCGCACGGTGGCCACGGCCGGTCGGTCGGTGCTGTTCAGCGGCCTCACCGTGGCTGCCTCCCTGGCCGCCCTGCTGGTGTTCCCGGTCGCGTTCCTGCGCAGCTTCGCCTACGCCGGCATCCCGGTGGTCGGCCTCGCCGTGCTCGGCGCGTTGGTCGTGCTGCCCGCGGTGCTGGCCCTGCTGGGGGATCGGGTCGACCGACTGGCCCTGCCCCGGCGTGCAGCCGATCCGGCTCCGGGCGACACCTTCTGGGCCCGCAACGCGCGACGGGTCATGCGTCGCCCCGGTCTGGTCGCCGCGGCGGCCGTGACGGTGCTGGTGGTGCTGGGACTGCCGTTCCTGCACGTGGCCTTCGGCCTCCCCGATGACCGGGTGCTGCCGCAGACCGCCAGCGTCCGTCAGGTGGGCGAGCACCTGCGTGACCACTACTCCAGCAACGACACCGGCGCCCTGGCCGTGGTGGCACCGGACGCGGAGCCGACCGACGCCGCCGCCATCGGGGCCTACGCCGCCACGCTGTCGACGATCGAGGGCGTGGCCCGCGTGGACGCCTCGACGGGTACCTACGTCGAGGGTGCGCAGGTGCTGGCCGGCGCCCCCTTCGCCGAGCGCTTCACGAGCGCCTCCGGGGTCGGGACGTGGCTGTCCGTGGTGCCCGCCGTCGAGCCCATCTCCGCCGAGGGCGAGTCCCTGGTCACGACCATCCGCGACCTCGACGCCCCCTTCGAGGTCCTCGTCGACGGGCAGTCGGCCGCCCTGGTCGATCTCAAGGACGGCATCTTCGAGCGCCTGCCCCTGGCCCTCGCGATCATCGCGGTGGCCACGTTCGTGCTGCTGTTCCTGTCCTTCGGCAGCGTGCTGGTGCCGGTCAAGGCCCTGGTGCTGAACCTGCTGAGCCTCTCGGCCACCTTCGGTGCCATGGTGTGGATCTTCCAGGACGGCAACCTGGCCGGGCCCCTCGACGTGACCGCCACGGGCCTGCTCGACACCACCACGCCCATCCTGATGTTCTGCATCGCCTTCGGCCTGTCCATGGACTACGAGGTGTTCCTGCTCTCGCGCATCAAGGAGGAGTACGACCGCACCGGGGACAACACCGAGGCCGTGGCCGTCGGTCTCGGCCGCACCGGGCGCATCATCACGGCGGCCGCGGCGCTCATGTCGGTGGTCTTCCTGGCCTTCGCCACCTCGGGGGTGAGCTTCATCAAGCTCTTCGGCCTCGGCCTCACGCTCGCCGTGCTGATGGACGCCACCGTGGTGCGCGCCACCCTGGTGCCGGCCTTCATGCGCCTGGCCGGGCCCGCCAACTGGTGGGCACCGGCGTGGATGCGCCGCATCTACGACCGGTTGGGTGTCGGGGAGGAGGCCGCGGAGCGGGCCATCCCCGACCTGCACGACGAGCCCGGGGGCGACGCCGCCCCGCACCGGGGTGCCCGGGGAGGTCGCGCTAGCGTGCAGCAGCGACCTGCAGCGTCCGCTGCGGAACCCGAACCGGTCACGGTGTGAGCCAGGAGGACCACGATCGCACGATCGGCCCCCAACACCACCGACGCCCGTCGGCGTGCCGCTCCACCGGCGGCGCGCCGGCCGCGCGCCAAGCGGGGTGAGGGCGCCCAGCTGCGCGACGAGATCCTCGACGCCACCGAGGAGCTGCTCGAGGAGCTGGGCGACGAGTCGCGCATCTCGGTGCGGATGGTCGCCGAGCGCATCGGTCGGACGTCGCCGTCGATCTACCTGCACTTCCCCGACAAGTCCTCGCTCATGTGGGCGGTGTGCGCCCGCCAGTACGGCACCCACGACGAGGCCATGGCCCGGGCGGTGGAGGGGGTCGCCGATCCGCTCGAACGTCTCCGCGGCATGGGCCGGGCCTACGTGCAGTTCGCGCTCGACCATCCCGAGGAGTTCCGGATCCTGTTCATGACCGACCGGTCGCGCCTCGGGGGCGTCCGCCAGGTCGGGGACTTCGAGGGCACGCCGGGGTTCGACCTGCTCACCGGGGCCATCCGGGAGCTGGTGGCCCTGGGTCACGTGGAGACCGCCGACCCCTTCCGGCTCGCGCTGGACGTGTGGGCCGCCGTCCACGGCGTCGCCACCATCCTCGTGGCCCAGCCGACGCTCGACTGGCCCGAGCCCGTGACCTGGGTGGAGCGCGTGATGAACCAGACGTTGTACGGGTTGCTGAACCCGGCCGGTCGTGCCGCACACCCGCCGGTCGGGAGCGCGGCCGACGGTTCCGGACGCTGAGCGGTGCGGGGCCTCGTGCAGCGCGTCTCGCAGGCCTGCGTGCGCGTCGACGGCGAGGTGGTGGGTGGGATCGGTGCGGGGGTGTGCGTGCTCGTCGGCGCGACCCACACCGACGACGAGGCGACGGCCCGCAAGCTGGCGGACCGCGTCTGGGGGTTGCGGATCATGCCCGACGGCGACGGCGTGATGAACGTGTCCGTGGCCGACTCGACCCGGGCGGTGCTGGTCGTGAGCCAGTTCACCCTCTACGGCGACACCCGCAAGGGGCGTCGGCCGTCGTGGATCGACGCCGCCCGCCCCGAGCAGGCCGAGCCCCTCGTCGAGGTCGTGGTGGACGAGCTGCGCCGCCGGGGCGCGACCGTCGCCACCGGCCGCTTCGGCGCCGACATGCAGGTCGAGCTGGTGAACGACGGCCCGGTGACGCTCCTGCTCGAGGTCTGACACCGCTCGTCCGACCCGTGCCGGATCGGGCGCCGGCCCCGCCCGAAATCGGCCGATCAGACGCCGGAGACCGACCTCGGCGGACCCGATCTCGGTGGCGGTGTGGTCGTCGCCGTCGTCGGCGGCGGCGTCGTCGACGCGGTCGTCGTGCCTTCGTCGGCGACGGCCACGCGGTCACCGGCCCGGCGCTGCAGGAACCAGGCGCCCGCGATGGCCGCCAGGGACAGGGCGATGAGGGGGAAGGGGCCGACCATCGTCGCCACGGTGTCACCACGGCGCTCCTGGATCGTGCCCTGGATGACCCGTTGCTCGCTGATGCGACTCCGCTCCACCACCTCGCCCTCGGGGGTGACCAGGGCGCTGAACCCGGTGGGCGCGGCCTGCAGCACCCAGCGGCCGGTCTCCACGGCGCGCAGCTTCGACGAGGCCACCTGCTGGGTCTGCACCTGGGTGAGCCAGTACGACGAGCCGTTCGTCGGGTTGAGCAGCACGGACCCGCCGTTGCCGATGGCGTCGCGGGCCCGGTTGGCGAAGAACACCTCCCAGGAGATGACCACACCCAGCTCGCCGACCGGGGTGTCGACCACTGCGGGACCCGTGCCCGGCCGGGCGTCCCTGCGGGGGATGCCGCTGTCCCCGGCCACTGCCTCGATCAGCGGGCGGAGGGGGACGAACTCGCCGAAGGGGACGGTGCGCACCTTGTCGTAGCGGTCCACGAGGGTCCCGTCGGGTGCGTAGACGACCGACGCGTTCAGGAACTCGTCGTCGCTGATGCCCTCGGTCACGCCCGCGACGACCGTGGCGTCGAGGCGTCTGGCCAGGTCCTGGAGCTCCTCGTGCTCGTCGTTGTCGACCAGCTCGCCCTCCACGCTCACCACGTTCTCCGGCCACACCACGAGATCCACCGGGCCCTCGATGAGCTCCGACGCGGCGAGGTGGCGTTCGAACACCTCGCGCTCGTCGGTGTCCTCGGCCCGGGTGCGTTGCTCGCCGCCGCCCTGCACGAGGGCCACCCGCAGCTCGCCGTCCGGCTCCCCTCGGGGGGCGATGCCGCTGCCCGCCAGCACCACGGCGAGTGCCGCGACGCATGCCAGCGCCGGTCGCCACGCCCGCTCCCAGGCCGCCGAGAGCGCCACGCCACCCACCACCACGAGTGCCACCACCAGCAGCGGGCCGGCCAGGCGGGCGGCGTCGAGCAGGGGCGTGTCGACCTGGGTCATGGCCAGGTTCGAGAGCGGCACGCCGCCGAAGGGGAAGCTCCACTTCGCCAGCTCGGCCAGCACCACCGCTCCCGGCAGCGCCAGCCACCGGGCACGACCCGGCGGCACGGCCGCCGCGGCCAGACCGAAGTAGGCGGAGTAGGCGGCGACCGCCACCAGGTAGCCCGGTGCGGTCAGATCCCACATCCACAGCATGGAGGGCAGGAACCAGGCCACCCCCACGAACCACGTGCGGGTGAAGCGCTCGCGGGCCGAGGCGCCGGCGAGGAGGCGGTCCCACTGCGCGACGCCCAGGAAGGCCAGCGGCCACCACCCCCAGGGAGGCAGTGCGGCGGCGATGCAGGCTCCGGCCAACAGGCCGCGGCCGGCGATCAGGAGGCGTGGTCGCCAGGGCATGAGTTGCTCATGATCCCCCGACGTTGCGTTCCGGGCCAGTCACCCCCTGCTCTCCCGCACGCAGCTTCTAAGGTGCCGGGCATGGCAGGTGAGCCCACGATCCCCCCGCTCGACATCTTCGCCCCGGAGCTCTTCGCCGGCCGCGCCGCCCTCGTCACCGGTGCCGGCACCGGCATCGGCCGGCAGGCGGCCCTGGGTTTCGCACGCTACGGCGCCGACGTGGTGGTGGCCGGACGCACGGTGGAGACCCTCGACGCTGTCGCCGGCGAGATCCATGCGCTGGGGAGACGCTGCCTGGTGGTGCCGACCAACATCCGTGACACGAGCCAGGTCGATGCCCTGCGCGACCGGGTGGAGGAGTGGGGTGGCGTCGACTTCCTCGTGAACAACGCCGGCGGGCAGTTCCCGGCGCTGCCCAGCGAGATCAGCGACAACGGGTGGCGGGCGGTGATCGACCTCAACCTGAACGGCACCTGGAACGTCACCAACCGCTTCATGCAGGCGATGTGCGACCGGGGCTACGGCTCCATCGTGAACGTGGTGCACGTGTTCTCCTTCGAGCGCGGCGCGCCCCCCTTCGTGCACTCGGGAGCGGCCCGGGCCGGGGTGGTGAGCATGACGCGCACCCTGGCGCCCTACCTCGGGTACCACGGGGTGACCGTGAACGCCTTCGCCCCCGGCACCATCGGGACCGCGGGCATGCAGGACAACGAAGCCGGCAAGCTGGGCTACACCGAGGAGGGCTTCGCCGCCCAGTTCGAGCGGATGGGGCCCATGCGGCGCATGGGCCGTGCCGACGAGATGGCGGCCATCATCCTGTTCCTGTGCTCGCCGGCTGCCCGCTTCATCAACGGGGCGTCGCTGGTGGCCGACGGGGGCGAGCTGCGCACCAACTGGCTGGACTTCTTCGAGCGCGGCCGGCTCTGAGCGTCACCGGGCCGCCGGTTCCTGCGCTCAGCTCGCGGTCTGCCCGAACGGATCTCCGAGGCCGTTCGCCGGGGCCTCGCCCTCGGGGTAGCCCCGCACCACGAGCGTGTCGTCGGTGGGGCGCAGGCCCACGTCGAGCGGCGGGAGCGCGGCCTCGTCGTCGACCGGTCGTCCCCGCTCGTCGAGGAGCCGCAGCTTGGCGACGATGCGTTGACTCGCCGAGCCCTTCGGATGGCAGGCGAAGAGCGTGGCCGTGTGTGCCGCCGACTGCGAGGCGACACCGACGTTCTCGGCCGGGACGACGATCACGCCCCGGACCTCGTACACCCAGCGCTGCATCCCGGTCGTGTCCGTGAACACCACCTGGTCGCCCGCCACCAGCTCGTCGAGGCGGTTGAAGGGCTTCGAGTACGTGGTGCGGTGCCCCGCGACGACCATGTTCCCGAACTCGCCGGGTAGGGGTGTGCCGGGCCAGTGCCCGGGACCGCGGTTGATGGCCGTGAGCGTGATGCCCTCCTGGAGGGGCTCGTCGACCCCGAGGGCGGGGATGGCGATGCGTCCCAGCACGATCTCGGGTGTCGGCGCGTAGGGATCCGCCGGGAGCGGCTCGGGGAGGGGCAGCGAGGGCGCTGCCGTCGACGAGGTGGTGGTGACCACGGTGCTGGGCGGGCTCGGAGCCGGGACCATGGCGGCCGCAGCGCCGGCGCGGGCCCCGGTCGTGTCGACGACCCCGCCGCCGCGGGCGCTGCCCACCGCCACCAGCGCCAGCGCGGCCAGCGCCGCGGCGGCGAGCTGGGGTCGCAGGTCGCGCAGGGCGCGCCGACGTGCGCCGGAGCGGTCACCGTCGGTCGCGACGAGGTCATCCACCGATGACCGTTGTAGCGCAGTGGCGGTCGGGATGCACCCGTATGCTCGGGTCATGATCTGCAGGTCGTGCGGTGCCTCCAACACGACCGGCGCCCGGTTCTGCAGCTCCTGTGGCCATCCGGTCGTGGCCCGCACCGACGAGCGGCGGGTGGCCACGGTGCTCTTCGCCGACCTCGTGGGCTTCACCACCCTGGCCGAGTCACGGGATCCCGAGCAGGTCAAGAACCTCGTGGACCGCTGCTTCCAGCGTCTGGCCCGCGACGTCAAGGACTTCGGCGGACTGGTGGACAAGATCGTCGGCGACGCGCTGGTGGCCCTGTTCGGTGCTCCCGTCGCGCACGAGGACGACGCCGAGCGCGCCGTGCGCGCCGCCCTGCGCATGCAGCAGACCGTGGCCGCGTACGCCGCCGAGGCCGGAGCCGGCCTGCAGCTGCGCATCGGGGTCAACACCGGCGAGGTGCTGTTCGGCGCCCTGCGCGCCGGTGGCGACCTCACCGCCATGGGAGACGTGGTCAACACCGCGCAACGACTCCAGGCCGGGGCCGTGCCGGGCGCGGTGGTCGTCGGTCGATCGACCTACAACGCCACCCGGGACGCCATCGGCTACGAGTCGCTCGGGTCCATGCGGGCCAAGGGCCGGGAGGAGCCGGTCGACGCCTGGCGAGCCCTCGCCGCCCTGCAGCCCCCCGGCGCTCGGCCCCGTCGGCCGCAGACCCCGTTCGTGGGTCGTCTCCCCGAGCTGGCCGCGCTCAGCCACGCCGTCGACGTCGCGTTCGAGCGCGGTCGTGCGCTGGCGGTGCTGCTGGTGGGCGACGCCGGGGTGGGCAAGTCCCGCCTCGCCGAGGAGGTGGCGGCCCGGGCCCGGGAGGTGCACCACGCCGTCGTGCCCGAGGGCCGTTGCGTTCCCTACGGCGAGGCCAACGTCTGGTGGCCGGTGGCCGAGGTGCTGCGCCAGGTGTGCGACATCGCGTCGGACGCCCCGCTGCCCCGGGCGGAGATCGCCAGCCGCGCCGCGGTGGCGGCGGCGCTGGGCCTGCAGCCGGACGAGCACGAGGTGGGCCGGATCGCCGAGGGCCTGCTGTTCCTGATGGGCTACGAGGTGCCGCTCCGTGAGATCGACCCGCAACGCGCACGCGAAGAAGCCGTGCGCAGCGTCCTCACCTTCCTCGACCACGCCTCGCGTCGCCGTCCGGTCGTCATCGTGGTGTCCGACCTCCACTGGGCCGACCAACCGGTGCTGGATCTCGCGGAGGCGGTGCTCGATCGCCTGTCGCGCAACCGGATCGTGCTGCTCGCCACCGCTCGCCAGGAGCTGCGTGAACGGTGGCGGCTCCCCGCCGGTCGCCACAACGCCGTCGAGCTGCACGTGGATCCGCTCGACCGCGACGCCGCCGGACGGTTGCTGGGATCGCTGCTCTCCCCCGACGCCGACGACGGCCTGCGCGAGGCGCTGCTCGATCGCAGCGGCGGCAACCCGTTCTTCCTGGAGGAGCTCGTGGCGCTGCTCGCCGGCTCCGACCGGGACACGGTCCGGGCGGTGGCTCCCGAAGGCTCCTTGTCGGGGCTGCCGGACACGCTGCGCGGACTGGTGCTGGCCCGGCTCGACTCCCTCGACCGCGACGAGCGAATCGTGGTGGAGGACGCCTCGGTGTGGGGACGCAGCGGCCCGGTGGAGGCCCTCGAGCGCATGGCGGTGGCGATGCACGGTCTGGGCGAGGTGTCGCCGGCCATCGAGCGGCTCGCCACGAGGGAGCTCCTGGTCCTGCACGACACCCGCTGGTCGTTCCACAGCGATCTCATCCGCGAGGTCGCCTACGGCACCCTGACCAAGTCGGACCGGGCCCGCCGCCATGCGGGGATCGCGCAGTACCTGGAAGGCGCACAGCCGCTGCGCCACGACGCGCCCGACCGGTTGGTGGACGTGGTCGCCCACCACTACGGGGCGGCGGCCGAGCTGGTGGCCGACCTCGGGGGTGTCGACGGGCTGGCAGCCGAAGGCCTCACCGAGCGGGCGCTGGACTGGCTGGAGGAGGCGGCGCGTCGAGCGGAGGTGGCGCAGATGGCGGCCGTCGCGGCGCGGCTGCACGCCCAGGCCCTGCGTCTGCTGGGCGAGCGCGATCCGGGCCGGCGGGTGCGCCTGCTGCTCGGACGTGCCTCCGCACAGGCCGAGTTGCGCCGCACCGACGAGGCCCGAGCCGACCTGCTCGCCGCTCGTGCCCTGGCCACGGCCCTCGGCGACGACGCCGCCGCGGCCCGGTCTCGCCTCGTGCAGGGCGAGCTCGAACAACGTCGGGGTGACTACGCAGGTGCGATCGAGACGCTCGCCGTGGCGGTGGGGGAGTTCCGCGCCCTCGGCGATGCCGCCGGAGTGGCCGACGCCCTGCGGGCCATGGGGATGGCCCAGATCTTCCTCGAGCGCTACGAGGAGGCCGAGGCGTCGATCCGGTCCGCACTCGCGGCGTCGCGGGGTCGGGGCGATCGCCGCGGCGAGGCGTGGGCGTTGCAGAACCTGGCCTGGATCTCCTACATCCAGGGTCGGGTGGCGGAGGCCGAGCGACGTCTCGAGACGGCGGCGTCGACCTTCGAGGAGCTCGGGGACCGTGGCGGGCTCATGTGGGCGATCGGCCTCCTGGCCTTCGTGCGGTACCACCAGGGCCGCTTCGAGGACGCGGAGCGGCTCGGCGACGAGGTGCTCGTCGAGGCCCGCCAGCGGGGCGATCGGTGGGGCGAGGGCATGATGCACCTGCTGCTCGCGGGCGTCCGGTTGTGGACGGGTAGAGCCGCCCAGGCCGTCCGGGCCGCGGAGGAGGGCCGAGCCGCGTTCCACCACATCGGCGACGTGTTCGGCGACCAGCAGGCCATCGCCAGCCTCGGTCGAGCGCTCGTCACCGCGGGGCGGGTCCAGGAGGGTTTCGACGTGCTGCGGGAGGGCCTCGATCGGCTCGTCGCCGGGGGCCACCAGGCACCCATGCTGGCCCGCCACGGTCTGGCCGGCGCCGCGGTGCAGGTGGGCGACCCCGCCCTCGCGCTCGTCGCGCTCGGCGACTTCCGGCCCGAGCAGGCCGACCCGGCCCGCATCGGGGGCTCCGAGGAGCTCGTGACCTACGCGCTGGCCCTCGTGCAGTTGGGTCGTGCCCCCGAGGCGGTCGAGATCCTGGCGCCGTGCACCGAGGTCGACGAGCGGGTGGTCGGCTCGTTGCCCTATGCCCGCTCGGCGTTGGCACTGGCATGCGCTGCGGTGGGCCACCCCGGCCCCGTGGCAGAGCTGGTGGCCGATGTCCAGCGGGCCGATCGGGCGACGTACCTGGACCTCGCCACGGCCCGGCTGGCCGCGCTGCTGTGCGGCGCCGCCGTCGGTCGTGGCGTCGGCGACGACGTCGACGCCCTGCTCCGCCTCCTCGACGCCACCGAGGACGCCGTCGGCCAGGCCGTCGTACGGCTGGGCGCCGGCCGCGCGCTGGCGGCGATCGGTGACCAACGTGCCGCGGTGCTCGAGGACGAGGCGGCATCACGGCTCCGGGCGTTGGGCATCGCGGCCGAGGGCTGGTACGTGGTCTTCGACGCCGCGTTGGCTGCCGGTCGTTCGGTGGTGCCCGAGGGCTGAGCGCCGGGCCGGCTGGGTGCGGCCCGGGTGGAAAACGACCAGGAGGGCCCTGGGGGGAAGGGCCCTCCTGGGAGACCCACGACACCGGGGGGAGATGTCGTCAGGCCTGGGGACGGGGATCCGGAGGGGGGGTTCGGATCCCCGGTTCTGGTGGTGTGGGCCGAGCCGTCGGGCTCAGGCGGCCTGCACCTTCACGACGATGGCCTCGTCGCTGCCGCTCACCTTCTCGGTGACGGGCTTGGCGGCGTCCAGCAGCGCCAGCACGAACTCCTTCTGCTGCTCGAGCAGCTTGCCGGCGAAGGCGAACTGGGTCTCGACGATCTCGGTGAACGTGGGCAGGCGGTCGACATAGGACACGGTGAGCTCGGGCAGGGCGGGCTCGACGCGCTCGGCGACCTTGCGGGTTGCCGACACGAAGGGCTCCTGCGCCGACTCGAGGGCTTCGAGGACCTGATCCTCGATCTTGGTGACGCTCTCCATGAGCTTGGACATCGCGGACCTCCGGCGGACTTCCGACTTGTGGTTGCTGCCTGCAACCTCTTCGCTAAGTAAACCTAGCGATCGCTAGGTGAGTCAACCCTTTGCTTGCAATTGCAAGCGTGACATGCGTCACCGGACGGTCGGCGAGGCCGGCCGCGTATCGTCCGGTGCGGCGCTCGGCCCGGGGCCGCCGCTCGCTTCGGTGCTCAGGGAGCGGGCTCGTCCTCCGCCGGGCGCGGCTGGCGCACCCGGTCGACGTAGCTGCGGTACACCGCCAGCAGGCTGGCCCGCTGGTCGTCGCCGAGGTAGGGGTCGGCCAGGATGGCGTGCTCGGTGGCCGTCGGCCCCTCATCGGGGTCGGTCGGCGAGCCCAGGAGGCCGGCGCGGCCCAGCAGCGTCTCCACCGACAGGTTCAGACCGCCGGCGATCGCCTTCAGGACGCGGACGGAGGGCTCGTGGAGCCCGCGTTCGATCTGGCTCAGGTAGGGGTTCGACACGTTGGCCCGCTCGGCCAGGTCGCGCAGCGAGAGCTGCGCCTGCTTGCGTTGGCTCCGTATGAACTCCCCGAGCGCCTCGAGCTGCTCGCGGACGGGATCCTCGCCTGCCATGACCGGTGACGCTATCCCGCGGCGTCCCCACTCCCGTCCCGATCGCCCTGGATCGAGGCGGCGGCGCGCTTCACGTCGGGCTCCACGTAGAGGTACCGGGCGGTCGGCACGACCGCCCTGATGTCCCCCTCGAGCTGGTCGATGGCGACCGCCAGCTCGGGAAGCGTGAGCGAGGCGTCGAACTCGACCTTGGCGGTGACCAGCAACTCGTTGGGGCCGAAGTGCTGGGTGCGCAGGAAGATCAGCTCGCGCACCAGCGGGTTGGCCGCGACGGCGTCGCGGATGGCCCGTTCCTCCCGCGGGTCGGCCGCCTCGCCGATGAGGAGGCTCTTCATCTCCACCGCCAGCACCACCGAGATGCACACCAGCAGGATCCCGATGCCGAGCGTGCCGAAGGCGTCGTAGATGGGGTCCTCGGTCAGCGCCGAC
>JALOLF010000208.1 GCA_025456085.1 Acidimicrobiales bacterium
CGGTTCGAGCCGCTGCAGCTCACGTCCCGCGGTGTAGAGCAGAGCCAGGTCGGCGGCGTCGACGTACTCCACGCCGAGCTCCTGGGTCGGCCGGGGGTCGGTGATGCGCACGACCTCGGCCTGGTTCGGGTCGGCCCAGTCGCCGTCCGGGCCGAGAAAGTCGATCACCTCGCGCCGCACGAGCCCGAACACCTGCCCCGGTGGCACGTCGGCGGTGTAGTAGGCGAGCAGGTCCTCTCGCAACTCCTGTGCGGTGACGCCGAACGCCTTGGCCAGGTGGTCCAGCGGGACGCCTTCGGGATGCCGCTCCAGCCTCGCCAGCACCTGGGGGAGCCGCGCGAAGCGCTGGACGTACCGCGGATCGGCCGTCACGGCGCAGCGTCCGCGGTCATCGACTCCAGCTCGGCCAGCAGCTCGTCGCGCACGTCGGCGGGGCCGACCAGGCGCACCCGCAGGCCGAGCTCGTAGAGGCGGTCCCGCAAGGCAGCGCGGTGCGTCACGGTGTAGGTCAGGCGCACCCGCCGGTCGTCCTCGTCGTCCCCGTCGCCGGCAGGCTCGCTGTGTGTGGGCTCACCCAGCAGATGGACGACGTCGTCCACGAAGTCCTGGTCGACCTCGAGGTGCACATCGGTGGGCGGGTCGACCTGCCACGACATCGGGTCGAGCGTCGTGCGAGGACGGGCGGCCACGCGCCGGGCGGTGCCCGGGGTGTCCACCGACACGCCCGACATGCGCGAGACCACGAAGTACTTCGGCTCGTCGCCCCCCTGCTCGACGCCGACGAGGTACCAGGTGCCGCCGGACCGTTTGAGGGACTGGGGATGGACGACGCGCTGGGTGCCCTTGTAGCGGAAGGTGACCCGGCAGCGGCTGCGGAGGGCCTCGAGCACCGTCTCCAGGTGCGAGCCGGGGGAGCCGGGCGCCACCACGATCGGAAACGCTGCCTGAGGCCGGGCGGCACCGAGGCCGAGCCGGTCGAGCAGGTCGACCCGGTCAGCGGCCAGTGCGGCCCGCTGCAGCGCGGCGGTCTGGTCGGGCGTGAGGCGCACCCGAAGGCGGTTGTCGACGGTGTCCATGCGGTAGCGCGCCGTCTGCCCGGCGTGCTCGACGTTGGTGATCTGCCACCCCTGCCGCTCGAGGTGGCGCAGGTCGCGCAGCAGCTGGGTCTTGAGGTCCTTGGCGCTGTCGGCGTCGTAGCCGCCGATCTCGATGAGCCGCTCGGTCTCGACGCCGACACGGCCCGCCGCCCACAGCACGGCAGCCAGACGCACGAGCCGTTCCATGGGGCCGCGCTGGTCCCGTCCCCCTGCACCTGGCATCGAGCGACCACCTCCCCGAGACCGCTGCCCACGGATCATGGCACGTCGCCCTCGTGGGTGCCCTGATGATCGAGTCGCCAGGAATCACGGACGCAGGGCCACGTACACGGCGGCGGGACGACGCATCGATCATCGCTCGGGGTCCGTCCGAGGGTGTCATCGCGCTCGAAGGCGGCCTTCGTCGGGTGCTTCCCGGCTGGAGGTGATAGGGATTCATGTGCGAGGCGGGCGCGGCGCGAGCGTCCGATCGAATGCGTGCGGAGGTGTGGCCCACCGATGAGGTACGTGGACGAGGCGAGCAGCGACAAGCCGATCTCGCGGATCGGGCTGGGTACGTGGCAGTTCGGCTCGCGGGAGTGGGGCTACGGCGAGGCCTACTCGTCGCAGGACGCCGAGCGGATCGTGGCCCGAGCGGTCGACCTGGGGATCACGCTGTTCGACACTGCCGAGGCCTACGGCTTCGGTCGCAGCGAGCGGATCCTGGGCCGCGCACTGGCCGCTCGTGACGCGGTGGATGCGTCCTTCGTCGCGACCAAGATCTTCCCGGTCTTCCCGATCGCGCCGGTGGTGGGGTCGCGCGGCCGCGCGAGTGCGGGGCGGCTCGGTGTCTCGACCATCGACCTGTACCAGGTGCACCAGCCCAACCCGGTCATCCGGGACGGGACGACGATGGCCGGGATGCGCCTGCTGCAGGACGCCGGGACGGTCACTCACGTGGGGGTGAGCAACTACTCGCTCGCCCGGTGGCGAGACGCCGAGGCGGAGCTGGGCCGACCGGTGCTGTCCAACCAGGTGCAGTTCAGCCTGGCTCACGCCGGCCCGCTGGACGACCTGGTGCCCTTTGCGGCTACGCACGGCCGTCTCGTCATCGCCTGGAGTCCGCTGGCCCAGGGTCTGCTGTCGGGGCGCTACGACGCCACGCACCAGCCGTCCGGGGCGGTGCGCCGGATGAATCCGCTGTTCCTCGAGGAGAACCTCGTCCGCGCGGCCGGGTTGCTCGACGCCCTGCGGGACATCGCGCGGACGCACGACGTGCGGCCCGCTCAGGTGGCCCTGGCGTGGCTCGTCCAGCAGCCTGCGGTGGTGGCGATCCCCGGTGCCTCCAGCGTCGAGCAGCTCGAGAGCAACGCCGAAGCAGCCGACCTCGACCTGACGGACGGCGAGATGGCCGACCTCACCGCGCAGGCACGTGCGTTCCGTCCCATGTCGGTTGTTGCCGCCGGCCGTGCGCTGATCGCACAACGGCTGTCCCGCTCGTCGTGATGGCGAGGAAGAGTCGTCAGGATGACCCCTGCGCCATCACCCACGCCAGCAGGTAGGAGCGGGTGTTGCCGTCGTCGATGCGCTCGTCGGGCAGGTCGCGGGCCTGCTCGAGAGCCTGCTCAGCGTCGGCCAGCGCGAGGTACATCAGCAGGTAGTCACCGAACAGGACGTCGTAGCCGGCGCCGGCCGCCTCGTCGACGTTCGCCCGCACGCGGTCGGGGTCTCCGCCCAGATGGGTCGAGACGGGCCCCATCGGGATCAGCTGGATGCCGAGCATCGCCGACGGTTCGGCGCTGAACCAGGTGGCCCAGTCACGCTTGCCGCCCCAGTTGAGGGCGACCACCTGGTGGGCGAACTCGGGCGCCAGGTCCGTCGGCTCCACCCAGTACCCCCGCGCCGTCGCGGCCTCGAGACTCAGCTGCCAGGTCGCCTGGGCCGCGAGCCGCTCGTCGCCACTCACCCTCGCCCAGTGCGCCAGCCCGTTCCAGGCGTTCACCGCCTCGGAGCTCGACTCCTGGTTGTTGCCGTCGGCGAAGGGCGCGGTGCCCGAGGCCCAGGAGTGGCCCGCGTATGGGTCGAAGACGCGCAACGCCGGGAGGGCGGACGAGGACGCGGGTGCCGCGATGTCGGCGGCCAGTGCCGTCAACGTGGCACCCCATCGCTCCACGAGTGCAGGGTCGTCCTCGGCGACCAGCGCTGCTGCCGCGATGAAGTAGCCGTAGTGGAAGTGGTGGTCGTTGAACTGCTCCGACCCGAAAGACGGCTCCTGGGCCACGACGCCGCGGAACTCCGGGTCGTAGGCGACGCACCGCAGCGTCCCCGGTGAGCACGACTGGGTGAACCAGGTCTCGAGGTCCGACACGACGCGCTCCCGCATGTCGGCGGCCAGCTGCTTCTCGCCGACGTCCTGTGCGAGCCGGGCGAGCTGGGCCATGCGGTACGCGGTCTTGCCGCCGAAGTAGCTGTCGGTGGGGGACGCGGGCCCTGACAGCTCGGTCTCGACGTCCCGACGCACCTGCTCGGCAAGCTCCGCGCGCTGGCGCTCGTCGAGCCCGCTCAGATCGAGTGTGGCCCGCGGCTCGAGCGTGGGCACCGCGGTCGTCAGCTCCGTGCCGTCGTGCAGCGCGAGGGCCCCCCAGATCGAGGGCACCTCCCCGAGGCGCTCGAGCTCGGCTCCGACCATCTGGTGGTGTGGCATCGTCGCCAGAGCCGTCGGCTGGTCGTCCAGGGTGAGGTAGCGCAGCCGCGTGACGGTCTCGTCGGCGCCGGTGCGGTACGCGGTCTCGACCCCCGTGAGTGGCGCGGCTCGCTCGGCCAGGGCTGTCGCGACCTGCTCGTCGGGCGCCCCGAACAGCAGCACGGTCTCGTCCGCAGCCAGCTCGATGCGCCCGTCCTGGGCGACGGGGTCGCGCGCTTCTCCCGTGCCGTCCACGACCACAACGCCGTACTGCGACTCGCCCGCCTGCTCGACGAGCCACCCGCCGTCGCTCTGCTGCATCGTCGCCGGCACGGTGACGGTCTGGTCCGACACGGCGGTGTAGCCGACGTAGGGCCAGCCTCCCGCAGTCACGAGACGACCGACGTCGGTGCCGCCGGCGCGGTAGGTGAGTGTCAGGGAGACCGGATCGGCGGCGGTGGCCACGAACTCGTCGGCCTCGACGCCGAGGCGCAGACCTGGCACGAACGGACCCGCGACGGTCGTCTCCGTGGCGGTCACCTCGGGAAGCCCGATCGTGACGCCGTCCTGCTCGGTCAGCAGCGCCAGAGGCACGGGGAACACCGGCTGAGGAGCGTCCCCGAAGAGCAGGCCGGAGTACCAACGGTTAGTGGGGGGCGCCAGGTCGTCGTCCACCCGCATCGGCCCCGTGCGCCCTGGGATCTGCGGCAGCTCCGTCACGGCGGCGTCCACCTCGTCGGACGGCTCCGCGTCGATCACCGTCCAGTCACCGGACGCCTGGGGCTCGCCCGCGGCTGGGGTGCCGGCGGACGCATCCGCGTCCGGCTGCCCGTCGTCCGCAGTCCTGCTCAGCACCACCGCGACGACCGCCAGCGCCACGACCGCCAGTGCGACGAGAAGGGCTGCGGCCCGCCGGCTCACCGCTCACCCTGAGGCGTCACGAGGCTGCGGAGGAAGTCGTCCGCCATGTCGAAGATGTCATCGCGCCGCAGGTTCACCTCCGCGGTGACCGGCGTACCGGCGGTGAACACCTCGTCCTCGGTCAGTGCCGGCGTGGTCGCGCGAATGCGTGTCTCGGCCAGGCTGCCCTCGGTGCGTACGGAGACGCC
>JALOLF010000101.1 GCA_025456085.1 Acidimicrobiales bacterium
CGTCGAGCCTGGCCGAACGTAGAGGCCGTTGAAGTCGCCCGAAGCGAGGTAGTAGCCGACGACCTCGTCGAGGAGTCGTTTTTCACGCCGTCGCATCTCACGATGGTACGGACGTCCGCTCGCACCTGTCGGGAGCTACGCGTGGAAGTGAACGACGAGACGCGACGGATCGAAGGCTCTCCTTCGAGATTCGGCGGAGTCGACCCGCACCGACTCGATCAGGATCTCCACCAGTCGGCGCTGGAAGTCGATCCCGGACGCCTCCCACATGGCCACGAGCTCGTCGAACGAGGCCGGGATGGCCGGCAGCGCAACCGGGCCATTCCCTTGGTCGACCTCCGCGACTCGGATCTGCTCATCGAGCCTGGCCTGGCGGGACCGGAAAGTCGCTCGGTCGATGTCGCCATCCGTGTAGAGGTCGATCAGGCGCTCCCGACGCAGGTGGAGATCGGTCAGCGCATCCGACGTCGTCCCGGGCGTCGACGCTGGCGCCAGCTCTGCCATCGCTGCCCGCGTCACCGGGTCTGCGAGCATGCCGCAGATGAGATCGCGAACGTACGCCTCGAGCCCGTTGGCCTGTATGCGGATGCCGCCGCAGCCGCCCATGCCCGGGCCCTTCCGGCACGCGTACGACCGGCCGCCGTTCTCTCGCGTCAATGAGCGCAGCGGCCCGCCGCACTTGCCGCACACCAGGAAGCCGACCAGCGGGTACGTCCGGCCCTTGCGAGGCTTCGACTCCCGCGGCGCCAGCGCCGCCACGAGGGCGTCGTGGCGATCCTCGTCGATGATCCGCTTCCACTGGCCCTCGCCGACGACCTTGCCCCGGTGGGTCCGGAACCCGGCGATGCGTGGCGAGGTGAGGATCGAGGTCAGCGTCTGGACCGTCCACGCTTTGCCGGTCACCGTGGGCACGCCAGCCTTGTTCCAGTCGGTGCAGATGCTCCACATCGACTCGCCGGCGAGCACGCGGTCGGCGGCCTCTTCGATCCGCTCGACTTCCTCCCGGACGTGCTCGCTCATGTCCCGCGAGTACCCGTACGGCCGACGACCACCGATCCGCGGCTTGCCTTCCTTTGCTTCACGGGCACGCACGGCCAGCATCCGGTCCGAGGTCTTCTTCGACTCCTCCCGGTCCATCGCCGAGCGGATGCCGATCTCGAACTCGCTCACCCAGCCGTCGGTCGTTGCGACGGCTCGGTCGGGATCGCGCCCGGCCGCCTCGAACGCATCGACGCGGGGCGCCCAGCCGGGCCCGCCGCCGCGGGACAGCCGGTCGGTCTTGTAGGCGACCACGCAGTCGACCTCCCCTCGACGGATCAGGTCGAGCAGCTCACGGAACTTCGGCCGGTTGCGTCCACGATTGCTGTAGCCCGACGTCGACGGCGCCTCGACCAGCTCGGCGACGACATCGAGCTTCAGCCGCGCGGCGGCCTCCCGGCACGCCTCGACCTGGACATCGAGCGACGCGGATCCCTCCCGGGTGATCGACTGCCGCGCGTAGATCGCGGCTCGACCCCGAAGGGCCACCGCCGGAGAACGGCGATCCGAGCGCGTAGAAGCAGAGGCAGCCATGATCGTTCGAGTGAGAGTGCCGACGACGCGACACGCGCCATCTGATGCACTAGGCCGCTCAGCGAGCGGAATCTCTCATCACTCGGTGGCCAAACCTACGGAGTTCACAAATACAAGAAACACTCCGATCGAGGCGCTCGAGCGGGCGTTCCCGCTGCGGGTGCTGCGCCAACGGCTGCGGCGGGGGAGTGGGGGAGCCGGGTCTGCTCCCGGTGGCGAGGGGATCGAGCGGGATCTGCAGGTACTGACGGATGCGACCGTCTCGCTGATCACCGAGCGCCGGGTGTCGCAGCCGTGGGGCCTGGCCGGCGGCGAGCCCGGAGCGGTGGGGGAGAACTGGCTGCTGCCCGGCGGGGACGAGGCGCTGGTCGAGCGCCTCCCCGACAAGTGCACGATCCCGCTCCGGGCCGGAGATGTTCTCCGGATGCTGACTCCAGGTGGCGGTGGTTGGGGAGATCCAGCGTGGTCGAACCCGGGAACGGAGGCTGGTCCATCTCGGGATTGACCGTCGGCAGGACAGTTCCTCGCCGTGATCCATGCCGTTGCGAAGTGTAGGCGACGAGCTAGCATTATGCGACATGCGAACCCTGTACCTCCGAAACGTGCCTGACGACGTCGGCGAGCGCTTGGAGCGTCTCGCTGAGAGGGAGGGCCTGTCGCTATCGGCGTTTGCGACGCGCGAACTTGCCTACATCTCACGTCGCGCAGACAATCCCGCGCTGCTTGCCGGGCTACCGGACCTCGGAGTCGACGCCGATGTCGTCGTCGCAGATGTCGAGGCAGGGCGAGCGTCTCGTTGATCGTGATCGACGCCTCGGCCGCAGTGATCGGTCTCATGAACGACGGCGAGGCGAGGGCGATGCTGGCAGCCGAAGCCGCCATCTGCCCGCACCTGGCGGACTCGGAGGTCGTCCACACTCTTCGTCGCCAAGTGCTTCGGGGCGATCTCGACGTTGGGGCCGCCGAGCGGATGATCCATGTCTGGCAGCGGCTGGGTATCGAGCGCGTCGGTGTGTCAGGTCTCCTGGTTCGTGTGTGGCAGCTGCGCGAGAACCTCAGCGCGTACGACGCGACGTACGTCGCACTTGCAGAGGCGCTCGAGAGCCCGCTCGTGACTGCTGATGGTCGCCTGGCCCGCGCGCCGGGACCCCAGTGCACGATCACCGTTGTACGCCGATGACCGGAGTGCAGCGTGTTCGGTGGCGTCACCAACACGAGAAATGCTCCGATCGAGGCGCTGGAGCGGGCGTTCCCGCTCCGGGTGCTCCGCCAGCGCCTGCGACGGGGGAGCGGCGGTGCGGGTTCCGCTCCGGGCGGCGAAGGGATCGAGCGGGACCTCCAGGTGCTGACCGACGCGACCGTGTCGCTGATCACCGAGCGGCGGGTCTCGCAGCCGTGGGGCCTGGCTGGCGGCGGGCCGGGGGCGGTGGGGGAGAACTGGCTCCTCCCGGGCGGCGACGAGTCGAGGGCGGAGCGGCTGCCCGACAAGTGCACGATCCAGCTCGAGGCCGGCGATGTCCTCCGGATGCTGACACCGGGCGGCGGCGGCTGGGGTGCGCCGCCGAGCGATGTCGGGTGACCGCTGCGGTGCTGCGTCGAGCTGCCCTCGTGTCCTGAGCCGGGTAACGACCTGGTTTGCAGCCGTCCCGGCTGGGCTCACACGTACGTGCCGTCGACGAAGGCCTCGGCCGCTCGACGCACCTCGTCGAACCGCACGTCGGCCAGCAGGTCGATGGGCCGTTCGCCATCGAGCGGTCGGTTCTCGATTCCCCTGCTACTTCCGCTCGAGCTGCTGTCCGCGGTCTTGCCCGGCAACGAGGGTTCGCGCGGAGGAGTCGTGAGGTCGGTGGTGTCGCGGTCTCCGGGGCTGGTCGTTCGGCCGGCCGCAGTCCAGAACGGGAGCGATCCCTGGTCCGAAGTGGGAGCACCTCCAGATCCGCACCAGAGGAGCCTCCGAAACCGCAAGAAACCATCCTCCGTTTCCGCAAGAAGCACTAGGCTGAGCGATCGTGGACCACTTGCTCAGAGGTACCGTCCCCCGACGGCTCGAGGCGGTGGTGCTCGACCGGTTCCGGGAGGAGCCGGTGCTGCTGCTGCAGGGTCCCAGGTCGGTCGGCAAGTCGACGCTGCTTCGACGCCTGGCGCACGTCACCGGGGCCCGACTGCTGGATCTCGATGACGTCGCCACGCGGGATGCGGTGGCGTTGGATCCAGCCACGTTCGTCGCGGGGCCAGAGCCGGTGTGCATCGACGAGTACCAACACGTTCCACTCGTCCTCGACGCCGTCAAGGCGGAGCTGAACCGGGATGGCCGGCCCGGACGGTTCGTCCTCACGGGCTCGGCGCGCCACGAGTCGCTGCCCGCAGCTGCGCAGGCGCTCACCGGACGGTTGCACAGGCTCCCGGTGTTTCCCCTCTCGCAGGGTGAGATCGCCGGCGTCGAGGAAGGTCTGCTGGTTCGACTCTTCTCGGACGAGGCCGGCGAGCTGATCGGACGCACATCGAACACGGCACGTGAGGCGTACATCGGAAGGATCGTCGCCGGTGGCTTTCCGATCCCGCTGACCCGGGAGACAGCAGCAGGGCGCTCCCGATGGTTCGACGACTATGTCCGGCTCACGCTCGAACGTGACGTCCGGGAGCTCGCTCGCGTGGAGCAGGCGGCTGTCCTCCCCAAGCTGTTGGAGCGACTGGCCGGCCAGACCGGCCAGGTGCTCAACCTCGCACGGGCCTCGCAGGCCCTCCACGTCAGCGAGCGGACGGCCGACAACTACCTCAGGTTGCTCGAAGCGGTGTTCCTGGTGCATCGGCTGCCGGCGTGGGGAACGACGCTCGGCTCACGAGCGGCGTCGCGTCCGAAGGTCCACGTCGTGGACTCAGGTGTGGCGGCGCGGTTGCTGCGTCTCACCCCCGACAAGTTGGCGCGACGAGAGGCGACGGCGCTCACCGAGCTCGGCCACCTCTTGGAGACGTTCGTCGTAGGTGAGCTGACGAAGCAGGCCTCGTGGCTCGACGGCATCGCGGGCGTCGGGCACTGGCGGACCCGTGATGGCGACGAGGTCGACCTCGTGGTCGAACGAGACGACGGAGCAGTCGTGGCCTTCGAGGTCAAGGCCGCGCAACGTATCGACGCCAAGGAGCTCGCCCCGTTGCGAAAGCTGCGATCCGCGCTCGGCTCGGCCTTCGTGGCTGGCGTGGCACTCCATCTCGGAGCACAGTCCTACACCGCCGAAGACCGGCTGCACGTACTGCCGGTCGATCGGCTCTGGCGAGCATGACGCCTTCGTCGGCGAGGTGTGCAGAGTGGGTCAACCAACACGGGAGATACTCCGATCGAGGCGCTGGAGCGGGCGTTCCCGATGCGGGTGCTCCGGCAGCGGCTGCGGCGTGGGAGTGGCGGCGCGGGATGGTCCGCGGGTCGCGAGGGGATCGAGCGCGACCTCCAGGTCCTCGTCGACGCCACCGTGTCGCTGATCACCGAGCGCCGGGTCTCGCGGCCGTGGGGCCTCGCTGGCGGCGAGCCCGGAGCGGTGGGGGAGAACTGGCTCCTGCCCGGGCGGCGACGAAGCGCTGGCCGAGCGCCTACCCGACACGTGCACGATCCAGCTCGAGGCCGGTGATGTCCTGCGGATGCTGACGCCGGGAGGCGGCGGGTGGGGCCCTTCGGGTTGAAGGCTCGCTGGTCGAGGAGGTGAACCTGCCGCGGTCCATCGGAGTGCGCTGAAGCGGTCCATGTGGGGAACTGGTTCCGGTCCATCCGGGTGGGGTCTGGGGATGTCGAACGACGTCCCGAGGATCGTCGATGCGGAGCACGCCGAGGCGATTCGAGAGCACCCCGTGCTCCTGCTCGTGGGGCCTCGGGGCGCGGGCAAGACCACCACCGCCCGTCGGCACGCGCCGAGCATCGTTCGTCTCGACGATCCGGCGGAGGCGGCGGAGGCGGCGGCCTTCGTGGCAGACGCCGATGCGGCGTTGGCCGGATTCGACGAACCCGTCCTGCTGGACGAGTGGCAGGCCGTTCCCGAGGTGCTCGCCGCTGTCGAGCGGGCAGTCGATGATGATCAACGTCCAGGCCGATTCGTGCTGACGGGGAGCGTGCGAGTGGACCTGGAGGCAGAGACCTGGCCGGGGACCGGCCGTCTGGTTCGTCTCCCGATGTTCACCCTCGATCAGCGCGAGTTGGTCGGAACGTCCTCGGGGCCGAACACGGTCGACGTCATCGCGGGTGGCGACGCGCTCTCGTTGGGGGTCTCGGGACCGGCGCCGACCCTTCCGGAGTACGTCGACCTGGCGCTCCGCGGAGGGCTCCCGGAGGTGGCCATCGAGCTCGGAGGGCGAGGGCGTCAGCGTTGGCTCTCGAGCTATCTCGAACAGCTCGTCACCCGTGACGCGGCCGGCCTGTCGGGACGTGATCCTGCGAGACGCGCCCGTTACGTCGAGGTCCTCGCGCTGAACACGGCGGGGATCGTGAGCAACGCGACGATCTATCAGGCGGCGAACGTCGACACGAAGACGGCGGGTGCCTACGACTGCTTGCTGTCGTATCTCTTCGTGCTCGACACCGACGTCGCGCTCGCCGAAGCCCTCGAGGTTCCGTTGGTCACCGCCGATGGCCGCCTCGGTCGCGCGCCCGGACCTCGGTGCACCATCACGGTCGTGCGGCGCTGATCGGTAGCCGGCGTGGGTCCTGGCGCCACGTAGCTCGGACTCCCCGATCGAACGTGGCGCTCACCGCGGTGGCGGCGCGGCGGCCAGGTCGCGCAGCGCGTCGAGCCAGCCGGAGATGAGCACCCACGTGGCGCCGGCGTCCTCGTAGAGCGCCGGATCGGTCTCGGCCGGGGCGGCGACGACGATGTCCGCGGGAGCGTCCGGACGGGCGGCGACCTCGGCCACCGCGTCGGGAGGCAGGACCTCCATCCCGCCCTCGGCGGTCATGGCGCCGAGCACGACGCCGTCCCAGCGGGCCGCACGACCCAGCGTGCGTTCGTTGCGGCTCAGGGCCGACACCCAGATCGGGATGCGCGGTTCCTGCACCGGCGGCGGCAGGAACTGCACGTCGTCGAACGAGTAGTGGTCGCCGTGGTGGGAGAAGGGCCGGCCCGTCCACAGCCCCGTCACGACCTCGAGCCCCTCGTCCAGCATCGAGGCGAGGACGCGGCGATCCGCGGTGCGCCCGAGCGCCGTGAACTCCGTGGGCGGCTCGCCGAGGCCGACGCCGAGCACCATCCGGCCCTTCGACAGCCGGTCCAGGGTCACGCTCTGGCGGGCCACCTCCTGGGGCTGGTGGCGGGGCAGCGCGGTGATCACCGTGCCGAGCCGGATCCGCTCGGTCCGCACGGCCAGCGCGCCCAGCACCACCCAGGCGTCGGACAGGGGCACCGGGAAGTCCGGCGTGCCCATGACGTGGTGCCACAGGAACACGCCGTCCCACCCGCTGGACTCCGCCGCCACGCCCAGGTCCACGAGGGTGGCGGGTTCGTCCATGACGGGAACGCTCAAACCGACGCGCACACGGCGACGGTAGCAGCGGTGCTCCGTGACGGCCGGAGGCGCACGGCGACCGCGGGCAGGGCTGCGCCGATGCGCCGATCGAGCGGCCCCGTGCGCGCCTCGGGGTGGCGGGGTGCGTCATGATCCTGCGATGGTCACGACGGCTGCTGGGAGCGGTGCACGCCCGTCGACCCGCTCGTCGGCGATCCGGCGGTGGGCCGTGCTCGTGCTCGCCACCCTGGCGTGCCTCGCCGCGAGCGCGGTCGCGCAGGCCCAGGAATCGTCGACGACCACGACCCTCGCCGAGTCGCCGGGCACCGACGCGCGCGCCGACGTCGACGCCGAGCCGGAGGTCGTGCCGGACGCGGAGTCGATCAGGGTGGCCATCAAGCCCGCCCCGCCGTTCGTGTTCGACGAGGAGCGACCGCGCGGCTTCAGCATCGACCTGTGGAACGAGGTCGCGGCACGTGCGGGGTTCGAGACGACCTACGTGTGGGTGGAGGATGTGGGCGCCCAGCTGGACGCCGTCGAATCCGGCGGCGCCGACGCGGCCATCGCAGCGATCAGCATCACGGCCGAGCGCGAAGAGGTCGTGGACTTCTCGTCGCCGGTGTTCGACTCGGGTCTGCAGGTGATGACCCGCGACGACAGCGAGGTGACCCCGGCGAGCATCGTGGCTGCCGTCTTCTCCGGCCCGGTGCTGTGGCTCGTCGCGGTCATGCTCGTCGCCTCGCTGTTCATGGGCGTCGTCGTGTGGCTGGTGGAGCGGTCGGGCAATCCGGACTTCCACCGCGACGCGCGCCATGGGGTCTTCGACGGCCTCTGGTGGGCCATGGTGACGATGATGACCGTGGGCTACGGCGACCGGGTGCCGCGCCGGCGGATCGGGCGCGTGCTCACCATCTTCTGGATGATCGTGGGCGTCATCTTCGTGGCCAACTTCACCGCGGTCATCACCACGAACCTGACCCTCGGACAGATCCAGGGAGACGTCCGTGGCCTCGGCGACCTCGAGAGCGGCAAGGTCGCCGTCGTGGCCGGGACGACGTCCGAGGAGTTCCTGCGCGAGGCGGGCATCGCCGGTGCGGCCGAGCCGACGGCCGACGACGCCTTCCGGGCGCTCGAGGCCGACCAGGTGGATGCCGTCGTCTACGACGCGCCCATCCTGCGCTACTACGCCCAGACCGACGGCAAGGGCCGCGTGGTGGTCGTGGGGCCGGTGTTCGAGCCGGAGTACTACGGCGTCGCCCTCGGCCAGGGCAGCGCACGGACCGAGCGCATCGACCGGGCGCTGCTCGCGGTGCGCGAGGACGGGACCTACCAGCAGCTCTACGAGCGGTGGTTCGGTCCGGATTCCTGAGCCCGAGGCGGTCGGCGCGCCGGGTGTGTTGCCGACTCGCCCGATCAGCGTTCGAGCACGAACAGCGCCGCAGCACGACCCTCGGTGCGCGACAGCACCCAGCCGTCCAGCTCCACGACGTCACCGGCCGCGTAGTCCGCGCTCACCTGCTGCCCGAGCACGGCGAGCTGCGTGTCGGGGTCGGCGGGGATCGAGCCGCCCAGCGGCGCCAGGGCGGCCAACAGCACCTCGGTGTCGGCCTCTTCGGGGTGGGTGGCGAGGTACCGCTCGCCGACGGCCAGCAGCGCCTGGCGGGTGGGCACCGTGGCGGTGAGGTCGTCGCTGGTTCCGCTGTCGTCGTCGTCGTCGTCGGCGGGGCCGAACGCCAGGTAGCCGAAGGCGCCGGCCGTCAGCGCGGCACCTACCCCCACGATCGCTGCGAGCACGGTGCGGCGGCTGAGCCCCGCCCCGGTCGTGCTCACGGCGACACCCTCGAGGCGAGGTGGGCGGCGAGGCGGGCGGCCAGCGCCACGATCGTGAACGTGGGGGGAGCCGTTCCCGCCACGGGGAAGACCGAGCCGCCCGCGACGTAGAGGTTCGCGGTGCCGAACACCCGGCAGTCGGTGTCGACCACCCCGTCACCGGGGCTGGTCGCCATGCGTGTGGTGCACATGTGGTGGCAGCCGTAGGCGAGGTGGAAGCCCTCCGGATCGGCCGCCTCGGGATCGACCGTGTACAGGCCGAGGAAGCTGCCGTCCGTGGCGGGGTCCCCGGCGGGGGCCATGGTGCCCGGCACCAGCTGCAACCGGCCCCGACCCTGCCGGCCCAGCTCACCTGCGAACAGGCGGAGATGGGTCAGCATCGAACGGCGGTCGATCTCCAGGAACCGCCAGTCGAGCTGGAGCTTCGGCATGCCGAGGGCGTCTCGCTCGTTGCTCAGCAGCACGCGTGAGTCCGGGTTCAGCTCCTGTTCGCCGATGGCGCGCACCACCGCGACGGAGCCGAGCGGGCCCGTGTCGAGCGCCGTGGCGACGGAACCCACCTCGGTCGTGGCCAGGCCGTCGCCCCGTGCCCGGTCCGGGTAGGGGAACGGGATGAGCCCGATGTCGATGCCCAGCAGCTCGTGTCGGTCGAGCAGGTCCTCGTCGGCCACCAGGAACGAGGTGATGCCGAAGAACGGGTTGCTCTCCAGCGGGATCTGGCGGTACAGGCCGAGCTGTTCGGGTGTGCGGTCGAGCACCGCGATGCCCAGGTCGGCCTGCGGATGCTCGCAGAAGTAGCGGCCCACGTGGTCCTCGGCGTTGCCGAGTCCCGCCGTGCGCACCGCGTCGGAGGCGAGCAGCAGACGGGGGTTCTCGAGGCCACCCAGGGCCACCACCACGGCGCGGGCCTCCACGGTGAAGCGCGGACCGCCCAGCACGGCCACCGCCACGCCGTCCACGGTGTCGGTGTTGTCCCCGATGAGCACCTCGGTCGCGGTGGCGTGCAGGATCACCTCCACGTCGCTCGCCTGCTCGAGCTCGGGGCGGAAGACCTGCCCGAAGCGGACGGGCCGGTACTGGTTGACCCTCGTCGTGTACCCACCGCCGTCGAGCAGCGGTCCCTCCAGGTCGTGGCGCTCGGCCCAGGTCTGCCAGTCGAACTCGGGCGTGTCGATCTGCAGCAGCGGGCTCACGTGGGTGTACCACCGGGCGAGCTCGTCGGCGTCGATGGGCCAGCCCGACCCGGGCCGGTGCGGCCGCGGGTTCAGCGCCGCCGACTCCTGCGGGCGGCAGTACCCGGCCCAGTGGTTCGTGGTGCCACCGAGGTAGCGCAGCCGCACCGCGGTGAGCGGCACCGGTGCCCCGGGCGTGCCGAACAGCTCGCCGACCATCTCCGCGTCGTACAGCGCGGTGCCGTCGGGCTCCGCCTCGAGGCCGCCGCCTTCCAGCACGACGACGTCGAGCCCGTAGCCCCGCAGCTCGAGGGCGATCGTGATGCCGGCGGCCCCCGCGCCCACGACGCACACGTCGGCTCGGCGCACGTCCCCGTCGGGCAGGTCGCGCCCGTCGATGATCACGGTGTGCTCGGGGGAGGCGTCACGGCGGAGGGTGGGGTCCCGGGGCTGGGGGAGGTCCCGGAGACCTGATGGTAACGCCGCGGGTGTCGCCGCTGACCGCGGCCCGAACCGCACCGTGTTGGCGACGGCGGCGACCGCACCGGCCCCGGCACCCGTGCGTGGCACATGTCACGCGAGGCAAGGGCCGAAAGACCCTGCCTCGCCTGCCGTCGGACCTGCGCATCCTGTTGCGAACCGCGAGGGCACGTGCCCGACCGGCGGGAGGTCGACGATGGAACCGAGTCCGGGGCTGGTGGCCGACGGCGCGGTGCGACCCGTGAAGCCCCGGCTGCGCGGCGTCTCCCACCAGGTCGCCTTCTTCGTGGCGATCGCCCTCGGACCCGTCCTGGCGTCGGCGGCGTCGACGCGCCACGACCGGTTCCTGCTCTGGATCTATGCGATCAGCCTGGCGGCCCTGTTCGGGTGCAGCGCGCTCCTGCACCGCGGGTCCTGGTCCCCACGCGTCCTGCCGTGGATGCGCCGGCTCGACCACTCCACGATCTTCGTGTTCATCGCGGGTACCTACACCGCCGTCGCCGGCCTCGCCCTCGGCAGCGCACGGGCGACGCCGCTGCTCGTGGCGGTGTGGCTGGGCGCGGCGGTCGGCGTGGCGGTGAGCGTGTTCTGGCTCCACGCCCCCCGTTGGGTGACGGCCTCGTGCTACCTGGGCGTCGGCTGGCTCGCCGTGGCCGCCCTGCCCTGGCTGTGGTCGGCGCTCGAGCCGGCCCGCTTCTCGTTGCTGGTGCTGGGCGGCGTGCTCTACTCGACGGGTGCCGTGGTGTACGCCCGGAAGCGTCCCGATCCGTGGCCGCACGTCTTCGGCTACCACGAGGTGTTCCACGCCTTGGTCATCGCCGCCGTCGTCGGGCACTACCTGCTCATCGCCTCGTTGCTGGGCTGATCCGCCGCCCTGGCCGTACCGGCACCGCCCGGCGTGTCGGGGCGGGCAGACTGGGACCGCGTGCCGGCCGCCCTCGGACGGCGACGGGTGGCGTCGGGCGACGTCACGGGAAGGGGTCCTCGACATGACGGACGGATCTGGCAGGTCGAAGGGGATCGTCGTCACCCCCCGCATCGCGGTCGGCGGTGGCCTCGCCGTGGTCGGGTTGGCCTTCGTGCTGCTCAACCGGGACGACGTGCAGATCGACTTCGGTCTGTTCGACGCCACGGTCTCGCTGTGGGTGGCCCTGCTGCTGACGTTCCTGCTGGGCCTGGCCGCCGGCGTGCTGGTGATGGGTGGCCGGTCGAAGAGCCGGTCGAAGAAGGGCTGAGCCCGGCGGCGCGTCGCTCGCTTTTTCCCGGCCGGTCCGCGGCGCTTACGCTGTCCGCCCATGGACATCAACGGGACATCTGCAATCGTCACCGGCGGCGCCTCGGGCATCGGTGAGGCCTGCTGCCGTCAGCTCGCCGCCAAGGGCGCGAAGGTCGTCGTGCTCGACATGAACGAGGAGAAGGGCAACGCGCTGGCCACCGAGCTGGGCGGCGCCTTCGCCAAGGCCGACGTCACCAACGTCGACGACGTCGTCGCCGCCATCGAGCTCGCCAAGGAGATGGGCCCGCTGCGCTCGCTGGTGAACTCCGCCGGCGTCGGCTGGGCCACCCGCACCATCGGCAAGGACGGCCAGTACAGCTCGGCCCACGACCTCGAGGTGTTCCGCAAGGTCATCGAGATCAACCTGATCGGTTCGTTCAACTGCATCCGCCTGGCCGCCACGGCCATGAGCCAGAACGAGCCCCTCGAGAGCGGCGAGCGCGGCGCCATCGTGAACATGGCCTCCGTCGCCGCCTTCGACGGCCAGATCGGCCAGGCCTCGTACTCCGCCTCCAAGGGGGGCGTGGTCGGCATGACCCTGCCCATCGCCCGCGACCTGTCGGCCGTCGGCATCCGCGTGAACACGGTCGCCCCCGGCCTCATCGACACGCCCATCTACGGCACCGGCGAGGCCTCCGAGGCCTTCAAGGCCAACCTGGAGAAGGGCGTGCTGTTCCCCAAGCGCCTCGGCAAGCCCGATGAGCTGGCCAGCATGGTGGTCGAGCTCGTCACCAACAGCTACATGAACGCCGAGACCATCCGCGTCGACGGCGGCATCCGCATGCCGCCCAAGTGATCCGCTGACGTCGAGCGACGTCGCGACCCGGTGGCCCGGTCCCGTGCCGGGCCACCGGCGCGTCACGGCCCGGGAAATGCGCAGCGAGGTTCGTGGGTTGGAGGTGCCGAGGACGTCCCCCGACCCTGGAGTGATCCGATGCCCCGAGCGATGTGGAACGACAGCGTGCTGGCCGAGAGCGACGACACGGTCGTGGTGGAGGGCAACCACTACTTCCCGGTGGCGTCGCTGCGCCCGGACCTGGTGCGCCCGAGCGACCACCACACGGTGTGCGGGTGGAAGGGCACGGCCAGCTACTACGACGTGGTGGTCGACGGGCAGGTGAACCCGAACGCAGCCTGGTACTACCCCGAGCCGAAGGAGGCCGCGGCGCAGATCCGCGACCGGGTGGCCTTCTGGAAGGGCGTCGTGGTGGAGCCGTGACGATCGGGCCGCCGTCGAGGCAGTCCCGGCGCCGAGGCAGTGCCGGAGCCGAGGTGGTCAGGCAGCCTCGGCAGGGCGCTCGAGCAGCGTCCGCAGCGCGGCCTCCAGATCTGCGTGCAGGAACGGGAAGCCCTCGGTCTCCAGCACCGAGGGCTGCACCCGCTGGCTGTTGAACAGCAGCTCCTGGGCCAGCTCCGCGCCCCGCAGGAGCTTGGGGCCGAATGCCGGCACCGGGAGCACCGCTGGGCGCTTCAGCACCCGGGCCAAGACCTTGGTGAACTCGGCGTTGGTGACGGGCGCGGGCGCGGTGAGGTTCACCGGGCCGGCGACGTCGTGGTCGAGGAGCCAGCGGATGGCGGCCAACTCGTCGGGCAGCGAGATCCAGCTCCACCACTGCCGGCCGGAGCCCATCTTGCCGCCCACGCCCGCCTTGAACAGCGGGAGCAGCTTCGGCAACGCGCCGCCGTCCGGGGACAGCACGATGCCGGTGCGGACGAAGGGGACCCGGATGCCGGCCTCGACGGCCGGTCGGGCGGCGGCTTCCCACGCCACGACCACGTCGGCCAGGAACCCCGAGCCCGGCGGGCTCTGCTCGGTCAGCAGCTCGTCCCCGCGGTCGCCGTAGATCCCGATGGCCGACCCGCTCACGAACACCGACGGCTTGCGCTCCAGGCCGGCGAGGGTGCGGGCCAGCAGATCGGTGCTGCGGGTGCGGCTCTCCAGGATCTCGCGCTTGTAGTCCTCACTCCAGCGCTTGTCTCCGATGCCGGCACCGGCGAGGTGGATCACGCCATCGAGGCCCTCGAAGGCCGCGGCGTCGACGGTGCCGGCGGCCGGGTCCCACGCGATGGCGGACTCCCCGTCACGCACGGCGCGACGCACGACCCGGCGCACCCGGTGCCCGTCGCGCTCGAGGGCCCGACACAGGGCGGTGCCGATGAGCCCACTGGAGCCGGTGACGGCGATGTCCATGACGAGAACCTCCGCAGCTTGCGTCCCGTGGGGACCGGTGGCGCAGCGGTGCGCCCGGGATCTGCAAACGTCTCCTGCCCGCGATGTATGCCCGCGCCGGGCCGCCGGTGCGGGCGTTCCCGATCGGAGGGCCGGGCGGGCCGGATCCGAACGGCGGTGCCGGTCAGCCCGATTCGTAGGGGCCGATGTCGGGTCCCGGCCCGATGCTCCGGGGCGCGCCGGTGAGGTCCCGCTCGAGTCCCTCCACCACGTCGGCGGCGTCGCGCGCCGGGCTCCCGGGCGTGGTGGTGAAGTCGCGGGTCGTCGGGTCGGTGAAGCCGGGCTCGGCGACGACGAGGTCGATCGTCCACCCCAGTTCGTCGAGCTGCCCGGCCTCGGCGACGGTGACGGTCAGCTCGTCGCCCACGTCGACGAGCTTGGCCTCGCCGTCGTCGACGATCGTTCGGGAGATGGTGACCGTCGAGCCCTCGGGCACGTAGAACCCGCCTGGGGCGTTGGTCGCGAAGATCGAGTTCAGGATCTCGAGGGTGACCGGGACCTGGTCGTCGTAGGCCCACGTGCCGATGTAGGCGCCGCCCTCGGGATCGCCGTGGTTCGTCACGAGCACGTGCAGGTAGCGGTAGCGGGCCTCGCCGTGTCCGACCAGCGCCGCGTCGGCGTCGCTGCCGTCCACGACGGTGTCGATCACGTCGCCGCCGGCCCAGAGCTTGATGCCGTTGCGGGCGACATCGAGAACCCGGGCGCCGAACACCACCACGTCAGTGGCCTTGGTGTCGATGCCGTCGGCCGCCGCTCCCGACACGATCGAGTCCAGCACCACGATCTGGCGACCCTCCTCGACGGCGAAGGCGTCGGCCCCGCTGTCCTCGCTGCCGGACCGACCCGTCACCGAGGTGCGCTCCACCCACCAGTGCT
>JALOLF010000209.1 GCA_025456085.1 Acidimicrobiales bacterium
GAGGTCAGCGCCGTCGAGGTCGCGCGGGCCCACCTCGATCGCATCAGCGCGACCGACGAGGCCGTCCACGCCTTTCTGCACGTGGACGCCGACGGGGCGCTGGCAGCAGCCGGCGACGTCGACGCACGCCGGGCCGCGGGGGAGCCGCTGGGCCCGCTGGCCGGCGTCCCCGTGGCCGTCAAAGACGTCATGACCGCCCGGGGGATGCCCACGACCTGCGGCTCGCGGATCCTCGAGGGCTGGGTGCCGCCCTACGACAGCGCGGTCGTGGAACGGCTCCGAGCTGCCGGCACCGTGATCCTCGGCAAGACGAACATGGACGAGTTCGCCATGGGCAGCTCGACCGAGAACTCGGCGTTCGGCCCCACCCGCAACCCGTGGGATCTGCAACGCATCCCGGGCGGATCCGGCGGCGGCTCGTCCGCTGCGCTCGCCGCGTTCCAGGCGCCCCTGGCCATCGGCACCGACACCGGAGGCTCGATCCGCCAGCCCGCCGCCGTCACCGGCACCGTCGGGGTGAAACCCACCTACGGGGGTGTGAGCCGCTACGGCCTCGTCGCGTTCTCGTCCTCGCTCGACCAGGCCGGTCCCGCTGCGCGCACCGTGCTCGACGCTGCCCTGCTGCACGCCGTGATCGCCGGGCACGACCCCCGCGACTCCACCTCCATCGACGCCGCCGTGCCCGACGTGGTGGCCGCCGCCCGGGCCGGCGCAGGCGCTCAGGGTGTGGCGGGCATGCGCGTCGGCGTGGTGCGTGAGCTCGGGGGAGAGGGCTACCAGCCCGGTGTGCTGACCCGCTTCACCGAGGCCGTCGCCCTGCTCGAGCAGCGTGGCGCCCACGTCGTCGAGGTCTCCTGCCCCTCGTTCGTCTACGCCCTGCCCGCCTACTACCTCATCGCACCGAGCGAGGCCTCCTCGAACCTGGCCCGCTTCGACGCCATGCGCTACGGGCTGCGCGTCGGCGACGACGGGACGCGCTCCGCCGAGCAGGTCATGGCCCTCACCAGGGGCGCCGGCTTCGGGCCCGAGGTCAAGCGCCGCATCATGATCGGCACCTACGCCCTGTCGAGCGGTTACTACGACGCGTACTACGGCTCGGCGCAGAAGGTACGCACGCTCATCGCTCGCGACGTCGCTGCGGCGTTCGAGAGCGTCGACGTGCTGCTGTCGCCCACGACGCCGACGACGGCGTTCCCCATCGGTGAACGGGTCGACGACCCCCTGGCGATGTACAAGGCCGACCTGTGCACGATCCCGGCGAACCTCGCAGGCATCGGCGCGGCCTCGTTCCCGTGCGGCCTGGCCGACGAGGACGGACTACCGGTCGGGCTGCACGTGATGGCGCCGGCCATGGCGGACGACCGCCTGTACCGCGTCGGTGCGGCTCTCGAGGCCGCCCGATCCGATCAGTGGGGCGGTGCACTCACCGCCCTCGTCCCTGACCTGGATGTGGGGCAGTGAAGAACCTCAAGCTCATCGACGTCGTGAAGGTGGTCGGTGCCACGGTCGGCATCGTCAGTGTGATCAAGGCATTCAGGGAGGCCG
Organism: Acidimicrobiales bacterium; assembly: GCA_025456085.1. GTDB lineage: Bacteria > Actinomycetota > Acidimicrobiia > Acidimicrobiales > Acidimicrobilacustridaceae > JALOLF01. The sequence continues at coordinate 1,546 of JALOLF010000209.1, forward strand.
ACCACCGCTCGGACAAGCTCGAGATGGTCGAAGCGCTGCTGCGGGGTGCGACGCTCACGATCAGCGTCGTGCTCCTGCTGCGCCATCTGCGCGACGAAGGCGTCGGCGAGGACCTCGCGGCCATGCTCTCCGGCGAGACGGCGGCTTCCGAGGACTCGACGGCGTGACCACCGGAACCTCGGCTGCGGCCAGCCCGGTCGCGCTGCCCCCGTACGAGCAGGTCGTCGCCGAGTACGACCCTGTCCTCGGCCTCGAGGTGCATGTGGAGCTCTCCACGGCCACCAAGATGTTCTGCGGCTGCTCCACCGCGTTCGGCGCACCGCCCAACACTCACGTGTGCCCTGTCTGCCTCGGCCTGCCCGGCTCGCTGCCTGTGGTCAACGCCGCGGCGGTCGAGGCGGCCGTTCGCATCGGGCTCGCCCTGAACTGCCACATCGCACCGTGGTGCCGGTTCGCCCGCAAGAACTACTTCTACCCCGACATGCCCAAGGACTTCCAGGTCAGCCAGTACGACGAGCCCATCGCGTCCGACGGCTGGCTCGACGTCGAGATCCCCACTGACGACGGTCCGCGCACCCTGCGGGTCGGCATCGAGCGGGCGCACATGGAGGAGGACACCGGCAAGACGCTGCATGTGGGGGGTACGACCGGCCGCATCCAAGGGGCGGAGTACTCGCTGGTGGACTACAACCGCGCCGGCATCCCGCTCATCGAGATCGTGACCAAGCCGCTCGAGGGCGTGGGGTCGCTCGCCCCCGTGGTGGCCCGCGCCTACGTCGCCGAGCTGCGCGACCTGGTGCGAGGGCTCGGTGTGTCGGACGTGCGCATGGAGGAGGGGTCGCTGCGCTGCGACGTCAACGTCTCGCTGCGGCCCTCGGCCGACGCGCCCTACGGGTTGCGGACCGAGACGAAGAACGTCAACTCGCTGCGCTCGGTCGAGCGGGCCGTCACCTACGAGATGCGCCGCCAGGCGGGCCTGCTGTCGGCCGGCCAGCGCGTCCACCAGGAGACCCGCCACTGGCACGAGGACACCGGGCTGACCACGTCGGGCCGGTCCAAGGAGCAGGCCGAGGACTACCGCTACTTCCCCGAGCCCGACCTCGTGCCGGTGGCCCCCCGGGACGAGTGGGTCGAGCAGCTGCGTGCCGGCCTGCCCGAGCAGCCGTCGGTGCGCCGCCGCAGGCTGCAGCAGCAGTGGGGCTTCTCCGAGCTCGAGATGCGCGACGTGGTGAACGCCGGCGCCGTCGACCTGGTGGCGCACACGGTCGCCGCCGGCGCGTCCCCGGCGAGTGCCAAGAAGTGGTGGCTCGGTGAGGTGGCCCGCCGGGCCAACGAGGCCGGACACGACCTCGACTCCGCGGCGATCACTCCGCAGCACGTCGCCCGCGTGCAGGCCCTGGTCGAGCAGGGCACGCTGACCGACAAGATGGCCCGCGCGGTCATCGAGGGCGTCATGGCGGGGGAGGGCGACCCGGACGCCGTCGTGCAGGCCCGTGGACTGGGCGTGGTGTCCGACGACGCCGCCCTGCTGGCTGCCGTCGACCGCGCGATCGACGCCCTGCCCGACGTGGCGGCGAAGGTGCGCGAGGGTAAGACCGCCGCCGTCGGTGCGCTCATCGGTGCCGTCATGAAGGACCTGCGCGGCCAGGCCGACGCGGCCGGGGTGCGCGCGCTGCTGCTCGACAGGCTCGGCTCGCCGAGCTGAGCGCGGTGCGATTCGAGGTCAGCCGCCTGCGAGCGTCAGCCGAAGGATCCGGTCGTCCTCGCCGCCGGGCACCCCGCGTCCGTCGGTGTTCGAGGTGACCAGCCACAGAGAGCCGTCCGGAGCGGCTGCCACGGTGCGCAGGCGCCCGAGCTCGCCGGTGAAGAAGGCGACTGGCTCGCCGGCCCGCGCCCCTGCGACGGGTACGGCCCACAGCCGCTGCCCGCGCAGCGACGCGACGTAGACGGTGTCGGCGGTCACAGCGATGCCGCTCGGGCTGGCCTGGTCGGTCGGCCACTGCACCACCGGGTCGACGAACCCGCCTTCCCGCCCACCCCCGCCCTCCACCGTCGGCCAGCCGTAGTCGCCACCGGGACGAATGACGTTCAGCTCGTCCCACGTGTTCGCCCCGAACTCGCTCGCCCACATCGTCCCGTCCTCACCCCAGGCCAACCCCTGCACGTTGCGGTGACCTGACGTCCAGATCGGCGAGGCGGGATCGGGGTTGTCGGACGGCACCCGCCCGTTCGGCGTGAGGCGCAGCACCTTGCCGGCCAGGGTGTCGGGTCGCGGGCTGCGCGCGGTGTCGGCGGCGTCGCCGGTGCCCACGTAGAGCATGCCGTCAGGGCCGAAGGCGATCCGGCCCCCGTTGTGGATCGACGCCGCGGGGATGCCGTCGAGCAGCACCTGCGGCGGTCCCAGCGCACCGTCCTGCAGGCGCAGGCGGACGACCCGGTTCTCGCCCGGGGCGCTGTGGTAGGCGTAGACCCAGCGGTCCTGGGCGAAGCTCGGCGAGACGGCAAGCCCCAGCAGCCCACCCTCGCCCCCGACCACGACATCGGGCACGGTGCCGACGACCGAGGTGGTGCCGGCGGGGGACACCCGCAGCACACGTGCGGTGTCGCGCTCCGACACGAGGGCTCCACCGTCCGGCAGGAACGCCAGCCCCCAGGGGGACCGCAGCCCTGTCGCGAGGGTCTCGGCCACGGTGGGCACGGCGGCGTCCCCGGGTCGCGCGGGGGGTGCTTCGCGAGTAGCTGTGGGCGTGGCCGACGGTGTCACGGCCCGGTCCGTCGACGGCACAGCGGGCGGGTCGAGCACGACCGGACCGCCGGCGCCGGAGCAACCGGCCAGCAGCCCGGCGATCACCACCGAGGTGGCCGCGGCCCACGATCGTCGCTGTCGCACCCTTCCATCATGCTGGCCGCACTAGCCTGACGCATGCCCGCTGCCGCACCCGAGGAGCGTCCACTCCCGTGACCTGCATCTTCTGTGCCATCGCTACCGGTGAGGCCGCCGCCCGCATCGTCTACGAGGACGACCAGGCGCTCGCCTTTCTCGACGTGAACCCGCTCACCACGGGCCACACGCTGGTGATCCCCCGCCGGCACGTCACCGACCTGCTCGACGCGGACGGCGCCTGGGCGCGCCTGGGCCCGGCCCTGGAGGCGACGGCTGCCCTTCTCGTCGAGCGCCTGGCCGCGGACGGCCTCAATGCGTTCCAGGCCTCGCGCCCGGCGGCCGGTCAGACGGTCTTCCACCTGCACGTGCACCTGCTGCCGCGCTGGGACGACGACGGTCTGATCTCCGTGCACTCGCTGCGGGCCGCC
>JALOLF010000210.1 GCA_025456085.1 Acidimicrobiales bacterium
CCGTTGCCCTGGGCGACGCCGGGGTTGATCGACACCCGGTTCACGAACCCGGTGACCGTGTCGAGGACGAACACGTCGGTCTGGTTGTTGGTGTCACCCAGGACGACCGTCGAGGCGTTGGTGGAGAAGGTGATCCAGCGCCCGTTCGGGCTGACGTCGGCGAGCGCGATGTCGCCGTCGAGCGGCTGACCGGTGCCCGCGGTGGTGTTGACGCGGGTCGTCGTGGACGTCTGGCGATCGTGGACGAACAGGTCGGCGCGCCCGTTGGTGTCGCCGGTGACGAGGTTCGACGCCGCGGAGGTGAACCAGACGTAGCGTCCGTCGGGCGACACGATCGGCTTCACCGACGAACCGTCGGCCTTCTGGTTGCCGAGGCCGACCGTGATCCTCGTCGTCGTCCAGTTCGCGGGGTCGACCGCCGACACGTCACGGACGTAGACGTCGCTCGTCTGCCAGGTGTCGCCCGGTACGGGGTTCGCCTCGGGGGCCAGGGTGCGCATCGTGGAGGTGAAGGCGATCACCGTCCCGGCGTCGTTCAGCGACGGTGAACCGGCCTGGTTGTTGTTGCCCGGGGAGACGAACGCGGGTTGGCTCCCGTCGGAGCGCACCGAGACCCGGCTCGTCGTGCCGTCCAGGCGGTTGCGCAGGAAGACGTCGGTGCCGGGGAGCGTGTCGCCGGGCACCAGGTCGTTCGAGATCGAGGCGAAGGCGACGTGGCTCGCCGTCGGCGTGACGGCCGCCTGGGACGAGCCGAGCCCTCCGCCGAGCTCGTTGCTGTCGACCGACATGGTCGGGGGAGAACATGTCGTAGTCCTGGCCCGGGGTCTGCGTGGCGGGATCCGTCACCACGGGGACGACGTCGGTGCTGCGGGTGCGGAACACCACATGGCGGCCGTCGGGGGTGAGGACCGGGTCGACGCCACCGGCGTCGGCGGGGGTCTCGGCGGCCACCGGTCCGGGTCCGGCGACGTAGGCGGTGGCGACGGCGGGCGGGTCCTCCGCGCACTTGGCCTTGGGGCCGGCGGCCACGATGCCGTCGATCTCGGCGGCGGTGAGGGCCCGTCCGTAGACGGTGGGCTCGTCGATGCCGCCCTGGTAGGTGAACGGTGCGCCCGGTCCACTCGAGCTGCCCACCCGGAACTGGGTGGTGGGCGCGGCGTTGAGGACGCCGCCCTGGGAGCGCTTCGAGCCGACGGGCAGGCCGTCGAGGTAGATCGTCATGGTGGTGGCGTCCCAGGTGGCGGCCACGTGGTGGTACCAGCCGTCGAAGAGCTGGGGCACCGGGACCGACAGCGATTCCGGAGCCCTGGTGGTGATCTCGTCGGTGGTCCAGAACAGGTCGGAGTTGGGGCCGATGAACAGCGCGAACGCGTCGTCGTTCTCGCCGCCGACCCACGTCCAGCGACTGAACAGCGACTGGATCTGACCGGTGACCACGGGTCGGATCCAGGCTTCGACGGTCACCCCGGTCGACACCGCCGGGAACCCGTCGACGGCGGCCGTGCCGGTGCCGTCGAAGGTCATGCCCCGCCGGATCACGCCGTTCTCGAACCCGGTGCTCCCCGAGAGGTCCGGTCCGACCTCGGCGAGCAGGTCGTCCTCGCCTCGCCACCACCCGAGGATGTCCGCGGGTTGGACGACGCACCCGGGGATGGTGACGGTCACCGACTCCGCCGGTTCGTCGCCGCTGCCGACGACGGCCGACGCTGCGGCGAGCAGCGACAGCGACACCGCGACGGCCTGGGCCCTGCGTCGCGTCGTGCGCCCCCCGAGCGCCGCTGGCCATCGCATGGGCGAGATGGTGGCAGCGACCCGCGACGACGACCAGGGAATCTGGAGAGCTTCACTCGCACTTCACCACGGCAACACCTGCTCGGGTGCTCACTGCACGGCGATGGCGGTCTCCACCTCGTCGGGGTCGACGTGGGCGTCCCCCTCGACCGAGAACACGACGGTGTGCAGCGCGCCCGTGAACGCCTGGCCGGCCGCAGGGTCGTCGGACACCGGATAGGCGTCGGCGTGTCCGATGTGCAGTCCGGCGCCCGTCATCGACACGCGAGTGGCGATGGTGAACCCCACCTCCCCCCGGCCCACCTCGACGCCGTCCACGAGGAGGGCGGCGAGGCCCTGGAGCTCGGCGGTCCTGGTGTAGCGGAGCTCGACGACGTGGCGCCCGGCGGACAGGTCGGCCGGCCCGGTCACGGTGGTGAACCGCCGCGTCGCCACGTTCAGGTGCCAGGTCACGGAGTCGCCGTCGCAGTAGAGCACCCACCCGCCGAGGCCCGACCCCTGGCCGGCCAGCACGCCCCGCGCCCCGGTGTCGCCGACGTCGAAGGTGGCGACGATCGAGTGGGTGCGGTTGCGCAGGTCGGGGGCGCTCGTCTCGGGGATCATCCCGGGGCTCGGGCGCAGCACGATCGAGTCGGGCGAGGGGGTCGACCGGGGACGGGTCAGGGTGAACTCGCTGAACGGTCGGTTGTCGACCGGGAGCACCCGGTGGGTGTCGGCCTGGCGCCACCACTCGACGATCATCTCGCCGAGGAGGTCGGGGTGCGCGGCGGCGAGGTCGTCGCACTCGCTGGGGTCGACGCGCACGTCGTAGAGCTCCCAGTGCTCGTCGTCGGGGCGGGGCTCGTCGACCTGGATGGGTTGGAAGGTCACGGCCTTGTAGCCGTCGCGGTAGAGCGCCCGGCACCCGAACATCTCGAAGTACTGCACGGTGCGCACCTCGGGATGGCCGCCGTCGGCCAGGACGTCGGCGAGCGACGTGCCCTCGATGGGGGACTGGGGGACCCCGCGCAGCTCGCTCGGGGCCTCGACGGCGCACAGCTCGAGGATGGTGGGGGCGAGGTCGACGGCATGGCAGTACTGGTGGCGCAGGCCCCCCGGGTCGGGGATGCCGGCCGGCCAGTGCACGATCAACGGATCGGCGACGCCGCCTTCGTGGACCTCGCGCTTCCATCGGCGGTACGGGGTGTTGCCGGCGATGGTCCAACCCCAGGGGTAGTTGTTGTGGATGGTGGGGCCGCCGATCTCGTCGATGCGCTCGAGGCTCTCGCGCCCGTTCCAGTGGCGGGCGTCGTTGAGCGACCCGCCGACGCCGCCTTCGGAGCTGGCTCCGTTGTCCGACAGCACCATGAACACCGTGTTCTCGAGGTCGCCGGTGGCGTCGAGGAAGTCGACGAGCCGACCGATCTGTTCGTCGGTGTGGGTGAGCATCGCCGCGAACGCCTCCATGAAACGGGCGTGCACCCGCCGCTCGTCGTCGCTCAGCGAGTCCCAGGCCGGCACCCAGTCGGGCCGGGGCGAGAGCCGGGTGCTCGCCGGGATCACCCCCCGCTCCTTCTGGCGGGCGAAGCACCGGTCGCGCCAGACGTCCCAGCCGTCGTCGAACCGGCCCCGGTAGCGCTCGAGGTGCTCGACGGGGGCCTGGTGCGGGGAGTGGCACGCACCCGGGGCGACGTACAGGAAGAAGGGCTTGTCGGGGTCGACGTTGCGCAGGTCGGTGATCTGCTCGACGGCGTGGTCGACCAGGTCCTCGGTGAGGTGGTAGCCGTCGTCGATGGTGCGGGGGAGCGGGTCCTGGTGGTTGTCGTGGAAGAGGTTGGGGGCGAACTGGTGGGTCTCGCCGTCGAAGAACCCGTAGTAACGCTCGAAACCCCGGGCCAGGGGCCAGGTCGACCGGTCGGCGCCGAGGTGTTGGAGGTCGCGCGGGGTCAGGTGCCACTTGCCGTCGCCGTAGGCCGCCCAGCCGGCCGGGGTGAGCATGGCCGGCAGGAGCCCGTGGCGGGGGGAGATGTGGCCGTCGTAGCCGGGGAACCCGGTGGTCAGGTCGGTGATGCGCCCCATGCCGACGCTGTGGTGGTTCCGCCCCGTCAGCAGGCACGCCCGGGTGGGGGAGCACAACCCGGTGGTGTGGAAGTTCGTGAAGGTCAGGCCGCCGGCCGCCAGCCGGTCGAGGGTGGGCGTCTCGATGTCGGACCCGTACGGGCCGAACTGGGCGAAGCCGACGTCGTCGAGCAGCACCACCACGACGTTCGGGGCCCCGGCCGGCGCCCGCACCGGTTCGGGCCACCACGGTTCGGACTCGTGGTACCAGCGCCCGATGTGCCCCTGGAACTCCTCGGCCTCCATCGCATCCCCCCCGGACCGACGACCGAACTGTTGAGTGCCGGATCGCCCTGGCGAGCTGGGCACTCAACAGTTCGGGGTCCGTGGTGGGATCCCCGAGGAGCGTCCGGCTCGTTGCTGGCACCCCCAACGGGATTCGAACCCGTGCCGCCACCTTGAGAGTCGGGCTCGAACCGTCCATCGAGTGACGTGTCTTGGCATTCTCGCAGGTCAGGTCGGTTATGGGGTCCACCTTCGCTGACCTGATCCAACGTAGTGACACCTCGTCCGTGACCAAATCCGTGACCAAGTCCGTGACCAAGTGAGCCTTGAGTGACCCCCGGGGGGCTTTTCTGCCTGGGCACCCGATCGCCTATGGCGCTTCGGGCTCGCGCGTTGCGTTCGTGGGCGTCGTGCTCGGGGCGGCCGAGGCAGTCTGCTCGCTCGGTTCCATCGCCGGCAGTATTGGAGTACCGGCCAGGGCACGGTCACCGCCGACACGGAACCGACGACGACGCCGTGCGCACTGCAGCCGAAGAAGGCGGGCCAGGTGGCTCAGCTCATTGGGGGAAGTCCTTTGTCGTGGCCACCGTGGTCCGGCCGCTGCTGGTTCACGGCTCCTCCATCACGATGAGGGGCCGTGAACCTGACGCCAGGAGACTCGCTGCGCAGCGACTCCGAAACATGCAGGCGTTCGAACGCCTGTCGGGCGCTTGGGCACTGTCTCTCATCCGATTGGTCTCGGCGGCTACGACTGAGTGTCGTTGACGTATAGCTTTGTGTCCTACGCAGGTCGTGAGAGCAGTCGGCGGGACGATGAGACTTCCATTGCGGGCTCTACTACAATGAATAGTAGAATTTTCGACGGAAGGATCTTCCCGTGCCAACTGGTGTCCCGGCTGACCCCGATGCTTCCGACGCCGTTCAGGTGTCGAAGCCTCGCCGTTCTGGACCAGTTGAGAACGATCGGCATCTGAGCCTGCCGTGGCTCCTCGCCCATCCTCTCGTCGGCGCCGCGGCGTTGTCGTCCGCCGGCGCTGGCCTGGTCCATGCCGCAGCAGCCGGAACCCACAGCGCCGAGCGCATAGCGGCGGTCTTGTTCGCAGTCACGGGTGCCCTTCAGGTGGCCTGGGCCTTCCTCTACCTCGCTCGCCCGACGCGAAGGTCCGCGGTTCTCGGTCTTGTTCTGAATGGATCCGTCGCCTTGATGTGGATGGCATCGCGCACGATCGGGTTGCCGTTCCCCGAGGCGCTGGCCGGGGTGGAGCACGTGAGCCTGCAGGACACGATCGCCGCCTTGCTCGGCCTCGCAGCCGCGATCTGCGCAGCGCTGGTTGCGTGGCGGCCTGAACGGGTGCGGGATCACCGCGCCGGTTCGACCATGTTCGCCACCGCTCTCAGCGTCGTCGTGGTCGTCTTCGCTATCGGGGGCGTGTCCGCAACCCACGGGCACGGGGAAGCCGGATCGGACCACTCGGCCATGGACATGGTGCCGTCAGGCGGAGGTGACGCCGGTGTCGAGTCGATGTCGGGCATGGACATGGGCGCGATGCCCGGAATGGACATGGGAGCGGGCATTCGGGCGACGTCGGGTGCATCCACCGACCTCGACTTCGCACGCTCGACGGTGATCCGTCGGGCGCAGGCGCTGCGAATGGCGGAGCTGGCGGCACTCAACGCACCGAACGTTGACGTGGCGGCGCTCGCCTACCTCATCCAGGCGTCGTCACCTCCAGAGGTGGACCGGATGATGGGGGAACTGCGAGCGGCCAACCTCGAGGTCCCTGACCTCGCATCGGTCTCTCTAGGGTCGCTGCCCGCACCGTTCGCCGAGAGCCTGCTGACCGAAGCCGACTTCGCGAAGCTGGAGAATGCGTACGGGTCGACCTTTGACCGCGTGTTTCTCTCGCTGCTGGAACGCCACCACGACGGAGCAATCACCTCCGCGGCGCTGGTCCTCGGAACCGGGACCAGCCCGACGACGCGGGCCACCGCACGCGATGTCCTTGTGAGCTCAGCCAACCAGATCACGGCCATCTCCGGGCTCGCCGACGCTGCCCACGGCGAGGAGCCGTCGGTTGCAGGGCCGCTGCCAGGCGGACACAACGACGAGCACCCGTAGACCCAACGGACCAGACCCGGCCGTCCTTCAGGTCCGCAAGCGCTCATCGCTCGACCCCGTAGGCCCTTGACGAAAGGCCCATCCATGCAATCGCAAACTCCCATCAACCGCCGACGGTTTCTCCAGCTCACGGCCGGCGTCGTCGTGTTCGGTGTCGGCTGCTCAAATGGGGATTCCGGGTCGCCCGGAACGTCGAGCCCAGGGGTGGGAGGGCGGTCGATGGTCGGACCCGGCGACGCCTCCGTTGCCGCCGTCGAAGCCGCTCGCGCGAGTACTGGGCGCGTCACCAGATTCGACCTGCGGGCTGCCCCGGCTCGGATCGCGATCGGCCGACGTGAACTCGACACCTGGGCCTTCGATGGTGCGATACCGGGTAAAGAAATCCGCGTCGTCCGAGGTGACACCCTCGAAGTCGCCTTGACGAACGACCTTCCCGAAGACACCACCATCCACTGGCACGGCCTCGCCCTTCGCAACGACATGGACGGCGTCCACGACCTCACGCAGCCGCCGATCCGGCCGGGCGAGTCGTTCACATACCGGTTCATCACCCCGCATGCAGGCACCTATTGGTTCCATCCGCACATGGGCACTCAACTCGATCGGGCGCTCTATGCCCCACTCATCATCGAGGACCCGGACGAACCTGGCGGCTATGACGTGGACCAGGTGATCGTGCTCGACGACTGGCTCGACGGCATCGGGCGCACGCCCGACGACGTGCTTGCCGGGCTTGCCGGGATGGACATGGGCTCAGGATCGATGGGTTCGATGCCCGGCATGGACCACGGATCGATGGGGATGCCGGAGTTCGAGTCCGAGATACTCGGCGGCGACGCCGGTGACGTCGACTATCCACTGCACCTCATCAACGGTCGTCCGACCGCGGATCGGCCAACCATCGACGTCCCAGCCGGCGGACGGGTTCGCCTGCGATTCATCAACGCAGGTTCGGACACCGCGTACCGAATCGCTGTCGGCGGCAACCGGATGATCGTCACCCACACCGATGGTTTCCCCGTCGAGCCGATCGAGGTCGAGGCGCTCCTCATCGGGATGGGAGAACGGTATGACGTCGTTGTGCAACCACAGTCCGGCGCGTGGCCACTCGTCGCGTTGGCCGAGGGCAAGGACCTCACGGCGGAGGCGATCGTGCGCACGTCAGACGCCGCAGCCACGCAGGCGCCACCAGCAGGCGAGCACCCGCTCGAGCTCGATGGGCGCATGCTCGCCGTAACCGACCTACGAGCGGCCGAATCGGTGCGCCTCGGCAACCGAGCCACCGACGTGGACGAGCTGATCAAGATCACCGGCTCGATGATGCCGTACTCGTGGGGCTTCGACGGAGCGGCGTTCCCCGATCGTGCGCCGATCGAGATTCGCGAGGGCCAGCGCGTGCGACTCACCTTCGAGAACACCACCACGATGTGGCATCCGATCCACCTGCACGGCCATACCTTTCGCGTCGGTGACGATCCCGCCGGCCCCCGCAAAGACACCGTCAACGTCTTGCCTGGCGAGAGGGTCGCGGTCGAGTTCGACGCCGACAACCCAGGGCAGTGGATGATCC
>JALOLF010000211.1 GCA_025456085.1 Acidimicrobiales bacterium
GACGCTCACCCTCTCCTTCGACGAGGACGAGCTGATCGCAGCGGCCGAGCAGACCGCGGGCGTGTCGGGGTTCGCCTCCGAGGAGTTCCGACCCCGCCTGCGGGCCTACCTGGCGGCCATCGAGGGCGACAGCGGGTTGTCGGGCCTGGGCCGACTCATCCAGCGGCGCCGGGCCGTGCAGCTCCTCGCGAACCGACTGCTGTTCGACGACCTGCTGCGGCGCTACCCCGAGATCCACGACGTGGAGCTCGCCCCGCCGCTGATCGTGGTGGGGCTCCCCCGCTCCGGCACCACCCACCTGGTGAACCTGCTGGCCGCAGACCGACGTTTCCGGGCCCTGCCCTTCTGGGAGAGCCAGGAGCCCTTCGCCCGCCGCGGCGACGGGCCCGGTGTCGACGGGATCGACCCACGGTTCACCCGCTGGGAGGCCGAACACCGGGTGGAGGACGACCTCATGCCCCACACCAAGGCCATGCACGACCGGTTCCCCGCCGCCATCGAGGAGGAGGTGGAGCTGCTCGACGTGGACTTCGCGTCCTACACCCTGGAATGGCACGTGCGCTCCCCCGCCTGGCGCGACTTCTACCTGTCGATCGACCAGCGCGGCCCCTACGACTTCCTGCGCACCGTGCTGCAGGCACTCACGTTCCTACGAGGGCCGAACCGCTGGGTGCTCAAGTCACCCCAGCACCTCGAGCAGCTCCCCGCGCTGACCGCCACGTTCCCCGACGCCACCATCGCCTTCACCCACCGCGACCCGGTGGCGGTGATCCAGTCGGCCATCACCATGCTGGCCTACGGCGACCGCCTGCGCCGACACGCCGTCGAACCCGGGCCGCTCGCCGCGTACTGGGTGGACCGGGTCGAGCGGTTGCTGCGGGCCTGCGTGCGCGACCGCGGCCTCGTGCCCACCGAGCGCAGCATCGACGTGGTGTTCCACGAGTTCATGGCCGACGACGTCGGGACCGTGGGCACCATCTACGACGTGGCCGGCATCGAGATGACCGGCGCGGCGCGGCGCCAGCTCGACGGGTACCTGGCGGCCAACCCCCGCGGCAAGCACGGCCAGGTCGTCTACGACCTGCAGGGCGACTTCGGCCTCGATCCCGCCGACGTGCGCCGCCGCTTCGACTTCTACTTCGACCGCTTCCCCATCCGCCCCGAGCACTGACCGGGAGCCCGACCCGAGGAGCACCATGAAGCAGGTACGCGTGCACGGCCCGAACGACGCCCGCGTGGACGACGTCGACGATCCGCGCCCCGGCCCCCGCGACGCCGTGGTGCGGGTGGCCGCCTGCGGCATCTGCGGCACCGACCTCAGCTACATCCACCTGGGTGGGCTCATCGGCCCCACCGACGAACCCATGCCGCTCGGCCACGAGCTGGCCGGTGTGGTGGAGACCGTGGGGGTCGACGTCGCGGACCTCGCGCCGGGCGACCGCGTGATCGTCCATCCCGGCACCAACCAGCTCGGCCGCATCGGCAACGGCTCGCCCGAAGGGGGCCTGGCGCCGCGGGTGCTGATCCGCGAGGCCCGGAAGGGAAGCCGGCTGTTCACCGTGCCTCCGGAGCTGCCCCTGGAGATCGCGGCGCTGGCCGAGCCCCTCGCGGTCGGCATGAACGCCGTCGACAAGCTCGACGTCACACCCGGCGACGGGGTGGCCGTGCTCGGCTGCGGGCCCATCGGGCTGGCCTGCGTGGCGACGCTGGCCGACCGGGGCTTCACCGACGTCGTGGCCGTCGACCTGTCCCGGCGCCGACGCGAGCTGGCACGGGAGCTGGGCGCCGCCGTGGCGCTCGATCCCCGCACCGACGACCTGTGGGCCACCCTGCGCGAGCTGCACGGCACCCGCGAGTCGATGTTCGGCGCCGGACCCGCCACCCGGGGCTACGTGGAGGCCACCGGAGCCCCGTCGGTGATCACCGAGGTGGTGAACAACTGCGGGCCCGACGCCACGCTGTCGGTGGTGGCGGTGCACGGGGGCGACCTGCCGGTGAACTTCCTGGCCCTGCTGGTCAAGCAGCTCACGATCCGCGGCGCCATGGAGTACCCCGACCGGTTCGAGGAGGCCATCGACCTGCTCGTGCGCCGCGACCTCTCCGCCATGATCACGCACCGCTACCCGCTGGAGCAGTTCCCCGACGCCCTCGCCCTGCTCGAGGACTCCCGCGAGTGCGGCAAGGTCATGATCCTCACGGACTGACGGAGCCGTCACCGTGACCGACCACGAACCCCTGTACCGGTCCCGACCCGGCGCGTTCGACATCCGCCCCGCGTCGGCCGCTGCGGCCACCGAGGTGACCGACGGCATCTGGGTCTCCCCCGGGCTGTCGAACAGCTACCTGCTCACCACCGGCGACGGGCGCATCGTCGTCAACACCGGCATGGGCTTCGAGGCGCCGGTGCACCGGGCCAACTTCGACGCCGTCGACGCCGGCCGCGTGCGCTACGTGATCCTGACGCAGGGCCACTACGACCACGTGGGCGGCATCGACGTGCTGCGCGACCCCGACAGCGAGATCGTGGCGCAGGCCAACTGGCGGACGTGGCGCGACGACAACGAGCGCCTGGAGCCGTTCCGGGTGGCGAACTCGGCCTTCGCCTGGATCGAGGCCATCACCGCCGCCATCGACCATGCCCGGGCGCGCACCGGCCGTGCGGAGGTGCCGCCGCAGTCGAAGCTGGAGCCGACGATCACCGTCGACGACACCTGGACCCTCGAGCTGGGCGGCCGCCGGGTCGAGCTCCACGCGACCCCCGGCGGGGAGACGACCGACTCGCTGGTCGTGTGGCTCCCCGAGCAGCGGGTCTGCCTGTGCGGCAACGTGTTCGGCGCCCTGTTCGGCCACATACCCAACCTGGTGACGATGCGCGGCGACCGCTACCGCGATGCGCTGGTGTTCATCGAGTCGCTCGAGCGGGTGCGGGCCCTGCACCCCGAGATCCTGCTCACCGGACACCACGGGCCGATCGTGGGCGACGCGCTGATCGACGCGGAGCTGGTGCGCCTCCGCGACGCCGTGCGCCACGTGCACGACGAGACCGTGCGGGGCATGAACGCCGGCGTCGACGTCCACACGTTGATGCGCGACATCACGCTGCCTCCCGAGCTCGAGGTCGGGCAGGGTTACGGCATGGTGCGCTGGGACGTGCGCGCCGTCTGGGAGAACTACGCCGGCTGGTTCCACCACCGGTCCACGACCGAGCTCTACCCCGTCCCCGCGACGGCCGTCCACGGCGATCTGGTGGAGCTGGCGGGAGGCCCCGACGTCGTCGTGGCGCGCGCCGCGGCCCACCTGCAGGCGGGTCGGACCTTGGAGGCCATCCACCTCGCCGAGATCGCCCGGCACGCCGACCCGGCTCACGAGGGTGCCCGGGAGGTGCTGCTGGCAGCCCACGAGGGGCTCCTCGCGGCCAGCGAGAACTTCTGGGAGACGTCCTGGCTGCGCGAGCAGCTCGCCGACCTCGGCGCGTCTCCGCCACCGGCGACGACGCCACCGCCGCCCTGAGACCAGTCGCAGAGGGGACTCCGACGCTACGTGTCGTTCTGACCACTCAGAGTGCAATGGAGGGCGGATCCGCCACGCTGCGTACTTGACATGACGGTCGTCACACCGCAGGATACGAGAAGTTACCTGGCGGTAATCGGGCGCCCCGACGTGGAGGGACGGGCCCCGACAGAGGGAGGTTGGCACGATGTACACCGAGTACATGGAACCGTCGCGCGCCTGGGCCTATCCGGTGCGCTTCCGTTCGCGGGCACGCCATCGTGTCCGTCTGGCCGTGGCGGTGGTCCTGTTGGCGCTGGTGGCCGGCATGCTGTTCTGGACGACCCGGCCGACGACCGCCGATGCGCTGGCGGCGCCGAGCGGCGACGCCTTCTACACCCCGCCCTCCCCGCTGCCGGCCGGTCGGCCGGGCGACATCATCTGGGCACGGCCCAGCTCGTTCTACCCGGTGCCGCTCGTGCGCTCGAGCGTCAACGCCTGGCAGGTCATGTACCGCTCGACGTCGGCCACCGGCCAGCCCATCGCCGTGACGGGGACCGTGCTCGTGCCCCGGACCTGGTACTGGGGGCCGCGACCCATCGTGGGCTTCGCCAACGGCACCCAGGGCGTCGGCGACAGCTGCGCCCCCTCCAAGTCCCTGGCCGCGGGCCTCAACTACGAGGGCGCGTTCATCCAGAACCTGCTCAACAAGGGGTGGGCAGTCGCCATCACCGACTACGAGGGCCTGGGCACGCCGGGCGACCACACCTACGTCGTGGGTCGCTCCGAGGGTGCCGCCGTGCTCGACTCGGTGCGGGCGGCCACCCGCCTGCCCGGCAGCGGGCTGTCCACGACGGCCCCGGTGGGTCTCATGGGCTACTCCCAGGGCGGCGGTGCCGTGGGTTGGGCCGCGGAGCTGGCGCCCTCCTACGCCCCAGAGCTCCCGATCAAGGGTGTCGCCGCGGGCGGGGTGCCCGCCGACCTGCTGCAGGTGGCCGACCTGCTCGACGGCGGCCTGGGCTTCGGGCTGCTCGCCTCGGCCGCCCTCGGCTTCGACGCCGCCTACACCGACCTCGACCTGGCGCCGTACCTCAACGACGCCGGCCGCGCCGCCTTCGCCGATGCCCGTGACGAGTGCGTCGGAGGCCTCGTGCTCAAGTTCCCGTTCCGCTCGGTGGCCGAGTACACCGTCGCCGATCCGCTGCGGGACCCGGCGTGGCTGGCGCGGCTCAACGAGAACCGCCTGGGATCGACCGCCCCGAAGGTGCCCGTGCTGCTCTACCACTCCAAGCTCGACGAGCTGGTGGCCTATCCCCAGGCGGTGCAGCTCCGTAGGGACTGGTGC
>JALOLF010000021.1 GCA_025456085.1 Acidimicrobiales bacterium
TCGAGCAGAACGGCGTGACGGTGGAGCTGAAGTTCTTCTCCGACTACATCGGTTCGCTCGACGCCATGGTGGCCGGCGAGCTCGACGCCAACAGCCAGACGCTCAACGACACGCTGCTCGGCGTGGCCTCGGGCGACGAGCAGGTCATCGTCGTCAACAACGACAACTCCACCGGCAACGACGCCATCATCGTGGACGAGTCCATCAACTCCATCGAGGACCTGGCCGGCAAGAGCGTCGCCGCCGAGGCCGGCGTGGTCGACCACTTCCTGCTCCTGCAGGGCCTCGAGTCGGTGGGGTTGAGCGAGGCCGACATCGACTTCCGGGGCCTGCCCACCGACGCCGCAGCGGCGGCCTTCGCCGGCGGCGAGTTCGACGCAGTGGGCGTGTTCGCCCCGTTCACGGTGCAGGCACTCGAACGTCCCGGGTCGAAGGTGCTGTTCGACTCCTCGGACTTCCCGGGATCCATCTCGGATCACCTCGTGGTCACCCCGGAGCTGATCGCCGACTGCCCGGGCGACGTCCAGGCCCTGGTGAACACCTGGTACGCCACGCTCGACTACATGGAGGCCAACCCCGACGAGGCCACGGCCGTCATGGCGGACCTGGCCGAGCTGTCCCCGGAGGAGTATCAGGCGCTGGCCGACGGCACCACCATCTTCACCGCCGAGGAGGCGCTCGCTGCCTTCCAGCCCGGTGACGACATGACCCCGCTGCAATACGCGGCGGAGCAGATCAACCCGTTCCTGGTCGACACGGGGCTCATCCCCGAGGCCGCCCCGCTCGACGGCCTGTTCGACCCGTCGTTCACCCAGGCCTACCTGGACGCCCAGGGATGACGACCGACGCGCCGCACCGGGTGCCTCCCGCCACCACCACGGTGGGCGGCGGCACCGGGGGCGCCGGCAGTCGGCGCTGTGGCGCCTGCGCGGGGAGGTGCCGCCCGGCCTGCGCGTCGGCCTCGCCGTCGCCGGCCTGGTCGCGCTGCTCGCGCTGTGGGTGGCGGTCAGCAGCGGATCGAGCGAGTCGTTCCTCGTCCCGTCGCCGGGCGACACCTGGAGTGCAGCGCTCGACCTGTGGCGCAGCGGCGAGCTGGTGGACGACTTCTGGGCCAGCCTCGAGCGGGTGCTGATCGGCTACGGCATCAGCGTCGTCATCGGCGTGGGGCTGGGCATGCTCATCGGCAGCTTCCGCTCGGCGGAGTCGTTCTTCGAACCCCAGCTCGGGTTCCTGCATTACATCCCCGCCACGGCGCTGCTGCCGCTGTTCCTGTTCTGGCTGGGCATCGACGAGACGCCCAAGATCGCGCTGATCGTGGCCGGCACCGTCTTCTACAACATCCTGATGGTGTCCGACGTGGTGCGCAACGTCCCCCGGGAGCTCATCCACGCGTCGTACACGCTCGGCGCCGGGCGCCTCACGGTGTTGCGGCGGGTCATCTTCCCCCACTCGTTGCCCGGCATGATCGACGTGGCCCGCATCAACCTCGCCGCGGCGTGGCTCATGCTCGTGGTGGCCGAGCTGCTGGCCGCCGAGGAGGGCCTGGCGTTCCGCATCGTGCGGGCGCAGCGCTTCCGCCAGGTGGACCGGATGTTCGCGCTGCTCATCGTGTTCGGCCTGATCGGCGTGGCGAGCGACCTCGTGCTGCGCTGGGCGCGGAACCGCTCGGCGCCGTGGGCGCGGTCATGAGCGCGGCGACCGGCTCCACGCCCACCCCGTCGGCACCGCCCCCCAAGCTGGTCGTCGAGGGTCTGGTGAAGCACTTCGCGGTGCGGCGCCAGCCCGCGGTGGTCGCCGTCGACGGCATCGACCTCACACTCGAGGCGGGCGACTTCGTGTGCATCGTGGGCGCATCGGGCTGCGGGAAGTCGACGCTGCTGAACATCGTGGCCGGCCTCGAGGACGCCACGTCCGGCCGGGTGGAGGTGGACGGCGAGCGGGTCATCGGTCCCGGCCCCGGTCGGGGCATGGTGTTCCAGGCGTACTCGCTGTACCCGTGGAAGACGGTCCGCGAGAACGTCGCCTTCGGCCTGGAGTGCGCCCGGGTACCTCGCGACGAGCGGGCCGAACGCATCGACGAGCTGCTCGGCGTGGTCGGCCTGCACCGTTGGCAGGACCGGCTGCCCAAGGAGCTCTCGGGCGGCATGCGCCAGCGGGTGGCCATCGCCCGGGCGCTCGCGCCCCAGCCGGACGTGCTGCTGCTCGACGAACCGATCGGGGCCCAGGACGCACAGACCCGACTGGCCATGCAGGACTTCGCGCTCGAGGTCTGGCAACGCACCGGCGCGACGGTGCTCATGGTCACCCACGACGTCGAGGAGGCGGTGTACCTCGGACAACGGGTGATCGTGCTCAGCTCCCACCCGGGTCGCGTGATCGCCGAGATCGCGGTGCCGTTCGGCCACAACCGGGGTCCGGACGTCAAGCGCGAGCACCGCTTCCGCGACCTCGCCGACGAGGTGCAGGACCTGCTGCTGGGCGGGATCCCCCAACCCACGTCCGGCTGACGGACCCGCCTCGGGACGCCACACGTCGGGCGCGGCGGGCACCGTCGCGATGGGCGGGCACCCGGTCCCGTGGCCGGATCAGCGTGCCGAGCAGTAGGCGCGCCAGCCGCCGTGGGTGCTGATGTCGACGGCGCCCTCGAGGGCCCGGGGCTCGCACAGGAAGCCCGTGGTCGCCGAACCGTCGTCCAACTCGACCGTGCCGAGGCACAACGGCGCCGGCACGCCGGCCAGGAAGCCCCCCACCGCCGGTGCCGGCATCCGCCACACCTCCACCTCGAGGGCGGCGCCACCCTCGCCGACGTGGACCAGGCCGGGCCGGGGCGGGTCGAAGCCGCCGAGCGCGTACAGCCGGTACGCCGCCGCGGTTCGACCGGCGCGCACCAGCGAGGCTCCACGCTCGGTGAGCTGGTGGTTCAGCGGCAGACCCGACAGGTGGGCCCCGACCACCACCAGGTCCAGCGTCGAGGCCTCGGTCTGCGGCGACCAGTCCTCCCCGAGCAGCGCCGCGCCGAGCCAGGCCGCTGTGGCGTCCCCCCAGGCGGGGGCGATCACCTGCACGCCGCGTGGCCCGTGGCCGGGCACCGGCACCGCCACCGCGCACAGGTCGAGGGGATTGGTGAAGGTCGTGTAGGTACCCAGTCGGGTGTTGACGCCGATGGGGTCGGCCCCCACCGCGGCGCGGGTCACCGGCCCGGGGATCGTGGGCAGGAGCAGCGCGTCGACCTCGTCCCAGGTGCGCGCGGCGCGTGACGCGGCGGCGGCAAGCCGGTAGGCGCTTCGCGCCGCGTCGGCCGCGCGCATCGCGGAGGCCCCCCGCACGATCGCGGCGACGGTGGGATCGGCCTGCTCGGGGTGGTCCTCGAGCACCGAGCCGAAGGCCACGACCCGCTCCACGAGCAGCCCGCCGCCGTACAGCTCGCGGCCTGCGGCCAGGAAGGGCTCGAGGTCGATCGCCACCACCTCGAGCCCCAGCTCGCCCGCCCGATCCACGGCCGCGGCGAAGGCCGACTCGTCGGCCGGGGCGTCGACATCGAGCGTCCGCGGCACGCCCAACCGGCGACGGTCACGGCCCGATCCGGGAGGGCGTCACCGGGTGAAGGGGTCGAGGTCGTCGGGTCCGGCGGCCACCGACACCGCCGCCCAGCCGGCCTCGACGGTGCGGGCGAACACGCTCACGCAGTCGACGGTGCGCACCGCCGGCACGACGCCGGCGGCCGGCAGCCAGCCGCGGGTCGGCTTCACGCCCACGACCCCGCACAGCGCGGCGGGGACCCGACCCGACCCCGCGGTGTCGGTGCCCAGGGCCAGGTCGGTGACGCCGCGGGCGACCGCGACCGCCGAGCCCGAGCTCGACCCACCGGGCACCAGGTCCGGGTCGAACGGGTTGCGGGGCGTGCCGTAGGGGCTGCGGGTGCCGACCAGACCGGTGGCGAACTGGTCGAGGTTGGTCTTGCCGACCACGGTCACCCCCGCCGCCACGAGCCGATCGACCACCGGGGCGGAGCGCTGCGGGGTGTAGGCGAAGGCGACGCAGGCGGCGGTGGTGGGCAGGCCGGCCACGTCGATGTTGTCCTTGACGGCGAGCGTCGTGCCGGCCAGCGGCGCGTCGGCGTCGAGCGCAGCCAGGGCCGCGTCGCGGTCGGCCACGGCGAGGAACACCGCCGGATCGTCGAGGGCGGTGGCGGCCTCGAACGCCTCGGCCACCCGGTCCCGGGGGTCGCCGCTCACGGCGCCACCACAACCACGATCCGACCTCCCTGCACCACCGCCCCCTCCGCGATGCGGACCTCGCGCACGTGTCCCGGCGACCGTGGCGCGCACCGGGGTCTCCATCTTCATGGCCTCGACGAGGGCGACCGGGTCGCCCGCCTGGACGCGGTCACCGACGCGCACCAGCACCTTCCACACCGAGCCGGCGACGGGGCTGCGCACCGCGACGTGCCCGCGCGGCAGCGGGGCCTCCTGGGGCGGCGGCTCGTCGAGCTCCAGGTCGGGCTGGAGGTCCAGCCCGGCGTCGGCCCAGCGGGCACGCTCCTCGGCGAAGGCGGTGCGCCGACGCGCCGTGAAGGCCGCGATGTCGTCGGCCTCACGGGCGAGGAGCGCCTGGTGGACGGCGAACCGGAAGGTGGTGTGCTCGATGCGGGCCGGGTGGCGACCGTGCAGCGCCGACTCCCGCAGGCGCGACAGCTCCTGGGTGCTGACCGGCTCCCAGCGGATCTGGTCGAAGAACCGCAACAGCCAGGGCCGCTCGAAACCCGGGGTGGCACGCCAGGCGTTCCACACCTGCACGGTCCGTCCCACGAACTGGTAGCCACCGGGGCCCTCCATGCCGTAGATGCACAGGTAGGCGCCGCCGATGCCGACCGAGTTCTCCGCCGTCCAGATGCGCGCCGGGTTGTACTCGGTGGTCACCAGCCGATGACGGGGATCGACCGGCGTGGCCACGGGGGCCCCGAGGTAGACGTCGCCGAGGGCCAGCACCAGATAGCTGGCGTCGAACACGATGCGGCGCACGTCGTCGACGCTGTCGAGGCCGTTGATGCGACGGATGAACTCGATGTTCCACGGGCACCACGGCGCGTCGGCTCGCACCGTTCGCATGTAGATGGCGATGGCCTCGCGGGTCGCTGGGTCGTCCCACGACAGCGGCAGGTGCACGATCCGGCTGGGCACCTCGAGGTCGGCGAGCGGGGGCTGGTCCGCGAAACGCTCCGCCACGACGTCGCACAGCTCCCCGGGTCGGAGCCGGTCGGGATCGAAGCCGATCTGCAGCGAACGCACGCCGGGCACGAGCTCACCGACGCCGGCGACAGGATCCTGGTCGAACGCGGCCATCAGGGCGCCGACCCGCAGACGCAGCCCGAGATCCAGCTCGGCGGGTCCGACCTCCACGAGCAGGTGGTGGTCGCCGTCGCGGCGCACGACCAGCGCCGGGGTCTCGCCCGACGCGTCGAGGCGCAGCAACACGGGGTCCTCCACGACGCGACGGGAGCCGCTGCGACGGGACGGGTCGATGCCGGTCACGGCCTCGTCGTGCGTGAGGGGCACGAAGCGCACGGTGTCCCCGGCCCGGGCCTGGCCGAGCTTCCACAGTTCGCCGGCGGCCACGGTGACCGGGCACACGAACCCGCCGCAGCTCGGCCCGTCGCGCATGAGCACGATGGGCATGTCCCCCGTGAAGTCGACCGTGCCCACGGCGTAGGCGTTGTCGTGGATGTTGGACGGGTGCAGACCCGCCTCCCCGCCGTCGGCCCGGGCCCAGGCGGGGGCCGGCCCCACGAGCCGCACGCCCGTGCGGTCGGAGTGGTGGTGCACGAGCCAGTCGGTGGCGACGAGCGTCTCGATGTCATCCGGGGTGAAGAAGTCGGGCGCGCCGTGAGGCCCCCACAGCACGCCCACGTGCCAGGCGTCGGTCAGCTGCGGCCGCAGGGCCAGGGGAACGGTGGCACCGACCTCCACGGGCCCGGCGGGTCCGAGTGCCAGCACGTCACCGGTGCGCAGGCCGCGCCCGGCGTGGCCACCGAAGCCTCCGAGCACGAACGTGGACCGGCTCCCGAGGTGGTCGGGCACGTCGAAGCCGCCGGCCACGGCCAGGTAGGTCCGCGACCCCGGTCCCACGACCTCGCCCAGGCGCAGGAGCTGTCCCGCCACCACGGGGACGGCGGTCCACCACGACAGCGGCCGACCGTCGAGGTCGGCGTCCATGACCGCACCCCCAGAGCGACGACCCCGTCGGCCTCGAAGCGCAGCGTGGGACCGAGCACCGTGCACTCGAGTGCCGCTGCGCTCTCCGGGTTGCCCACGAGGCGGTTCACGAGCGCGAACGACCGGTCGTCCATGGGACCCGACGGGGGCACCCCGACGTCCCAGAACCCCAACCGACCGGGCAGGTCCTGCACCGTCGTGAACAGCCCGCCGTCCAGCACGCTCACCGACGCCGGCTGGTGCGAGACCCCGTCGACGAGCGAGGTGGACACCTGACCGGCGACCACGTCGGCGTGGCGCACCAGGTCCAGGAGCAGGTCCCGGTTGGTCTGGACACCACCGATGCGGACCCGCGACAGGGCGTCGTCGAGTGCGGCGAGCGCCACCGGGCGATCGTCGTCCCACACCACCACCTTGGCCAGCAGCGGGACGTACCACGGGCTGACCTCGGTGCCGGGCTCCACCCAGGTGTCGACGCGCACCCCGTCGGGGAACTCGGCCGCGGTGACGAGCCCGGCGCAGGGACGGAAGCCGTCGAGGGGATCCTCGGCGTAGAGACGTGCCTCGATCGCATGGCCCCGGGGCTCGCCCACCACGGCGAAGGCATCGAGCTGCTCCCCCGCGGCGAGGCGCACCATCCACTCGACGAGGTCGACGCCGTAGCGCAGCTCCGTCACGCCGTGCTCGACCTGCAGACGCGTGTTCACCTCCAGGAACGCGGCCTCACCGGTGGCGACGTCGACCACGAACTCGACCGTGCCCGCCGAGCGGTACGCCACCGAGGCCAGCAGGCGCCGGGCCGAGTCGAGCAGCCCGGCTCGCGTCGCGTCGGCGAGCAGCGGCGCCGGGCTCTCCTCCAGCACCTTCTGGTTGCGGCGCTGCACGGAGCAGTCGCGCTCGCCCAACAGGACGATCCCGCCCTCCCCGTCGCCGAAGGCCTGGACCTCGACGTGGCGGGCACGCGCCACGTAGCGCTCGAGGAACACCCCGCCCCCACCGAAGCTGGCCTCGGCCTGGCGCACGACGGCGTCGAACGCGGCCGCCAGCTCGCCGGGGTCGTGGCAGCGCCGCATGCCGATGCCACCCCCACCGGCGGATGCCTTCAGCATCACCGGGTAGCCGATCGTCTCGGCGGTGGCGAGCGCCTCGTCGCGGTCGGCCACGAGCTCCGAGCCCGCCAGCAACGGCACCCCCGCCTCACGGGCCAGCGCACGGGCGGTGTGCTTGCGCCCGAAGACCCGGAGCTGCTCGGGCGTCGGGCCGATGAAGACCAGTCCAGCCTGCGCGCAGGCCTCGGCAAAGGAGGCGTCCTCGGACAGCAGGCCGTAGCCCGGGTGGACGGCCTCGGCCCCGGTGCGCAGCGCGGCAGCCACCACCAGGTCCGCCCGGAGGTAGCTCTCGGCGGCGGGTGGCGGGCCGAGCAGCACCGCCTCGTCGGCGTCGAGCACGTGCCGGACACCCCGGTCGACGACCTTGCTGGCGTAGCCGCCGGGTGCCACGACCTCGTCCCACACCACGTCGGCGGCTTCGACACCGGGCGGCAGGTCCACGGCCGCCGTCGCCGGGACGGTGGGCATGGTGACGACCCGGGTGCCGTCCTGGGACCGGGCATGGTCACGGGCACCTGCGGTGCTGGCGGTGTCGCTCACGTCCCCACCGTACGCTTTCTATCGGTCGATCGAAAAGTACCGGCACGTGAACATCGTGTTTCGCGGCCTACGCTGGCCCACGTGGCACGCGTTCCGGCATCCGAGCCCGTCCGCCGCGTCGGGCGGCCCCGCGTCGATCCCACGGCCCGCGACGGCGAGCCCCGGGAGGAGATCCTCGACGCCGCGGCCAAGCTGTTCTCCACGGTCGGCTACGCCCGAACGACCACCCGAGCCGTGGCGGCCGCCTCCGGTCTGCGCCAGCCTTCGCTGTTCCACTACTTCCCCACCAAGGAGGACCTGCTGGCCGAGCTGCTCGACCGCACGGTGAGCCCTGCGCTGGCGTTCCTGCACTGGCTGTTGGAGCAGCCCGCCCGGCCCGAGGTGCAGCTCTACGCGCTGGCCTGGCGCGACACCGACAACCTGTGCGCCGGCCCCCACAACCTCGGTGCGCTGCAGCTGCTGCCCGAGGCCCGAGCCGAGCGGTTCAGCCCGTTCTGGACGAAGCGCACGAAGCTCCAACGGGGCTACCGCACGCTGGTGCGCGACTGCGGCGCCGTCGACGCCGAGCTCACCACGGAGCTGGTGTTCGGCCTGGTGGAGAGCGTGATCGTGTGGTACCGGCGGGGAGGGCGGCACGGACGCGCCGCGGTCGCCCACGGGGTCGCACGCGGCGCGCTCCGACTCACCACGGGTCGCAGCGGCGAGTTCCCCCGCCAACGCGCCGCCGCGGTGGCGCTGCTGGGCTCCGCGCCGGGGCCCGCCGTGTGCTGAGCCCGCCGCGCGCTCAGCCCGATCCGGCGCGACCGGGATCGGCGCTCAACCGTCCAGGTGGACCGGCCGACCCTCCCAGCTCTCGATGATGTGGGCCGCCTGCTCGAGCAGGTGGTGGGCCAGATCGCCCAACGCCCGGGCAGCCGCCACCTCCTCGCCCACCGCGGGGACCTCGGGGTCGGCAGGGTTGCGCCGGGCACGGCCCCAGCCCCGCAGCTCCGTCGCCCCGACCTGGAGCACGGCATCGGCCCGGGTCTCGGACGGGTCCTCGGTGAACACGACGGTCACCGTCCAGATGCGTTCCTCGCTCATCGTCCCTCCTTCGCTGGCGAACTGGTGCCAGCATCGCCCCGACCGTCGCCCACGGCAAGACCGATGCCGGCACCACCGTCAGGCGATGGTCACGTCGTCGCAGTGGAAGGTGGACGCCGCCGTGTAGAGCTCGTCGCCCACCGACGCCGTCCCCGGGGGCTCGACGCCGGCGACGGTGAGGGTGTCGCCGTCCAGGGTGTAGCGGATGGTCTCGACGTCGAAGGTGAGACCGTCGTCGCTGGTGCCCTGGTACCAGAACAACGCCGGCTCCGACTCCTCCCCGCCCCCGCACTGCACACCGGAGATGCCGCCCACCGTCGCGCCGACCGGGAACTCGGCCGGCCCCTCCTCGATGACCACCGGGACCAGGTCACACCCCTGGAGCACGAACAGCCCGATGATCTGGGTTCCTGCGCCCGACCCCACCCGTGCCACGACCTCCTCGCTGCTGTCGCCGTCGACGTCGATGCCGCCGTGGACCACGACGCTGGACGCCCCGACGCCGGCTCCCGGGACGACGTGCTCGGCGCTCCCGCCCGCCGCCAGCTCGACCCGCACCCGCCAGTCGGCGCCGGCCTGGTGGCCAACGATCGTGTCGAGGTCGCCGTCGCCGTCGACGTCGCCGGCGGCGGTGGTCTCGGCCGTGGCACCCGCAGCCTGCGGGACCTCCGGGCAGGCGCCGCCCGAGGGCACAGGGGGCGGCGCAACCGGCCCCGAGGTCGCGTCCGACGGCGATCCCGCCGGCGACGAGCCGGTCGACGCACCGCCGGTGGCGTCGGTCGCACCGGTGCCCGCAGAGGCCGGATCGGCCGGGTCCGACGCCGTTCCCGACGCCGCGGGCGCCCCGGTGCCGGCCCCCGTACCGACGTCGTCGGCCTGCTCGCCTTCACCGCCGCAGCCGGCGAGCGCCCCGCCGGCCAGCGCCACCAGCACCGCCGCGGCCACGATCCGCTGTCCTCGCATGCTCCACGCTCCTCGTGCTGCACCACCCGGCGCGTACCAGGTGGTGGTCGGTGGTCACGCCACGCCGGGGCGCGGTGACCGGTTCGGTGTTCCTGACCCAACACCCGGCCCGCGCTTACACCGGGTCGACGCACCGTCGCGATGGACGCGACCGCCCTCGGGAGCTCGGCCTACGATGCGCCGTGTGACGACCCATCCCGATGTCGACGTCTACCTGCGTCGCTCCGAGCGGTGGCCCGAGGAGCTGGCCGCCCTCCGGCCCGTGCTGCTGGGCTGCGGGCTGACCGAGCAGATCAAGTGGGGCAAGCCCTGCTACTCCCACGGGGGCGGGAACATCGCCATCCTGCAGGAGATGAACGACTTCCTGGCCCTCATGTTCTTCAAGGGGGCGCTGCTGGCCGATCCCGACGGCGTACTGGAGGACCAGGGCCCGAACTCGCGCTCGGCCCGGCGGATGCGGTTCACCTCGGTCGAGGACGTGAACCGGCTCGCCGACACCGTCCGGGCCTACGTCGAGCAGGCGATCGACGTCGAGGACGCCGGGTTGGCGGTGGGCCCGGCACCGGAGCTGGTCCTGGTCGAGGAGCTCCGGCACCGCCTCGACGAGGACCCGGCGCTCGCAGCGGCCTTCGCGGCGCTGACCCCCGGCCGCCAGCGGGAGTACAACCTGTCCATCGCCGGCGCCAAGCAGGCCACCACCCGCGCTGCCCGGGTGGAGAAGTACGTCCCCAGGATCCTGGACGGCAAGGGCCTGCGGGACTGACGTGACCCGAACGGGGCACGCCACGTCGTAGGGTGAGGGATCGGGATCTGACGACCCGTCAGAGAACCTCGTACGCTGCGCCATCACCCCACCATCGGGAGACGACCATGACCAGCCCCGACCCGTCGACGATCGAAGCGGCGAAGGCCCGCTACGCCGCCGAGCGCGCCAAGCGCCTGCGGGACGAGGGCCTGGCCCAGTACGACACGCTCGACGAGCACCACCTCGACCGGGACCCCTGGGCCGACCCGGACTTCACTCGCGACCCGGTCGTCGAGGAGGTCGACGTCGTGGTCCTCGGCGGCGGTTGGGCCGGGATGCTGACCGGCATCAACCTGTCCAAGCGGGGCATCACGTCGTTCCGGATCGTCGAGAAGGCCGCCGACTTCGGGGGTACCTGGTACTGGAACCGGTACCCGGGGTGCATGTGCGACGTGGACAGCACGATCTACCTGCCGCTGCTCGAGGAGACCGGCTACATGCCGACCGAGAAGTACGCCAGCGCGCCGGAGATCTTCGCCTACGCGCAGCTCCTCGGCCGCCACTTCGGGCTGTACGACAAGGCGCTGTTCCAGACCGAGATCGAGTCGCTGGTCTGGGACGACGACGCCCACCGCTGGGACCTCACGACCAGCCGGGGGGACCGGATCCGCACGCAGTTCTTCGTCTCCGCCGGCGGGTTGATGCACAAGGCCAAGCTGCCGGGGATCGAGGGCATCGACGGCTTCACCGGCAAGGCGTTCCACACCACCCGGTGGGACTACGGCTACACGGGTGGGAGCCCCACCGAACCCCTGGATCGCCTGGCCGACAAGGTCGTGGGGATCATCGGCACCGGCGCCACCTCGGTGCAGGTCGTGCCCCAGCTCGCCCGTTCGGCCAAAGAGGTCTACGTCTTCCAGCGCACGCCGTCCGCGGTGGGGGTGCGGGCCCAGCAGCCCATCGACGAGGCGTGGTTCCGGTCGCTGCCGCCGGGCTGGCAGGCCGAGCGCACCCGCAACTTCACCGAGGTGGTCACCGGCAACCAGCCCGACCGGGACCTCGTCGCCGACGGGTGGAGCAAGGCGCTGTGGGAGGACACCCAGCGCGAGCCCGCCTCCGAGGAGGAACGGGCACGGCTCGAGGCCGTCGACTTCGAGGTCATGGAGGGCTTCCGGCACCGCATCGACGAGCTCGTCGAGGACCCCGAGACGGCCGAGAAGCTCAAGCCCTGGTACGGCAAGCACTGCAAGCGCCTGTGCTTCCACGACGAGTACCTCCAGGCCTTCAACCTGCCCAACGTGCACCTGGTGGACACCAACGGCCAGGGCGTGCGCGAGATGACCGCCGCCGGGCCGGTGGTGGACGGTGTCGAGTACCCCCTCGACCTGCTCGTGTTCGCCTCGGGGTTCGAGATCACCACCGGCCTGGTGAGCCGGCTGGGGTTCGACCCCGTGGGCCGGGGCGGGGTGCGCCTGAGCGAGCGCTGGCACGACGGCACCCACTCCCTGCACGGGATCCTCACCGCGGACTTCCCCGACTTCTTCGTCGTCAGCTTCATCCAGGCCGGCTTCGGGCTGAACTTCGTGCACTTCCTGTCGGTGTCGACCGCCCACATCGCCTGGCTGATCGACCACTGCCGCACGGAAGGGATCGCCTCGATCGAGGCCACCGTCGAGGCCGAGGACGAGTGGCTGAACATCCTGTGGGCGGCCTCGGGCCCCCTCGCCCGCTACAACCAGAGCTGCACGCCCAGCTACGGCAACAGCGAGGGGTCGCGGACGATGTTGGCGGCGCGCAGCGCCGTGTTCCCCGGCTCGCTCATGGACTACGCCGCCCACCTCGAGCAGTGGCGCGACGCCGGCACCCTCGAGGGCACCCGCGTCCAGCGCCAGGCCTAGGTCGGCGGGCCGCACCCGGCGGCTACCGTCTCCGACACGGAACCGCCCGCCCCCACCGCCGCCCAGCACGTGGTCCGCCTCCTGCTGGGGGCCGGGTTGGTCGTGGCCGGCCTCGCCCACCTCACCTGGGCCCGATCGGAGTTCCTCGCCCAGGTGCCCGACTGGGTCCCACTCGACGCCGACCTCGTCGTCGTGCTCTCGGGCGTGGTCGAGGTCGCGCTCGGGGCCTCGCTGGTGCTGCTGTCCCGCCAACGCGTCGTCCTCGGCTGGCTGAGCGCCGCGTTCTTCGTCGCCATCTTCCCCGGCAACGTGTCGCAGTACGTCGACGGCGACGCGGCCTTCGGGCTCGACTCCGACGCCGCCCGGGCCGTGCGCCTGGTGTTCCAGCCGGTCCTGGTGGCGCTGGCGCTGTGGTCGACCGGGGCGTGGGCGGCCTGGCGACGACGAGCGGCCCCACCCGGGCGGGCCAGCCGGTGAGCGACACCTACTATCCGCGGTACTACGCGGTGAACGACCGCCCCGTGAAGCTGGTCCTGCTGGACGACGGACGCCTCGACGCGCTGGTGCTGGACGTGACGTCGGGCGCCTTCGTCCCCGACCGGAGCTACTTCGCCAAGGTCTCCGAATCCGGCATCGGCAAGGACGTGGACCAGTTCACCGAGCAGCAGTTCGCCGACCTCGTCGTGGCGCTGCGACGCCCCATCGTCGCCCGGCTGCTCACCCGCCCGCTGCCCTGGACGTCGACCGGCGACGGCGAGCATCCCTACCGTGCCGAGGAGGACGGCCACACCTACGTCCTCCGGGTCGACGACTTCCCCGCCGAACCCCTCTACACACTCCTGGCCGACGGCGACGAGCTCGCAGACCTCGAGGACTGGCCCGCTGCCTGGCGCCGACCTGATCTGCACACGCATGCGCCACACGAACTCGACACCGCTGCCCGCCGGTTGCGCACGCTGGCCGAGCGGCTCTGCACGACCACGGGACGCGACGAGGACGCGATGCGCGCCGCGCTCGGCATACCCACGGATCCGCCGCCGATGGCCGCCGCCCACTGCACCCTCCGGGCCGGCGACATCCCCACCGTCGACCTGCAGTTCGACGACCCCGTGCTGCGCCGCGCCGACCTCGACGACCAGCTCGGTGCGGCGACGGCGCTGCCCCGCACGGGACCCGGAGCACACCACGTGCTCGCCTATCCGGTGCGGGTGCCCGACGCCCCGTCGACCGTGCACGTCTTCGCCCGGTTCACCGAGCCGCCCGAGCCGAGCACCGTGGTCCACGGTGTCCTGCTGCGCATCGATCCCGCCTGACGCGCGAGGCGCGGCGCCCGCGTCGACCACCCGGGAGCGGCGAGCTCCGCCGGGGAGTCACGGCCCGGCGAAGCCGGACAGCCCGCGGGTGAAGGCCCGCTCCAGCGATCGCAGCGCCAGCAGCGCCTCGTGGCGGCCGGCCACCATGAACCGGCCCCAGTCCCGGGTGGAGAGGAACTGGCGGTAGAAGCCCACGCCGCGGACCTCCTCGTAGGGCACCGGCTCGATCATGACGGTGCGCACCGCGGCCTCGAGACGGGCCAGGTTCTCGCGCGCCAGCTCCACCTGCTGACAGGTCCGCACCTGGCTCGCCACGGTCAGGATGCTGAGGGGTGCCGACTCCCAGCCGGACACGTCCTCGCCGGCGAAGCGGGGCGGGTAGAAGCCGTTCACCCCCACCACCGCGTCGAGTCGGGGCGCCAGGTCGAGCACCGGCCGCACCGGGAAGATGTCGACGATCCCGCCGTCGCACCACCGCTCCCCCGCCAGCTCCACCGGCTCATAGAACAACGGCAGCGCCACGGCCATGCGCACGGCTCGGGCCACCGTCAGGTCGGGGTACGTCCGCGGACCGAGGTGCTCCAGCCGGTTGTGCTCGATGCTCCAGATCGGGGCGTAGCACGGGACGGGCAACTCCCCCAGGGTCATCCCACCCAGCAGCTCGCGGTAGGTGGCCTCCAGGCGGTCGCCCCGGAGCAGCCCGGCGAAACCCCGACCCAGCGTCGGCCCGAGCCGCACCAGCATCGGCCAGTCCACGTCGAGGTACTCCTCCGGTCGCAGGCCGCAACAGAAGCGGGCGACCTCCTCGGCGGGCACGCCGGCGGCGAGCGGGAACCCGAACAGCGCGGAGCCCGAGCACACCGAGAGCGCCGCCGGCCGGACACCCACCTCCTCGAGGGCTCTCCCGACGCCGACCACCGACGCCAACGCGCCACTGCCCCCTGTGGCCACCACCCCGACCCGACGGTCACGCAGGGCCACGGCGGGGCTCGCCCGGCGCGACGGGAAAGCCGGCGGGGCCGCCGCCTCCCGGCGATCGGTCGGCAGCGGCACGAAGCCCCGGCGGACGTCGCGCACGAGCCCCGCGTCGTCGACCAGGCCCTCCCCCCACTCACGCACCCGGGCGGCGGCGTTGAAGTACTGGCGGAGTCGGAACACGTCGAGGACGGCGCCGAGCATGACGGCCTCCCTTCGTCGCATCTCACCCTGCATGGTGCGCTGTTCGGCAACCGGGTCCAAGGGCCGTTCTGCCCAGGCGACGGGGACCGGGGCACGTACCGGGCCGTCAACCCAGGAGCCGGACCGCCACCGTCTCGTAGACCGCCCCGTCCGGCAGGGTGGTGCTGCGCACCAGGTGCACCTCGGTGACGGGGAACCGAGCCGAGAACGCCGCACCGGCGAGTCCGCACGCACCTCGGTGACGGAGCCGGGCCAGGGTCACGTGGCCGGTGAAGGGTCGGGGATCGGGCGGCTCGCCGATCCCGGCGGTGCGCTCGACCACCTGTCGAGCGACGCCCTCGAGACCGCGGGCCGGCAGGCAGATCACGCTGCGGCCCAGCCTGCTCACCCGCGGCCCGAGCTCCACCTGGGCGGCCGGTGCCGCCAGACGGGCCAGCGCCGCCGACGCCTCGTCGATCTCGGCGTCGCCCAGGAAGCGCAGCGTGACGTGCCACTGGTCGCGTCGGGTCCAACGCACGCCGGGCTCGTCGGCCCGGGGCAGCGCCTCGAGCCGGTCGAGGACGGCCTCCGGCAGCCAGGCGGCGACGAACAGGCGCGGCACACTCGTTCCCGAGCCGTCACGCCTCGGCGAGCAGGCGCTGGCGCAGCAGGTTGAGCACCGAGATGGTGGCGAACTGCCGGATGCGCTCCCGGTCGCCGGGCAGGCGCACCGGCACCGCCGCCGCCTCGCCCCCGACGCACGTCGCCAGGAACACCGTGCCCACCGGCAGTCCCTCCTGCTCGGCCGGTCCGGCCACCCCGGTGACGGCGACGGACACGTCGCAGCCCAGCACCCGACACGCGCCCTCGGCCATGGCGGCCGCCGCGTCCTCGGTGACCACCGGCCCCCGAGGCACGCCGAGCACGTCGTACTTGACCTCGCTGGCGTAGGACACGACGCTCCCCCGGAACACGTCGCTGGCACCGGGCACGGCGGTGAGCCGACTGGCGATCAGACCACCGGTGAGCGACTCCGCCGTCCCCAGCGTGAGGCCGAGCCGTCGGCACAGGTCGAGCACGACCTGCTCCATCGGCACGTCGTCGGTGCTGAACACCACGTCGCCGAGCACCGAGCACACCAGCCGGGTCTCGTCGTCGAGCACCTGCCGGGCCTCGTCCTCGGTGTCGGCCTTCACGGTCAGGCGCACCTTGAGCCCCTCGATGCCGCTCGCCAGGTAGGCCAACGTGCACCGGCCGGACTGCTCGAGCTCGTCGTGGTAGGGGGCGAGCAGCTCCGCCATGCCGGACTCGCTGTGCCCCCAGGTGCGCAGCGTCCGACTGCGGATGACGTTGCGCACGCCGGCACGGCGCTGCAGGTCGGCCAGCACGGTGCCGAGCACCATCTCCTTCATCTCGTAGGGCACGCCGGGCACGGCGTACACGACCTGGTCGCCGATCGGGCACACCAGGCCCGGGGCCGTCCCCGGCATCTCGGCCATGGTGCTCGCCCCCTCGGGGACCATGGCCTGGCGCAGGTTGTTCTCGGGCATGTGGCGGAACCGGGACTCGAACATGGTCCGGATGCGGTGCTCGATCGCCGGGTCGAGGCGCAGCTCGACGCCCATCACCTCGGCGATCACGTCCCGGGTGATGTCGTCCTGGGTGGGCCCGAGGCCGCCGCACACGATGACGGCGTCGCTGCGCCCGAGCGCCAGGCGCAGGCAGTCCGCGATGCGCTCGGCGTTGTCACCGACCTTGGTCTGGAACAGGGAGTCGATGCCGGCCAGGGCGAGCTGCTCGCCGATCCACGACGAGTTGGTGTCGACGATCTGGCCGAGCAGGAGCTCGGTGCCGACGGCGAGGACCTCACAACGCATGGGTGCACCCTAGGCGCACCCGGGACCCGGGTCCGGCCTGCGGGGCACGGGACGCCGCCGTCAGCCGCCCATGGTCGTCGTGGCCCGGGAGCCGTCGCGCACGTACTCCCAGGCGCTGAACAGGGCGACCGCCACCGACGCCCACAGCAGGCCATCGGCCACCCAGGCGGCGTCACCCAGCCACGGCAGCAGCGCCGCTCCCACGGCCAGGGTCTGCAGCGCGGTCTTCAGCTTGGCGCTCGGCCGGGCCGGGATGGCCAGGCCGCGTCGACCCCACCACATGCGGTACAGGCTGATGAAGATCTCCCGGGCGGCGATGAGCGCCACCGGGAGCAGGGCGAACCGGTCGATCGACACCAGGGCGAACATGGCCCCCAGCACCAGGACCTTGTCGGCGAGCGGGTCGAGGAACGCCCCCGAGCGGGTGGTGCCGTGGCGTCGGGCCATGAAGCCGTCGACGGCGTCGCTCGCCGACAGCACGACCCAGAAGGCGAACACCGCCCACGTGGCGCCGTCCTCGCCGATGAGCGCGAACAGGATCGGGGCGATGAGCAGCCGCAGGACCGTGACCCCGTTCGCCGGGGTGGCGATGGCCGACGGCCCGTACTGGTGGTCGGTCGAGCCGCCCGGACCCACGTCGGCGGGAGGGTGCACCTCGCTCACGGCTGCGCCGACCTCACGGCGCCGCCCAGGCCGGCCCGGGTTGCGACACCGGCACGCCGACGACGTCCGGACCGATCGCTTCGACGATCTGCACACGATGGAAGGTACCCGGCTCGAGCGACGCGGGCACGACGACGACACCGTCGATCTCGGGGGCTTCGCGATGGCTGCGGCCCTGGCCGGGCACGTCGACGAGCACCTCGACCTCCTCGCCCAACAGGTCGTCGCGCCGGGTGGCGGTGATGAGGTCCTGCACCTCGGTGAGCTCGGCGAGCCGCTCGGCGACCAGTTCCGGGTCCACGACGCCGTCCAGGGTGGCGGCGTAGGTGCCCGGCTCCTCGGAGAAGGCGAAGAAGCCGCACCAGTCGAGCTGCGCCTCCTGGACGAACTCCAGGAGCTGCGCGTGGTCGTCCTCGGTCTCACCCGGATAGCCCACGATGAAGTTGGAGCGGAAGGCAGCATCGGGCGCGGCGGCCCGGATGGCGCGGATGCGCTCCAGGAACCGCTCACCGTCGCCCCAGCGCCGCATGCGACGGAGCAGGGGCGTCGACACGTGCTGGAGGGAGAGGTCGAAGTAGGGCACGCCGGTGTCGAGGATGGCCCCGATCAGCTCGTCGGTGAGGTCGGCGGGATACAGGTACAGCAGACGCACCCGGGGCACCCGCTCGGCCACGGCCCGCACCAGGGGCACGATGGCTCGCTCGCCACGGCCCTGGTCGCGCCCGTAGGCGGCGAGGTCCTGGGCCACGAGCACGATCTCGACGGCACCCAGCTGGTCGACCTCGGCGAGCACGTCGGCCACGGCGCGGGACCGCTGGGGACCCCGGAAGCTGGGGATGGCGCAGAAACCGCACGCCCGGTCGCACCCCTCGGCCACCTTCACATAGGCCCACGGGGCGCTCGAGGCCGGCCGGGCCAGATTCAGCAGGTCGAGCGCGGGGACGCCCTCGTCGCCGGCGTGCATCGCCCGGCGGGCACCGTCGGGCCGACGCCCCAGCGTCACGGGCACCCCGAAGCCGGCCACGGCGTCGACCTCGGGCAGGGCAGCGGCCAGCTCGTCGCCGTAGCGCTCGGCCAGACAACCCGTCACCACCAGCTCCGCATCGTGGCGACGAACCTCGGACAGCGTGAGGATGGTCTCGATCGACTCGGCCCGGGCGTCCTCCACGAACGCGCAGGTGTTGACCACGACGAGATCGGCGTCGTCGGGACCGTCGGCGGGAACGAGCCCCTGCGCCAGCATCGAGCCGGTGAGCTTGTCGCTGTCGACCTGGTTCTTGGGGCAGCCGAGCGTCTCGACCCAGAACGAGCGAGGCATCGCCGCAATGCTACCGACCGGTAGGTCAGGTGCGGTCGCCGGCCGTGCGGGACGGGACCGGTCCACTCACTGCGGGCCCCGGGCGGGGCCGCACCCGCCCACGAGCAACAGGTACGCGTCCTCGAGCGTGGGCTCGTCGAGGACGACCCCGGACGGTGGATCGCCGATGCAGCGGTAGGCGCCCGACGGCAGCCGCCACGATCGCAGGACCCCGGGCACGTCCCGACGGGGCGCCGAGTCGATCCACACCCGGCCCCGAGCCGTGGCGGTGAGGTCCGCCGGGGTGCCGGCGTGGACGATGCGGCCACCGACGAGCACGTAGAGGACCTGGCTGAAGGCAGCGGCCTCCTCGGTGAGGTGCGTCGACAGCACGACCGTGGCACGTTCACCGACCTCGGAGAGCCGGTCGCGCAGGCGCAGGCGCTCCTCGGGGTCGAGGCCGTTCGCGGGCTCGTCGAGCAGCAGCAGGCTCGGTTCGCCCACCAGGGCCTGGGCGATGCCGAGGCGCTGGCGCATACCACCCGACAGCGTGCCCACGCGGCGTCCGGCCAGCGATACCAGGCCCGCGTCGCGCAGCGCTCGCACCACCGCCACGTGGCGGACCCGCGGTGGGCCCAGCTCCTTGAGGATGCCGACATGGTCGACGACGTCGAACACCGTGGCCCGCTCGGCGAAACCGACCTGCTGGGGCAGGTATCCGAGCCGACGGCGCACCTCGATCCGCTGGACGGTGTCGGTGGCATCGAAGCCGTCGACGTGGACGGTCCCCACGTCGGGTCGGCCCACGGTGGCCAGGCAGCGCAGCAGGGTGGTCTTGCCCGCGCCGTTCGGCCCGAGGAGCGCGACCACACCGCCGTGGGCGCTGAGCGAGACGTCGTCGAGAGCCACCTCGGCGCCGAAGCGGCGACCCACCCCGCGCACGGCCACCGCGGCCGGCCCGGACGCAGCGACGAGGGACCGCCCCCTCACGGACCGACCTCCGCGAGATCGAACCGGCGGCGTCGGGCGACCACGACCGCCGCTGCGGCCACGCCGAGCAGGGCCGTCACCACCTGGGCGGCGCCGCCGAACAGCACCAGCTCGTCGTCGGCCACGCCGGCCGCGGCGAGGTTGGCCACCACCCAGGACCCGGCGACGACCGCGCCGGCCACGCGGGGGGCGAGCGCGGTCATGACCGCCAGGCACACCACGGCCAGCACCACGGCGGGCACCAGCCAGGCGGCGGCGCGCGCCGCGTAGGCCTCACCGAGGGCCAGGGCCGCGATGGTCGTGACGACGATGCTCACGGCCAGCACGGTGACGGAGCGTGTCAACACCACCCGGAGGCCGCTGAGAGGGGCGGCGACGGTGATCTCGTGCGCGGGATCCACACCGGGCCCGTAGGCGAGGGCCACCCCCACCACCGGGATGACGGGCGCCAGCACCAGGAACAGCTGGATGCTGGCCTCGGGCCGGTCGGGGTCGGCGGCGCCCAGTCCGAACAGCAGACAGGCGGCGATGGCCAACCACCACGACCGCCGCAGCGAAGGCGTGGCGAGCAGCAGCCGGGTGGTGTCCACCGACAGTCCGAGGCGAACCAGGCTCCGCTCCACGATCCCTCGCCGGGGCACGGCCAGCTCCGCCTCGATCGCCGTCCAGTTGTGCGCGATCCGCTCGGGTGCGGCGGCGGCGTTGACGGCGTGGCGACAGCCGGGGCACCGCTCGAGGTGCAGCTCCACCGCCACCGCCACGGCGCTGCCGACACGCTGCGTCGCGTAGTCGCTCAGGACCGCGTCCGAGGGGTGGCCCGGGTCCGGAACGGCGGACGGCGACGGGGGCGCGGGCGGGGGTACGGGGCTCATGGCAGGTGCTCCTGCATGCGGGTGCGGGCGCGCGCCAGGCGGGTCTTGACGGTGCCGTGCGGGATGCCGAGCAGCCGAGCCGCTTCGCGCGTGGTCAGTCCGTCGACCGCCGTGGCCAGCAGGACCTGCTGGAGGTCGGAGGGCAGGCGGGTGAAGGCGTCGCTCAGGTCGCCGATGCCGCGGGCCAGCACCTCGGCCTCGGCCGACGGCTGCGACCGGGTCGCCGTGGCACCGGGTACGGGCACGCCACCGGGCGTCGGAGCCGACCCCACGGGTGCGGCGAACACCACCGGGTCGACGGGTTCGGGGCGACGGCGACGGAGCTCGTCGACGAGCTTGCGCACCGCGATCGACCACAACCACGCTC
Organism: Acidimicrobiales bacterium; assembly: GCA_025456085.1. Taxonomy (GTDB): domain Bacteria; phylum Actinomycetota; class Acidimicrobiia; order Acidimicrobiales; family Acidimicrobilacustridaceae; genus JALOLF01. Next base: position 21,088 of record JALOLF010000021.1, read on the forward strand.
CGACGTCACCCTCGCCACGGAAGGAGCCGGCACGGCGCCACACGGCCAGGAAGGTCTCCTGGAGCGACGTGTCGACCAGTTCCCGATCGGTGCAGCGTCGTTGCAGCCGCGCCGTCAACCATCCGGCGTGGCGGCGATACAACTCGGCGAGCGCGCTGCGATCCCCCGCGGCGACCCGAGCCAACAGCTCGGCGTCCCCGAGGGGTGGAGGTGGGAGCGGCTGCTGAGGGGGCGGGCGCATGGTCGGGGTACGCACGGGAGCCTCAACCCCCGGCGTCCCCCATGGTGGCCCGCAGCGCACCGACGGCGCGGCTCGACCGGGGCGCCCGACGGAACGGCTGGGCCAGCTGGGCCAACCACCCGTCGGGCACCGGCATGGCGATCCCGTAGACCTCGGGCCGCCGGTCCTCGGGCTGGTAGTAGGTCCCGAAGACGCGGTCCAGCACCGGCAGCAGCCCCGAGTAGTTGTGGTCCCAGGCCTCGGGATGGTTGCTGTGGTGCCAGTGGTGGTACTCGGGCGTGCCGATGACGCCGTCGAGGAACCGGAGGCGCCAGCTGACGTTGGCGTGCAGCAGGATCGCCCAGATCTGCAGGGCGACGGTGACCGCACCCAGCTGCACCGGACCGAGGCCGAGCAGCAGGAAGGCGGGGGCGATGAACAGGCCGGCGAAGAAGCCCTCGAGGGGGTGCAGCCGGGCCGCAGCGATCCAGTCGAGCTGTCGACTGGAGTGGTGCACGGCGTGGAACCGCCACAGCAGGGGGATCTCGTGGCTGGCCCGGTGGTAGCAGTAGCCGACGAGCTCGAACAGCCCGAGACCCACGAGCGCCTGCACCCACCACGGCCAGGTGCTGGCCAGCCCCGGCTCACGGGGATCGCGCAGCGGCCACAGCACCAGCGCGACCGGCACGATGGCCACCACCGTCGCCGCCGACTGCAGCGCGCCGGTGAACAGCAGATGGAGCACATCGGTGCGCAGGCCGGGACGACGCACGGCGTACGGGTGGCGGCGGAAGAGCCGCTCGAGCGGGGTGAGCACCGCGAAGCCCACGACCACGGCGCCGGCCGATCCGATACCGGCCAGGAACCCCACGGCCACGACGAGGACGAGCGCTGCGGTGGCCCACCGTCGCCGACGCCCGGAGGGTGACGGGGACACCGGGCTCGGCCTCGCGCGATCGGGCGGTGGGGCCCAGCCCTGGTGCCAGGCGGGGAGGGCCGGCGAAATCGGTGGCGGTGCGGTCGTCGTCGGGACCATGGGGTGCTCCGGGGTGCAGGGTCGCTCCGGCGCAGGGCCGGCTCACCTCATCTGACGTCGCGAGACCGCTGAACGGTTCACGAGTCGGCGGATCGATCGGGCGACGTCGACCCTGCACGCCCGTGCCATCCAGCGGGGCCCGACCGATCAGACCAACGCACCGGTGGCGAAGGCGAAGCACAGTGCGGTGACCGACAGGCCGTCGGTCACCTGACCCGCCGCCACCGCGGCGTGGAGCTCATCGGTCGGCACCCACTCCACTCGTTCCGCCTCGTGACGGTCCACCGGGTCGCCCACGTGCTCGGCGCCATCGGCCAGGTACGCGCTGAAGCGCTGGTCGCACAACCCGTTCGAGGGGAACCAGGCGGTGAGCGGGCGGAGCGGACCAGGGCGCCAACCGGTCTCCTCGAGGGTCTCGCGGGCTGCGGCCTGCTCGTCGGTCTCGTCCCACTCGACCCGCCCGGCAGGCACCTCCCAGCCCCAGGTGTCGGTGATGAAGCGGTGGCGCCACAACAGCAGCACGCCCCGGTCCGGGTCGTGCACCACGGTGCCCACCGCCGGTCGGGGCAGGCGGACGACGTGGTGCTCGAAGCGCTCGCCGCCGGGCAGCTCGACGTCGACGAGGCGCAGGTTCACCCACTCGCTCTCGTAGAGGGACCGCTCTCCGTGGATCGTCCAGCGCACCGACCGAGCGTAGGCTCCGTTCGTGCCCCGCTCGTCCCGACCGGCCGAGCCGACGCCGGCAACCTCCCCCGCACGCTCGGCCGGGGCCTTCGTGGCAGCCGTGGACGCCGCGCTGCGCGCCGCGGGCGACCCCGATCGGGCCGACCAGGAGCGTCGCTACCTCAAGTCCGACCTGGTCCACTACGGGGTCACCGTCCCCGCCCTCCGTCGGATCGTGCGAACCGAGGTCCGTGCCGCGGGCCCGCTCGCCCACGATCGGGTGGTCGCCGCCGTGCTGCTCCTGTGGGACGAGCCCGCGACGGACCCGGTCCACGAGCGTCGTGCTGCCGCGGTGGAGCTGCTCGAGATGGACGTCGGGCTGCTCGCTCCCGACGACCTGCCCGTCCTGGAGCGCCTGCTGCGGGAGTCCCGGACCTGGGCGCTGGTCGACAACCTGGCCGCGTCGGTGGTGGGTCCCCTGCTCGAGGCCCACCCGGAGGCGCTCGACGTGCTCGACCGATGGGTGGCCGACGACGACGTCTGGCTGCGGCGGGCGGCCCTGCTGGCACTGCTGGTCCCGCTGCGGGAGGGCCGGGGCGACTGGGAGCGCTTCGCCGGCTACGCAGATCGCCTGCTGGAGGAGCGGGAGTTCTTCATCCGCAAGGCCATCGGGTGGGTCCTGCGCGACACCAGCCGACGGCGACCCGAGCTGGTGGCCGCGTGGCTGGCCCCCCGCACCGGTCGGGCGTCGGGGGTGACGGTGCGCGAGGCGGTCAAGCGGCTGCCCGACGCGACCCGCACCGAGCTGCTCGTCGCCTACCGCGAGCACCGCCCCGCCCGACTCGCCTGAGGCCGCCGCCGTTCGTGTGCGCGACGCCGATGCGCCCCACCGGCTCAGTGGGCGAGGCGCAGACCCGGCCGCGGCCAGTCGGTCGCCACGAGACGACCCGTCGACGACAGCGTCACGTAGGCCGTGCGCAGGTCCTCGCCGCCGAAGCAGATGTTGGTGACGATCAGGTCCTCGAAGGCGGTGTGCTCCACGTGGGTCGAGTCGGGCGAGATGGCGGTGATGCCGCCGTTCTGGATGGTCGCCACGCACACCCAGCCTTCACCGTCCACGGCGAGGGAGTCGAAGAGCTGCAGCCCGGGGGCGCCGTGCAGCAGCGCCCCGCCGTGGGCGTAGGGCAGCGGTATCCCGGGAGCGATCTCGCCGGGCCCGGTCACATCCCAGCTCCACACCCGGCCGGTGTGGGTCTCGGCCACGTACAGCTTGTCGCCCGCCGGCGACAGACCCACGCCGTTCGGGGAGTCGAGACCCGCCACGACCTCGCGGATCTCCGAGCCGTCGGCCTTGGCGTAGTAGACGCCGGTCAGTTCCACCCGGTCGTCGGTGCGCAGGCCGTGGTCGGTGAAGTAGAAGCCGCCGTGGGCGTCGAACACGAGGTCGTTGGGCGCGCGCAGGTGCTCACCGTCGCAGCTCTCGTAGAGGGTCTCCACCTCGCCGGTGTCGAGGTCCACCCGCTGGATCGAGCCGCCGGTCCAGGTGGGCGGGGCGTGGCCGGGCACGAGCATGCCGCCGAGGTCGTGGAACGCGAACCGGCCGCCGTTGTTGGCGACGTACATCCTGCCGTCCGGGCCCATCGCAGCGCCGTTGGGACCGCCGCCGCAGTCGGCGACCACGTCGACGGATCCGTCGGCGCCGACCCGGGTCAGCGTGCCCCGGGCGATCTCGGTGAGCACGACGCTGCCGTCGGGCATGGCCACCGGCCCTTCCGGGAACAGCAGTCCGGACGCGAGCTCTCGTGTCTCCCCCATGAAGCTCTTCCTACCACGCTGCCCGACCCCTGGGACGAGCGGCGCCCGCCACGGCCTCGGCTACCGCCCGACGACGGCCACCACCACCAGCGACGCCCCGTAGGAGACCAGCAGGGCGATGCCCTCGCCGCGGGTGACCTGCAGCCGGCGCCCCATGAACACCCACGACAGCACCACCAGCACCGCCATCGACACCAGCGCGAGGTGCACCGAGCCGGGATCGGGATAGCCGCCGGGGCCGGCGAAGGCCGCCGCGGCGGCGACGCCCAGGCTGTTGAAGAGGTTGCTGCCCACGACGTTGCCCACGATGAGCTCGTCCTCACCCCGGCGGGCGGCCACCACGGCGGTCACCAGCTCCGGCAGCGAGGTGCCGATGGCGACCACGGTGAGCCCGATGACCACCGGCGGCACCGACAGCTCCTCGGCGATGGTCTCGGCGCCCCACACGAGCAGCTGCGCGCCGGCCAGGATGCCGACCAGGCCGAGCAGGACCCGCCCTGCCTCGCGACCGGGGCGGATGGCGGCGTCGTCGGCGACGAACTCGTCGACCTCCTCGCTGAGCTCCTCCTCGCCGGAGCGACCGCCCCGGATCACCACCGCCAGCGCCACCGCCAGCAGCGTGAGGAGCACCAGCCCGTCGAGCCGGCTGAGGCCGTTCCAGGCCAGCGCGGCGAACGCCGCGCAGGCGCCGGCGGCCAGGGGCACCTCGCGGCGCAGCGTGCCCGAGGCCACCCCCAGGGGGACCAGCACGGCGGCCAACCCCAGCACCAGCGAGACGTTGGCCGCGTTCGACCCGGCCACGTTGCCCACGGCGAGCTCCAGATCGCCGCCCGAGGCAGCCAGGGCCGACACCACGGCCTCGGGTGCGCTGGTGCCGAACCCCACCACGACCGCTCCCACCACCACCGGCGAGACGCGCAGCACCGCGGCCAGCCGGGCCGCTCCCATCACGAACTGGTCGGCCAGCGTGGCCAGCAGCGCCAGGCCGGCGAGGCTGGCCAGCGCCGCCAGGACCATGCCGGCCGTCCTGCGAGGGCCGTCAGGCCCGGTCGGACAGGAGCTCGTCGAGCTCCTCGGGCGTCATGAGCACCGCCCGGGCCTTGGATCCCTCCGACGGGCCGACCACGCCGCGCTGCTCCAGCAGGTCCATGAGCCGGCCCGCCCGGGCGAAGCCGACCCGCAGCTTGCGCTGCAGCATGGACGTGGAGCCGAGCTGGGAGCGCACCACCAGCTCCATGGCCTGCCACAGCAGGTCGTCATCGTCGTCGTCGCCGCTGCCGCCGCCGATGCTCGACCCGCCCGTGACCGGGTCGTCGTCGTCACCAGCGCCCTCGACGCCATCGAGGTACTGGGCCTCGGGAGCCTGCCGGAGCCACGCGCCGACCGCGGTGCGCACCTCCTTCTCGGACACCCAGCAGCCCTGGATGCGCTGCGGGATGGACGACGACGGGCCGAGCAGGAGCATGTCGCCCTTGCCCACGAGACGCTCGGCACCCGGCTGGTCGAGGATCACCCGGCTGTCGGCCAGGCTCGACACGGCGAAGGCCAGGCGAGCCGGGATGTTGGCCTTGATGACGCCGGTGATGACGTTCACCGACGGGCGCTGGGTGGCGATGACGAGGTGGATGCCCACGGCCCGTGCCATCTGGGCGATGCGGCAGATCGACTCCTCGACGTCGCGGGCCGCCACCATCATGAGGTCGTTCAGCTCGTCGACCACCACGAGGATGTAGGGCAGGCGCTCGTAGGTCACGCCGTCCTCGGCGTCGCCGCGCAGCTCGCCGCGGTCGTAGGCGCCGTTGTAGCCGTTGATGTCCCGGAAGCCCATCTCGGCGAGCAGGTCGTAGCGCCGCTCCATCTCCTTGACCGCCCACGACAGGGCGTTGGCGGCTTTCTTGGGGTTGGTGACCACCTGGGTGAGCAGGTGGGGGAGGCGGTTGTACTGGCCCAGCTCGACCCGCTTGGGGTCCACCAGGATGAGGCGCACCTGGTCGGGGGTGGAGCGCATCAGCACCGACGTGATGAGCGAGTTGATGCAGCTCGACTTGCCGGCACCGGTGGCGCCGGCGATGAGCACGTGGGGCATGGTGGCCAGGTTCACGAGCACCGATCGGCCGTTGATGTCGCGACCGATCGCCACCTCGAGCGGGTGCGAGGCCCGGCGAGCCTCCTCGGAGGCGAGGATGTCGCCCAGCGTGACCACGGCCCGCTCCTGGTTCGGGACCTCGATGCCGATGGCCTGCCGACCGGGGATGGGGGCCAGGATGCGCACGTCGGGCGATGCCATGGCGTAGGCGATGTCCTTGTGCAGGCTCGTCACCCGGGCCACCTTCACACCCGGACCCAGCTCGAGCTCGTAGCGGGTCACGGTCGGGCCCACGACCATGCCCACGAGCCTGGTCTCCACCCCGTGGGCGGCGAGCGCGTCCTCGAGGGTGTGGCCGAGCGCCTCGACCGCGGCGGTGTCGACCGACTGGCCCTTGGAGCGGTCGAGCAGCTTGAGCGCCGGCAGCTTCCAGGGGCTGCCCTTGGCGGCCGGACCCAGGTCGATGGCGAGCTGCTCGCCCTCCACCGCCTCGTCGGGCACCGGGGGCGCGTGGGGCTCGGTCCCGGTCGTGTCCTCGGCCTTCTTGCGTCGCTTCCTGGCGGGCTGCTGCGCCTCGCCCGCCACCAGCACGGTCGGTGCGGCGGGCTCTGACGGGGCCGGCTCGCCGTCACGCAGGTCGATGGGGGTGTCCGGCTCGGTGTCGGTGTGTCCGTCTGTCGACGCGACCGGGCCCAGCTCGAAGAGGTTGTCCCAGCCCCGGCGCAGCCAGCCGGCGTGGGGTCGCAGCCCGTCGGCGGTGCGCCCGGCGGCCACCCGCACCGGCGTGCCGCTCAGCACGACGAGGCCGATGAGACCGACGACCGCATAGACCAGCGCCGCCCCCCAGACATCGAGCAGCGACACCAGGGGCTCCCCCGTGGTCGCGCCCACGTAGCCGCCGGCGTCGCCCAGCACGTCGGCCCCCGAGTCGAGGGCCGGCTGCTCGCCGAGCAGGTGCAGGATGCCGGTGGTGGCGATCACCAGGAGGGTCGTGGCCACGAAGGGACGCAGGCTGGGCGCCTCGTCCCCCCCACGCGGGCCACGCACGAGCACGACCCCGAGCACGACCAGCGCCGGCGGCGCGAGGTAGGCCAGACCACCGACGAGGGCGTGGGCTGCGGTGGCCAGACCCGCGCCGACGGGGCCGGCCCAGTCACCGTAGATCCCGAGTCCGCTCAGCACGCCGAGAGCGATGAGCAGCAGGCCGCTCACGTCGTGGCCGTGACCGTCGAAGGCCTGCCGCACGGCGTTGGCGACGAGCCCGCTCCCCGGTTCCGGCGTCGGACCCGAGCCCCGCCCCGATGAGGCCGGGCGGCCGGAGGTCTTCGGGGTGCGTCCTGCGCCCGAGCGGGTGGCACCCGAGGAGCGGCCCTTCGTCGGGCCCTTCGCGGCGCGGCTCGTGCCCGACGCACGGGACTTGCTCGATGGGCGGGAGGTCTTGGTTGCCACGGTTGCACCAACTCCGGACGCGGGCGGACAGCGGTGCACCGACGGCGGCCCCGTGCCCACGCCCCGGTGTCGCCCCACAGCCTAGGGCGCGCGCCGGCCGACGACGGTGACCATCACCCGACGCCGGCGGTCACCGCCTGCGTCCTCTCCCCACCCCACCACATGCGAAATCTCGTCACCCAGCCCCGCCTTCCGGGGTCGGGTGACGAGATTTCGACGGGAACGGAGGCGCGGCGGCGTCACTCGGCCAGCGGGCCGTGCTCCCCACAGGAGGCCGTCATGCCCGAGGGTGTGACGAGCACCCGCAACCGCCGGCCACAGACCGGGCAGAACCGGGGCGGATCGAGCGCACGCCGGCACGCGGCGCCGTCGCAGGATCCGGCGCTGCGGCCGCACCAACAGCAGAACGCACCCTCCGCCGGCGGCGACACGCCCCCGGGGAGGTCCGTCTCCGAACCCATCGCCGCGGCCCTACAGGACCTTGGACAGCGCCCCGATGGGCATGCGCAGGTCCTCCAGCATCTGGAGGTCGGCCTCCGGCGAGCGCCCCAGCGTGGTGAGGTAGTTGCCCACGATGAGGGCGTTGATCCCCGACGTGAGGCCGAGGGCCTGCAGCTCGCGCAGGGTGACCTCCCGGCCCCCGGCATAGCGCAGGATCACCGAGGGCAGGCCGAGGCGGAACAGGGCGATCCAGCGGAGGGCCTCCAGGGGCTCCACCAGCGGCCGGTCGCCGAGCGGGGTGCCCGGACGCGGGTTCAGGAAGTTCACCGGCACCTCGGCCGGCTCCACCTCACGGAGCTGGCCGATGAGCTCGATGCGCTGGGCGGGGGTCTCCCCCATGCCCAGCAGCACGCCGCAGCACAGCTCCATGCCGTGTTCGCGCACCAGACGGCACGTCTCGAAGCGCTCCTCGAAGCTGTGGGTGGTGACGATCTGCGGGAAGTAGGAGCGGGCCGTCTCCAGGTTGTGGTTGTAGCGGTGCACGCCGCCCTCGGCGAAGCGGCGGGCCTGGTCGTCGGTGAGGATGCCGGCGCTGACCGCCACGTTGATGCCCACCCGGTCGCGCACCAGGGGCACCAGCTCCAGGATGCGCCGCATGGTGCGCTCGTCGGGGCCACGCACCGCCAACACAATGCAGAACTCCGAGGCACCGAGCCGGGCGGTCTCCTCCGCGGCTCGCAGCACCTCGTCGGCGTCGAGGAACGGCGTGGCCAGAACGGGGGTCTCGAACCGGGAGGACTGGCTGCAGAAGTGACAGTCCTCGGGGCACCCGCCGGTCTTGGCCGACAGGATGCCCTCGACCTCCACCTCGGGCCCGCACCAGGCGAGGCGCACCTCGTGGGCGAGGGCCGTCAGCGACGGGATCGAGGTGTCGGGGACCTCGGCGAGGGCGGCGAGCTGGTCGAGCGTGAGCTGCTCCCGGCGGTCGAGCAGTTGCTCACCCGCCTCGGCGATCAGGGTGCGGGACATGGACGCCGAGGGTAACGCCGGCTACTGGCCTTCGGCGACACAGGCCTCGAACAGCGCCAACAGCTCGTCGGTGAGGGTGCCGTCCTCCGCCAGGGCCAGGTCGAGCGCCTCCTCCCACTGCGTGGCGGTGAGCTGCGTCGCCACCTTGTCGAGCACGCACGAGCAGCGCACGTCGGTCACGTCGTTGGCGTCGCACAGGCCGCGGAAGGCGGCCTCCTGCTCGGCGGTGACGGCCAGCTCTGCTCCGGAGGACGGTGTGGTGGTCGTCGTCGGCTCGTCGGAGCCGTCGTCGCCGTCGCCGGACCCGCCTCCGGCCTGCGCAGTGGTGGTCGTGGACCGGTCGGTCGCCGCGGTCTCGTCCTCACCGCCCCCTCCACCCAGGGCCACGACGGCGGCGATGCCCGCCAGGAGCGCCGCGACCACCACGATCGCCGCCACCAGCAGCGCCGTGCGGCCCCGTCCACCCGACCCCCCGCCCGTCGTGGACGATCCGGCCGGGAGCCCACCTGCCGGTCCGGCGCCGGGCACCGTCTGCCCGACCTGACCCGACTGGCCCGCGGCGGCCTCCGCGAAGGTCGGCGGACGGGGCGGCAGCGGCACCGGAGGCCGGGGCGGCGGCGCGTACTGGAACGACTCCACCGACGGCACCCGTTGCCCGTCGGTCTGCACCGCCTCGGAGGCGAAGCGCACATGGCCCGTCGTGGCGGCGGCCACGGCTTGCAGCGAGCCCGGTGCGATGGTGGGCCGGGTGCCGCCCGCCCGCTCCGTGAGCGCCACCACGTCGTCGAGACCGGCGACGGTGATCCCGGTGGCCCGCAGCCACCCCGCCCCCAGCGCGTCGGTGGCGGCCACCGCCAGCGCCCGGGCGAAGGCGTCCGCCGTGGGCCAGCGCTCGGCCGGGTCCTTGGCCAGACCCCGCTGCACGACCGCTCCCAGCGCCTCGGGGAGCTGCGGGGCGGCGTGCGCCAGCGGTTCCGGCTCGGCCTGCACGGTCTGCAGGAGCTGCGCCAGCGGCGTGTCGACCTCCGGGTAGGGCAGCCGACCGGCCAGCAGCTCGTAGAGCACGACGGCCAGGGCGTAGACGTCGGTGGCGGGCGAGAGCGGTCCGCCCGTGGCCTGCTCCGGGGCCATGTAGGCCGGGGTCCCCACCACCACGCCGGCCGCGGTCGTGACGGTGTCGGTGGCGTCGAGCACCTTGGCGATGCCGAAGTCGGTCAGCTTGACCACGCCCTTGTCGGAGAACATCACGTTCTCGGGCTTGATGTCGCGGTGCAGGACCCCCTGTTCGTGGGCAGCGACCAGCGCCGAGCACGTGGCCAGCACGACGGCCAGCGCCTCGTCGCAGCGCAGGCCCCGGTCGGTGAAGCGATCCCAGAGGGTGCCGCCCGTGAGCAGCTCCATGACGATGGCGCACAGGCCCTCGTGCTCGACGTAGTCGTAGATGCGCACCAGGTGCGGGTGGTCCATGCCCGCCACGAGCTGGGCCTCGGCCAGGAAGCGTCGGCGCTGATCGGGGTCGGCGCCGAAGGCCCGCGGCAGCTCCTTGATGGCCACCTGGCGACCGAGCTGGCGATGGCTACCCGCGTACACGATGCCCCAACCGCCACGACCCAGCTCGGCGCCGACGTCGTAGCCGGGCAGGGCGGCGATCAGCAGGTCGCGGTCCAGGCCAGGCACGGCCCGGGAGCGTACTCGTCTAGCCTCGCGGTCGATGCTGCGCGTCACGTTGAAGGGACTCCTCCAGCACAAGCTGCGACTGGCCCTGACCACGCTCGCCGTGGTGACCGGCGTCGCCTTCGTGGTCGGTGCGTTGGTGCTGACCGACAGCGTGCGAGCCCAGTTCGACACGCTCTTCGCCGAGATCAACCAGGGCATCGACCTGACGGTGCGGGCCGAGGAGCGCTTCGACGAGGGGCCCTTCGGTGCCCGGGCACCCGTGCCCGACGACCTGGTCCCCCAGATCGAGGCCGTCGACGGCGTCGCCAACGTGGTACCCAACGCCGGAGGGCTCCCCGCCCTGCTCATCGACGCGGACGGCGATCCCGTCGCCGCCATGGGCGGACCGCCGCTCGGCGTGAGTGTGAGCCCGAGCGACGAGCTGTCGCAGGTGACCTTCGAGGAGGGCAGCGCGAAGCCCGTCGCCGGCGACGAGATCGCCATCGACAAGGACCTGGCCGACCGCAGCGGCTTCGGGGTGGGCGACACCGTGCAGGTGCAGACCCCGCGCAGCCCCGACCCCGAGCGCCCCGACGGCTACCGCATCACCGGCGTGTTCACCTTCGGCGAGTCCAACAGCCTGGCCGGCGCCACCATCATCGCCTTCACGTTCCCGGAGGCCCAACGCCTGTTCAACCTCGAGGGCCAGGCCAGCGACATCGCCATCGGCCTCGAGGACGGCGCCGATCCGGTCGCGGTGCAGGCCGCCATCGAGCCCCTCCTGCCCGACGGCGTCGAGGTGGTGGACAACGAGACCGTGGTGGGCGAGAGCCAGCAGAGCGCCGGCCAGATCGTCGACATCTTCGGCAACGTCCTGCTCGGCTTCGCCGGCGTCACGCTGTTCGTGTCGGCCTTCCTCATCTTCAACACCTTCCTCATCATCGTGGGCCAGCGGGTGCGCGAGCTCGCCCTGCTGCGCGCCATCGGCGCCAGCCAGCGCCAGGTCGCCTTCTCGGTGCTGGGCGAGGCGCTGGTGGTCGGATTGGTGGCGTCGATCATCGGGTTCGCCGGGGGGATCGTGGTCGCCGTGGCGCTCAACACGATCCTGAACGCCATCGGTGCAGGGACCAGCGAGACCACCATCGTGCTGAAGCCCTGGGCCCTGGTGGCGGCGTTCGGCGTGGGCGTCGGCGCGACGGTGCTGTCGGCGCTGCTCCCCGCGTGGACCGCCACCCATGTGCCCCCGGTGGCGGGCCTGCGCGCCGGCTACCGGTTGCGCCTGGGCACGCTGCGCAGCCTCGGCATCATCGGCGGGCTCGTCGTGGCGATCGGCGCCGTCGCCATCGGCGTGGCGCTCACCCAGGACCTCGAGACGCTCCCGCTGCTGGTGTGCTACATCGTCGGCGCGCTGTCGGTCTTCATCGGCGCGGCGCTCGCCAGCACCGCCGTGGCCGGCCCGGTGTCCGAGATCGTGGGCGCGCCCTTCTCCCGCGGGTTCGGCCGGCCCGGCCGCCTGGCCCAGGAGAACGCGGCCCGCGAACCCACACGCACCGCCTTCACCGCCGCGGCGCTCATGATCGGCATCTCGCTGGTGAGCACCACCCTGGTCGTGGGGACCTCCATCCGGGAGACCTTCGTCGACGTCCTCGGCAAGGGCATCACCGCCGACTGGTACGTGTCCGGCGGGCCGCAGGCCTTCTACGGGTTCAGCAACCAGGTCGCCGAGCAGATGGCCGAGGCGCCCGAGCTCACGTCGGTCACCGGTGGCCGCTTCGGGGCGATGCAGGTCGACGACAGCGTGAAGGACGTCTTCGCCGTCGACCTCGGTGTGGCGGACGAGCTGTTCGAGCTCGACGTGCAGCAGGGAACGCTGGAGGGCGCCGAGCGCGGCCTGCTCATCCACGAGGATCCGGCCCGGGACCTGGGTGTCGGCCCCGGCGACACCGTCACGGTCACGTTCCAGCAGACGGGCCAGGTCGAGCTGCCGGTGGTCGCCGTCTACGCCGACGCCAGCGTGCTGGGCAACTGGATCATCGACCTGCAGACCCACAGCGAGAACTTCGCCGACCAGACCGACTTCTTCGTCGCCGCCAAGACCGCCGAGGGCTCCACCGCCGAACAGGCCCGTGCCGCCATCGAGCGCATCACCGAGTCGTACCCGCAGATCGAGGTCCAGGACCGCGACGAGTACGAGGCGGCCCAGCTCAGCCAGCTCAACCTGATCCTGGGCGTCATCGTCGTGTTCCTGCTGCTGGCCGTCGCCATCGCCATCATCGGCATCACCAACACCCTGGCGCTGTCGGTGGTGGAGCGAACCCGCGAGCTCGGTCTGCTGCGGGCCGTGGGCATGGAGCGGCGCCAGGTCACCCGCATGGTGGTGGTCGAAGCGGTCATCGTGGCCATCTTCGGCGCGCTGCTGGGGGTGGTGATCGGCCTGGCCTTCGGCTGGGTGCTGGGCACGGCGCTGCCCGACGAGGTGGTGGCGAGGATCACGGTGCCCTACGTGTGGCTGGTGTTCCTGGTGCTCCTGTCGGCCGGACTGGGCGTGGTGGCGGCGCTGTTCCCGGCGTGGCGGGCCTCACGGCTGAACGTGCTCGAGGCCATCGCCCACGAGTAGCCGGCGCCGCCTACGCCTCCATCACCACGGGCACGATCATGGGTCGGCGGCGGGTCTGCTCGTTCACGAACCGCCCGGCGGCGCGGCGCACCGCCCGTTGCAGGCTCTCGATGTCGGTGCCCTCGTTCTGGAACGTGACCTTCACCGCGTCACGGACGGCGTCGGCGCACTGGTCGAGCAGGTCCTCGGCCTCGGGGGCGTAGACCCAGCCCCGGGTGATGACCTCGGGACCGGTGATGATGGCGCCCGTGGTCACGTCGACCGCCACCACGACGACCACGACCCCCTCCTCGGCCAGCACCCGCCGGTCTCGCAGCACACCCGTGCCCACGTCGCCCACGATGCCGTCGACGTACAGGTAGCCGGCGGGCACGGCCCGGGCGGCGCGGGTGAGACCCTCGTCGGTGAGGGTGAGCTGGTCGCCGTCCTCGGCCACCACCACCCGGTCTGCCGGGACACGCATCTGGCGGGCCAGCCGGGCGTGCGACACCAGGTGGCGATACTCGCCGTGCACCGGCACGAACCAGTCGGGCCGGGTGATGGACAGGACGGTCTTGAGCTCCTCCTGCTTGGCGTGGCCGGTGGCGTGCACGTCGTCGATGCCGCTGTGCACGACCTCGGCCCCCAGGCGGACCATGCCGTCGATGACCTTGGAGACGTTGGCCTCGTTGCCCGGGATGGGGTGCGAGCTCATGATGATCACGTCGTCGGGGCCGACCCGCAGCCACTTGTTCTGGTTGGCGGCCATGAGCGACAGCGCCGACATGGGCTCGCCCTGCGAGCCGGTCGAGATCACGCACAGCTTGGCCGGGTCGATGTCGCGCACGTCGTCGATGTCGCGCAGGGCGTGGTCGGGGATGTGCAGCAGGCCCATCTCGCGGGCCACCCGCACGTTCTTCTTCATCGACAGGCCCATGGTGGCGATGGTGCGCCCGAAGGCCAGGGCGGCATCCGCGAGCTGCTGCACGCGGTGGATGTGGCTGGCGAAGCAGGTGGTGATGATGCGCCGACCCTCGTAGGCGTGGAAGAGGTCGTAGAGCACCGTGCCCACGCTGGACTCCGACCGGGAGTGGCCCTTCTCGTCGGCGTTGGTGGAGTCGGACAGCAGCAGCCGGATCCCGTACTGGTCGGCCAGCGAGCCGATGCGGGCCAGGTCGGTGGTGCGGCCGTCGACCGGGGTCAGGTCGAGCTTGAAGTCGCCGGTGTGCAGGATCACGCCCTGCGGGGTGTGGAACGCGGTGGCCAAGCCGTGGGGCACCGAGTGGGTGACGGGGATGAACTCGCAGTCGAAGGGCCCGATCATGCGCCGTTCGCCGTCGCGCACCGCGATGAGCTCGGTGCGACCCAGCAGGCCTGCCTCCTCGATGCGGTTGCGGGCCAGAGCCAGGGTCAGGGCCGAGCCGTACACCGGGAACGAGAGCTCCCGCAGCAGGAACGACAGGCCCCCCACGTGGTCCTCGTGGCCGTGGGTGGCGATGCAGCCCACGACCCGGTCGGCGTTGCGCCGCAGGTACTCGAAGTCGGGCAGCACGAGGTCGATGCCCAGCATGTCGAGGTCGGGGAACATGAGGCCGCAGTCGATGAGCAGCAGGCGCTCCTCGAGCTCGAGCACGGCGCAGTTGCGGCCGATCTCGCCGAGGCCGCCGAGGAAGGTGATGCGGATGGGCGGCGCCATGGTCAGGCCGACAGCTCGCGGCCGAGGTTCCGCCACACCTCGAGCGCCCGCTCCTCCAGCCCGGCGGGAGCGGGTCCCATGGGCAGGCGGCACTGGCCCGCCGGCAGGCCGAGGGCCCGGAGCATGGCCTTGGCCGGCAAGGGGTTCGGAGTGAGGTCACCGGTCTCGAAGTCGTAGGACTCCAACAGCGCCGCGTTCACACGACGGGCGGCCTCCACGTCGCCCTTGGTGTACGCGGCGATCATCTCGCCCATCTCCCGGGCGGCCCAGTGGGTGCACACCCCGATCATCCCGACCGCGCCCACCGACAGCAGCGGCAGGGTCAGGCCGTCGTCGCCGCTGTAGAGCTCGAACCCCTCGGGGGCGCCGGCGATCAGGCGGGCCGACTCGGCGGGGCTGCCGGCCGCGTCCTTCACGGCCCAGATGTTGGGGACCTCCGACACGAGACGCCAGATCAGCTCGGTGGAGATCTTGCGGCCGGTGCGCACCGGGATGTCGTACAGCATCACGGGCAGCTCCGTGGCGCCGGCGACGTGGCGGAAGTGGGCTTCGATACCGGCCTGGGAGGGCCGGTTGTAGTACGGCGTCACCACCAGGACGGCGTCGATGCCGGCCTCCGCGGCCCGTGCGGTGAGCTGGGCCGCATGGCGCGTGTCGTTGGTGCCGCTGCCGGCGATGAGCGGCACGTCCACCGCGTCGCGAACGGCGCGCCACACCGAGATCTGCTCGTCGTCGGTGAGGGTGGCGGCCTCGCCGGTGGTGCCCGTGACCACGAGCGCGTCGTTGCCCTGGTCGACCAGCCACCGGGCGAGCGCCCCGGCGCCGTCGAGGTCGACGCGCCCGTCGTCGTCGAAGGGGGTCACCATGGCGGTGAGGACCGGTCCGAAGCGAGGCATCACATCTCCTTGCTGCGTTCGATGCCGAGGGTGGCGAGCAGGTTCTCGTGCAGCTCGAACCACACCGTGTGGTACGAGTCGAGGGTGGGCTTGGTGAACCAGTCGGGCTCGCCCGCCTCGACGCGGCCGAGGGCGACGGTGAACCGGGGCCCGTAGCCGGCGAAGCGATCGAGGACGTCGGCGAGGTCGGCCACGATGGGCTGCACCCGGCGGTCGATGCCGCGGAGTGCGTCGAGCACCCGACCGTCCCAGGCCGCGTCGGCGTGGTCGTTGATGATCTGGCGGTCACCGTCGGGGCGGAGCTGCCAGTCGGTGCACACGCCGAGGAGGGGTTGGTTCAACTCCAGGAAGCGCCGGTAGCAGCCGTCGACGGCGGCCCGCAGGTCGTACCCGTCGAGCTCGTCGGCCAGCAGGCGCTCCCCCTCCTTGCGCCCCGCAGGGGTCAGCGTCCAGCCGGTGAGCGCACCCTCGCGGTACCGGACGAGCTCCCGCTGCTGGAGATCGGCCAGCTCCGCCTCCACCTCGGTGAGGGGGAGGCCCACCAGGTCGGCGATGGCGTCGACCGGGGCGAACGACTTGAGCCGCACGCCGTGCAGCACGAGGACGCCTGGTCGGGACGGGTGAGGCACCCTGGCACCCTACCCGAGCCACCCCTGAACGGCCGTCGCCGTTCGACGCGCCGCGGGTCGAGCGCCGGACGCGGCACGGGCCGGCCCGCACGCCCCTCTCTGCGTGTGGACCGGCCCGCGGGCTCGCCCGGACGGCCCGGGCAGGCGTCGTCAGGCGGTGGCGCTGCCGGTCTCCTCGGCGCTCAGGGCGAACGCGTCGTACTCCGCCCCGGTGTCGACCCAGTCCTCGAAGCCGATCACGCCCAGCTCGGTGAACTTGGTGCGCAGCCAGCCGTCGGCGGCGTCGAGCAGGCCCAGCTTCTTGCAGTTGGGCACGATCTTGGAGAACAGCATCGACTGGAACACCATCTGCTCGGGGGTGGTGGACACCAGCGACAGGGCCTCCTTCACGGGCACGCCCATGCGGTCCCACACCTCCTGCTGCAGGAAGCGGTCCCGCATGCGCACCGCGGCCTCGAAGGCGAACTCCTGGCGTTCGCGGATCTCGGCGGCGGACAGCTCGTCGTAGTACTCCTGCAGGCTGAGCACGCCGAAGGCCACGTGACGGGCCTCGTCGCTCATCACGTAGCGCAGCAGCTGCTTGATGAGGGGCTCGGTGGTGAACTGGTGCATGAAGCCGAACGCGGCCAGCGCCAGGCCCTCCACCATGATCTGCATGCCCAGGTAGGTCATGTCCCAGCGAGGGTCGAGGATGATGTCGTCGAGCAGCATCCGCAGGTGGGCGTTGACGGGGTAGTGCCCGGAGAGCTTCTCGTCGAGGTACTTGGCGAACACCTCGACGTGGCGCGCCTCGTCCATCACCTGGGTGGCGGCGTAGTACTTGGCGTCGATCCAGGGCACGGTCTCGACGATCTTGGCCGTGCAGATCAGAGCGCCCTGCTCGCCGTGCATGAACTGCGACAGGGTCCAGTTCTGGGACTCGATGCCGAGCTGGATCCACTCCTTCTCGGACCAGTTCTCGAAGCAGGTGCCGGTCACGTCGAGGAGCGGCCCGGTGCCGTCGCCGCCGTTGGCCAGCGAGTTGGCCACCACGACCTGCTCCTGGTCCACCTCGATGGACCAGTCGAGGTCGGTCTCGCCGTTCCACTGGGACTTCTTGGCCTTCTCGTAGAGCTTGTTCAGGGCGGGACGGGCACCCTTCTCGTAGTCCCACGTGAAGATGGCATCGGCGTTGTTCTTCACCTGGTGGACCACTGCGTCCACGTCGTGGTTCGTGATGGCCAGGATGGCCTCGAGATCGTTCAGGTCGGCGCGGCCGATGATCTCCTCGGTGGACGACATGCTCACTCCTCGGTGATGGTGGTTGGGATGGAGGCGGTCCCGGCCGGTCGGCCGGGCTCGATGGCGACGGCGCTGAGGCCGGGCAGGACGTAGCGGCGGACGAACCGACGGGCCGTGGCCTCGTCGGCCAGGTCGACGCCCTCGACGGGGTCGCAGGCGTAGGACACGACGATGCGCGCCAGCCATTCCCCCAGCTCAGCCGCTGCGACCTCGTCGGCGACGAGCGGCGACAGGTGGGCCCGCCCGAACGAGCCGGCCCAGGCGAGCAGGGGGTTCAGCCCGTCGAACGAGACGTACGGCGCGATCGCCTGGGGCTCGTGGGTCAACAGGTACTGCAGGGCGGCGTGGCCGGCGATGGCGGAGCTGGCTTCCCGGACCACGACCAGCACGGCGTCCTCGATGCACGCCGACCCGCGCACCCGTGCCGCCAGCTCGGCGAAGGCCTGCGTCAGCTCGCGCACGCCGGCCTCGGCGAGCAGGGCGTCCTTGCCGCCGGGAAACGTGCGGTAGACCGTGGCCCGGCTGCAACCGGCCTGCCGGGCCACGTCGTCGAGCGTCGTCTTGGCCACCCCCCAGCGGCCGACGCACACGACGGCCGCATCGAGGATGCGCGCCGTCGCGGTCGAGCTGCGGATGTCGGTGGCCAGTGCCGTCACGCCTCCATCTCCCCCAGAGACGGCGAGTATCTCGTGAGACAATAAGCCATTCTTTGTCTCACTGAAAAGCCCCTCGCGGTGTGACGTACGTCTCATCGCGTACCCTCCAGCCCCTCCTCCTCTTCTCCCGGTTGGGGGCGCCGCGAGTTCTGCGGCGTGCGTCACCGGAAACCCGGGGTGTGCGTGTGGCGGGGGAGGGTCGGGGTGTGCGGGGCGTGGGGTTCAGGCCGGGGCCAGGATGCCGGCCAGGAACTGGGTGGCCACGAGCCGCTCCACCGCGACGGGGTCGTGGAGGTCCCAGCTGGCGGGGCTGCCGAGGTACGACAGGAACAGCCGGGTGAGGTAGCGGGCGGCGTCCTCGCGGTCCACCCCGGCGTGCAGCGTCTCGCCGGCCAGGCGCTCGGCCAGGTAGGCCTCGATGGCCGCCACCATGACCGGGCCGGTCTGCACGAGCTCGCGCAGGATGACGTCGCGGTCGGTGGAGAGCACCTGCTGGAGCAGCGTGTGCTCCTCCATGGCCGCGTGCCCCACCGCCAGCGCCGCCCGCAGCAGCGCTGCGATGCCCTGCTCGTCGCGCACGGCCGCCTCGAGTCGCACCAGGAAGCGGCCCACCTCGAACGCCACCGTGTCCGAGAGGAGCTGCTCGCGCCCCCCGGGGAAGGTGCGGTAGAGCGTCGCCCGGGACACGCCCGCCTCGACCGCCACGTCCTCCAGGCTCGTGTTCGACAGCCCGTCCCGCTCGATGCACGCCAGCGCCGCTTCCAACAGCCGGGTGCGGGTGTCGGCGCCCGTCACGACGTCGATCCCACCAGCGGGGGCTCGGCGGGATCAGCCGGGTCACCCGGGCCTCCGTCCCGCTCCCGGGCAGCCGCCGCGGCCCGCTCCGCCGCCTTGTTCCGGGCCACCCGACGCAGCAGGAGCGGGTACACGATCAGGGTGAGCGTGGCGAAGATGAACCACTGCCCTGCGTAGGAGAGGTGGGGCCCCTCGTCCAGATCGGGCGCCCCGATGCTGCCCGGCAGGCCGTCGGCCTGCGGTGGTTCCTGGGCCAGCAGGTCGACGTAGACGGGATACAGCTCGAGGTCGACCTGCTGGTCGAGACGCTCGACGTCCACACGGGACAGCCGGTCGAGCGTGCCCTCGGCCGGGTCGGTGGGGCCGATGCGGCCCCGGGTCTGGCTCTCGCGCACCAGTCCGGTGACGGAGGCGCCCTCGCTGGACGGGGCGTAGGCCGCCGGGTCGCCCTCCACCCCGACCGGCACCCAGCCCCGGTTCACCGCCACGGCCGTGCCGTCGGCGAGCTGCACCGGGGTGACCACCCAGAAGCCGGGGGCGCCTTCGTTGGTGCGGTTGTTGATCAACACCTCGTCCGAGGCGCGCCAGGTGCCCACGACCGAGACCTGGCGGTACTCCGCCGCCGCGAGCTGCTCGTCCGTGGCGTCGACGGGCAACAGCTCCTGGACCGGCACGGGGTCGGCCTCCATGCGAGCGGCCACGAGGTCGTTGAAGTCCCGCTTCTCCTCCAGGCGGCGCAGCTGCCAGAACCCGAGGTTGACCATGGTGACCACGACGAGGAGCACGAACAGGTGGGACAGGATCCACCTGGGGGTCAGGGCGAAGCGGTACACGTGCTCAGGGTAGGGCGAGGTGCGGTACCTCGAACAAGACGTGCTCGTAGCCGAAGCCCGGCCCCATGGCGGTGAGCAGGCCGCGACCCGGCGGCGGACCCTCGGCCAGGAAGTGCTCGAGCAGCGCGAGCACGGTCACGCTCGACAGGTTCCCGTACCGCGCCAGGATCTCACGCGAGCGGGCGAAGTGCTCACCGGGGATCCCCAGCGCCTCGGCACAGGCATCCAGCACCTTGACCCCGCCGGGGTGGAACAGGAAGTGCTCGAGGTCGCCGAGCCCCCAGCCCACCGAGGCGAGGGCCTCCTCGACGCCGTGGGGGGTCTCGCGGCGGGCCACGTCGGGCACCGTCGAGGACAGGCGCCACCGCAGCCCCGTCTCGGTGGGGTCGAAGCCCATGACGTCGAGCGAGTCGGGCACCAGGGTGGTGTGCTCCCCCACGAGCCCGAACGGGTCGTCGCCGGCGCGCACCACCGCCGAGGCCGCGCCGTCGGAGAACAGCGCCAGCGTCACGACCGCCTCGGGCGTCGGCTCGCCCGGCACGAAGGTGAGCGAGTTGACCTCCCCGGCCACGAGGAGCACCGTCCGGTAGCCGGCCCGCACGAGGTCCGCGGCCAGCGCCAGGCCTGCGGCCCCGCCCAGGGAGGCGAACCCGAACAGGGGGAGGCGTCGCACGTCGCGGGGCAGCCCGAGCCGACCCACGAGATCGACGTCGAGGTTCGGCGCCCGCAGCACGGTCGTGGACACGAACACGAGGGCGTCGACGTCGCGCGGACGCACCTCGGCGCTGGCCAGGACGGCCTGGCCGGCGGCCACGCTCAGCTCCAGGCAGATGTCGTGGGCGAGCACCTGGCGCTCGGCGAAGGGACGCGGCGTGGCGTACCAGGCCGGCGGACGCACGAGGCGGCGCCAGTCGATGCCGGCGTTGTCGAACACCTGCAGGTATCTCGTGCCGGCGAGCTCCGGCCACAGCTCCGCGGCCAGAGCGGCCACCGCCTCCTGGGCCACGGGCTCGGGCAGGGCGCTCGCCACGGCGGCCACCCGGGGGCGGGTCGACACCGACGCCTCAGGCACCGCTGCCGCCGGTCACGGCCGTGTCCGACCCGGACTCGACCCCCGGCCGGCTCGTCGGGCTCCACGGAGCTGATCCACGCACCACCAGACTTCACCACGTCCCGGTGCCGTCCACCAACCGCAGCATCCGTCGCACGCCCGAACTCCCTCCCGGCCGTTGCCACGGCACCCTCGCGTGCGAGACTGGACGGCGTTGAGCACCGACGGCCGAGACCCCGACGAGATCATCGTCCACGCACCGCGGGAGGCGCCCAGCCGCACGCGGTTGGCGCTGATCGTGGCCCCCATCATCTGCCTCGTCGTGGCCAGCAACGTGGGCTCGGCGTTGTTCCCGACGCTGGTCGACGAACACCCCCAGGTGCTGATCGCGCTCAACCCGATCAACCGGCACCTGGTGCTGGTCAGCCACCAGATCGAGTTCACCGGCTATCTGACGGTGGCCACGCTGCGCCTGCTCGCCCCCGACCCCTTCTTCTACTTCCTGGGCTGGTACTACGGCGACCGGGCCATCCGCTGGATGGAGCTGCGCACCACCAGCGTCGGCCGTCTCATGCGGCGACTCGAGGACTGGTTCCGCAAGGCGGGCCACGTCCTGGTGGTCATCGCCCCCAACAACCCGGTGTCGCTGCTGGCCGGCGCCGCGGGCATGCCCTTCGGGGTGTTCATGGCGCTCAACGTGGTCGGCACCGTCGGCAGGGTGCTGCTGCTGTACTGGGTCGGCGATCTGTTCTCCGGTCCCATCGACTGGTTCCGCAAGGTGGCCTTCACCGTGTGGCGCGAGATGCGCCAGGGCACCTCGGAGATCCAACAGCTCGCCAACCTGGAGGACGAGCTGGCGGCGGTCGACGCCGACGAGCACCCCCCCGCCGGCGAGGCCACGTCCGACCCGGGCGAGGTTCCGACGGCGTCCGACGGCGACGAGTCCCATCCCTAGGGTGGGACCCATGACCGCCCAGGCACCCGTCCCCGCCCCCGTCGCCGTCGTCACCGGGGCCAGCTCCGGCATCGGCGCGGCCACCGCCCGCCAGCTCGTTGCGGCCGGCTTCGAGGTGGTGGTGGGCGCCCGCCGTCTCGACCGTCTCCGCGACGTGGCGGCGCCCATCGGCGCCCGTGCGCTGCCCCTCGACGTCACCGACCCCGCGTCGGTCGAGGCGTTCTGCGCCGAGGTCCCCCGCTGTGCCGTGCTGGTGAACAACGCAGGCGGGGCACTGGGCCTGGAGCCCGTCGCCTCGGCCGACGAGGAGGCCTGGCGGTGGATGTACGAGGCCAACGTGCTGGGGGTGGCCCGCATGACGCGGGCGCTGCTGCCGGCGCTGGAGGCCAGCGGCGACGGTCAGGTGATCACCATCGGCTCCATCGCCGCCCACGAGGCCTACGCCGGCGGTGCCGGCTACAACGCCGCCAAGTTCGGGGTGCGCGCCGTGATGCAGGTGCTGCGGGCCGAGCTGCTGGGCCGGCCGGTGCGCGTGTGCCAGATCGACCCGGGCATGGTCGACACCGAGTTCTCCCGGGTGCGCTTCGCCGGCGACGAGCACCGCGCCGCGCAGGTCTACGCGGGGATGACGCCGCTGAGCGCCGACGACGTGGCGGCGTGCGTGGTGTTCGCGGCCACCCGCCCGCCGCACGTGAACCTGGACTCGATCGTCGTCACCGCACGCGACCAGCTGGGCACCCGCCAGGTGCACCGCCGGGCCTGACGGCCGGCTCAGGGAGCGTCGTCGAGCAGGGCGTCGAGGCCGATGGTGAGCCCGGGCCGGTCCACGACCTGCTTGACGGCCAGCACCACCCCGGGCATGAACGAGGACCGGTCGTAGGAGTCGTGGCGGATGCTGAGGGTCTGCCCCGTGGCGCCGAACAGGACCTCCTGGTGGGCCACCAGACCGCGCAGGCGCACGGAGTGCACCCGGATGTCGGCCGGTCCGCGGCCGCCGCGGGCGCCTTCCACCACCTCGGTGCGGGTCGGGTCGTCGGCCCACTCCCCCGACGCCGCTGCGATGCGCTCCAGGGTCAGCATGGCCGTGCCCGAGGGGGCGTCGGCCTTCTGGTCGTGGTGCAGCTCGATCACCTCGACCGTGTCGAAGTAGGGCGCCGCCGCCTCGGCGAAGCGCATCATGAGCACGGCGCCGATGGCGAAGTTGGGGGCGATGAGGCAGTTCGAGGACGTGAACGTGGCCCGGAAGCCGGCGTAGTCGTCGTCGCTGAAGCCGGTGGTGCCCACCACGGCGTGGATGCCGTGCTCGGCCAGGTAGGCGAGGTTGCCCCGTGCCGCCTCGAGGTGGGTGAAGTCGACGGCCACCTCGACCCCGGCGTCGGGGAAGCCGTCGGGTGCGGACCCGATCTGCAGCGGCAGGTCCACCCCCGTGACCTGGCGCAGGTCGAGGCCGGCGTGGTGGGGATCGACGGCGGCGACGAGCTCCAGGTCGGGGTCGTCGCAGACGGCACGACACACCGTGGCCCCCATGCGCCCGCCTGCCCCGAACACCCCGACGCGCAACGTCATCGCGTCACCCTAGCGCCGGCCCGATCCTCGTGTGCCGGGACGGGGCCGCGATCGGCAGCCGGCGTCACACCAGGACGCGGGCGGCCGCGGCCTGGAGGGCCGCGTCGTCGGCGTCGAAGGGACCCACCGCGGACAGCACCCGGGGCGTGTCCAGCACCCGACGCAGGACGCGCTGCACGTCGTCGAGGGTCACCGCCCGCACGTTGGCCAGGAACTCCTCGACGGGCACGACCCTGCCCCGCAAGAGCTCGCTGCCGCCGATGCGGGCCATGCGGCTGCCGCTGTCCTCCAGACCCAGCAGGGTCGATCCCTCCACGAACCCGAGGGCCACCGTGTGCTCCTCCTCGGTGACACCGTCGGCGGCCATGCCGGCGATCACGTCGTCGATGACCGTGAGCAGCTCCTGACGTCGGCCGGGCGCCGTCCCTGCGTAGACCAGGAACGAACCCGAGTCCACGTAGGTCGAGAACGAGGAGTACACGGTGTAGGCGAGGCCCCGCTCCTCGCGGACCTCCTGGAACAGCCGACTGGAGATGCCGCCACCCAGGATCTGGTTCGCCACCAGCAGCGCGTAGCGGTCGGGATCGTCGTAGTGCACGGCCTGCCAGCCGAACAGGACGTGGGCCTGCTCGGTGGGCCGTCGGTCGACCACGAGCCGCGCCGTCGGCGGCGCGGGCGCCACCCGTTCCGGTCGCTCGCCGTCGGCCTCGCGGGCCAGGCTCCCCGCCACCAGGGCAAGCACCTCGTCGTGGTCGAGATCGCCCGCCGCGGCCACGACCAGGTTGGCCGGACGGTAGTGCTGGTCGTGGAACTCGGCGATGGCGTCGCGCCCGAGGGCACCGACGGTCTCGGGGGTGCCGAGGGTCTCGCGGCCCAGCGGATGGCCGGGGAACAGCGCCTCGTACAGGCGCATCTGCACCACGTCGTCGGGTGTGTCATCGGCCATGAGCAGCTCTTCGAGGATGACCTCGCGCTCGCACTCCACCTCGTCGGGACGGAACGCCGGCCGGGCCACCACGTCGCCGAGCAGCTGCAGACCGAAGGCGAGGTCCCTGGCCGGCAGACGGGCGTAGAAGGCCGTGCTCTCCCGGGTGGTGAAGGCGTTGACCTCCCCACCGAGGGCGTCCACGGCCACCGCGATGGCGCGCGCCGAGCGCTCCTCGGTGCCCTTGAACAACAGGTGCTCGAGAAAATGCGACGTGCCCGCCAGATCGGCGGGCTCGTCACGGGATCCGATGCCGACCCAGATGCCGGCGCTCACCGAGGTGGCCCCCGGCATGCGCTCGGTCACCACGCGCACGCCGTTGGGCAGCACCTCCCGGGCCACGCCCGGCTCAGTCGCGTCGACCACTCCGGCCGCGCCCACCTCGGTCGCCGCCACGGCCTCGGCCACCGCTGCGACCGCCCCGGTCGTTGCTCCGACCGCCGCGGTCGGCGTGCCCGCCGCCCTCGCCGGCCGGACCGAGGTCGCCGAACTCGCTGCGCATCTCGGTGTCGAAGCTGTCCTCGAACGACACGTACTCACGGTCACCGTCGCCCGAGCCGCTCTCACGCGAGCCGCCCCCGGAGCTCCCCTCGGGGATCTCCAGGGCGGAGGCCAGCGACAAGGACACCTTGCCGTTGGGATCGACGTCGTCGACGCGGACCTCCACCTCGTCGCCCAGGTCGAGCACGTCCTCCACCCGGTCGATGCGCTTGCCGCCGCCGATCTTGGAGATGTGCAGCAGCCCGTCGCGGCCCGGGAGGATGTTGACGAAGGCGCCGAACTTGGTGATGTTCACCACGCGACCGGTGTAGGTCTGACCCACGTCCGCGGTGGGCGGGTTGAGGATCAGGCGGATCTGGCGCTCGGCCTCGGCCACCGCGCCGCCGTCGGCGGAGCCGATGCTGACCGTGCCCACGATGCCGTCGTCGTCGACGCTGATGTCGGCGCCGGTCTCCTGCTGGATGGCGTTGATGACCTTGCCCTTGGGGCCGATGACCTCGCCGATCTTGTCGAGGGGGATCTCGAAGCTGATGATCTTCGGGGCCGTGACCCCCACCTCGGGACGGGGCTCGGCGATGGCGCCACGCATGACCTCGAGGATGGCGAGGCGGGCGTCACGGGCCTGGTGCAGGGCCTGGGCCAGCACGTCGGCGGGGATGCCGTCGATCTTGGTGTCGAGCTGCAGCGCGGTCACGAACTCCGAGGTGCCGGCGACCTTGAAGTCCATGTCGCCGTAGGCGTCCTCGGCGCCGAGGATGTCGGTGAGGGTGGTGTACCGACCCTCGTGGAACACCAGGCCCATGGCGATGCCGGCCACCGGCGCCTTGAGGGGCACGCCGGCGTCCATCATCGACAGCGTCGAGGCGCACACCGAGGCCATGGACGTGGAGCCGTTGGAGGCCAGCACGTCGGACACGGTGCGGATCGTGTACGGGAACTCCGACGCCGGCGGCACGACGGGCACCAGCGCCCGCTCGGCCAGGGCGCCGTGGCCGATCTCACGACGCTTGGGGCCGCGCATGAAGCCGGTCTCGCCGGTGGAGTAGGGCGGGAAGTTGTAGTGGTGCAGGTAGCGCTTGCGGTCGATCACGCCCAGCGTGTCGAGCATCTGCTCCATCCGGGGCATGCCCAGCGTGGCCACGTTCAGCACCTGGGTCTCGCCCCGCTGGAACAGGCCCGAGCCGTGCACGGAGGGCAGCACCGCCACCTCGGCCGAGAGGGGCCGGATGTCGGTCGGCCCGCGGCCGTCGATGCGCACCCCGTCGGTGACGATGCGGTGGCGCACCACCTTCTTGGTGAGCGAGCGGATGGCGGCCTTGATCTCCTTCTCGGCCGTCTCGTCCTCGGGGAAGTTGCCCACGAGCTCGGCCACCAGGGCCTCCTTGAGCTCGCCCTCGGCCTGCTGGCGCTGGGTCTTGTCGGCGATACCCATGACCTGGGCCATGCGCTCGGCACCGGCCTGCTCGACCGCGGCGAAGATCTCGTCGCGGTAGTCGAGGGCCACGCCGTAGTCCATCGGGGGCTTGACGCCGATGCTGGCGATGAGCTGGCGCTGGAGCTGGATCGACTGGAGGATGTGCTGCTTCGAGGCCTCGAGGCCCTCGGCGATGACCTCCTCGGTCACCTTGGGCGCGCCCTCCTCGAAGGAGGCCCACGCGGTCTCGGTGCCGCCCGCCTCCACCATCATGACGGCCACGTCGCCGTCTTCGAGGGCCCGGCCGGCCACGACCATCTCGAAGGTGGCGGCTTCGCCCTCCTCGTAGGTCGGGAAGGGCACCCAGTTGCCCTCGGTGTCGTAGGCGAGGCGGACCGCACCCACCGGGCCGTCGAAGGGGATCCCCGACAGGGAGAGGGCGGCGGAGGCGCCGTTGATCATCAGCACGTCGTGGGGGTTGACCAGATCGGCGGCGAGCACCGTGCCCACGACGTGGACCTCGTTGCGGAAGCCGTCCGGGAAGCAGGGGCGCAGCGGGCGGTCGGTGAGCCGACAGGTCAGGATGGCCTGATCGCTCGCCTTGCCCTCACGGCGGAAGAACGAGCCGGGGATCTTCCCCGCGGCGTACATCCGCTCCTCGAGGTCGACGGTGAGGGGGAAGAAGTCGGCACCCTCGCGGGCGGACTTGGCGGCGGTGGCGGTGACGAGCACGACGGTGCCGCCGATCTCGATGGTGACCGCACCGTCGGCCTGACCGGCGAGCTTGCCGGCCTCGAGGGACAGGGTCTTGTCGGTGCCGGACACGGCACCGGAAACGGCAATGGCGTCAGCCATTGGGGCTCCTTTCCGGGGGATCTCCCCCGGTTCGGGCCGAGAGGTGGCGCCAGTTCCCAGTGGTGAGGGTCGGGGTCGGGCCCCGGCGCTCACCACTGACAACTGACGATCCGGACCTCCCGGCGGTTCATGCGACGACGGCGACCGTCGGGGTCGCCGTCGTCTGTGCTGGCCAGGCTATCGGCGCAGGCCGAGCTTGGCGATGATCTCCCGGTACCGCTCGACGTCGTTGTCCTTCAGGTAGTCGAGGAGACGACGGCGGCGGCCCACCAGCATCAGCAGGCCACGCCGGCTGTGGTGGTCCTTCTTGTGGGTCTTGAGGTGCTCGGTGAGGTGGTTGATGCGGTCGGTGAGGAGCGCGATCTGCACCTCGGGCGAGCCGGTGTCACCCTCGGAGCGGGCGTGGGCAGCGACGGTGGTCGCCTTGGGTGGGAGGTTGGCGGGCTTGCGGTTGGACATGGAAGGGTGCGGTTCCTTCGTGGGTGGGGCATCGGACCCGGCCTCACGACCCGCAGTGCGTGGTCGGACGCCTTGCCGGCCGCACGGGTGTGCGACGGCGACCCGCGAGGCTACCAGGCGGCCCCGCCCTCCCGAAATCACGCGTCAGTGGATGGACCAGGCGTAGCGGGGCCTCGGCACCTCGACCGGTGCCGGGAGGTCGTCGCCCTCCGGGGTGAGTGCCAGGATCGGTGCGCCCCGCTCGTAGAAGTGGGCCTCGAGATCGCCGACGTCGGTGGCACCCGCGGTGTGGATCTCGCGGCGCACCGCGGCGCCGAGTCGCCCCTCGAGGAGCTGATCGACGATGGCCGGCAGGCACTCCGGGTCCTTCAGCAGCCAGGAGTGCGACCCGCCCCGGACCCGCACCAGCACGCCGTTGGTGCGCCGGGCCGCCGAGGCACCAGTGCACAGCGGCACGGGGACGTCGAGGTCCCCGTGCAGCACGAAGGTGGGGATCTCGTCGGCGGCGAGCTTGTCGAGGATCCTGCGACTCCCCCGGCTCCGCAGGATGGAGATGCCCGGGCCCAGCAGGCGCCAGGGCTGCAGGGCGTGCCCGACCATGGTGGGGGTGACCAGACGACCCAGCTTGGCCGCCTGCTCGGGGTCGCGCAGCAGCGGCAGCGTGGTGGCCGTGTCGACCAGGAGGGCCGCGCCGAGCGCGGTGAGCACGACGGGGTTCACCCGGCTGACGTTGACGATCAGGTCCCACTGGTCGCCCACGATGGCGTCGATCAGCAGGAGGGCCACGACCTGGTCCGGGCGCTGGGCAGCGAGCTGGGCCACCACACGACCGCCCATGGAGTGGCCGGCCAGCACCGCCTTGCGGATGCCCAGCTCCTCGACGGCCCGGCTCATGATGTCGGCGTAGTCGCCGAGGCGACCGCCGGTGGTCGGGATGCCCTGCGTGTCGCCGTGGCCCGCCATGTCGATGGCGACCACCTTGAAGCCCCGGTGCACCAGGCGGTTGAGGGTCTGGGCATACAGGAAGCCCTCGGCGGTGAAGCCGTGCACCACGACGAGCGGCACCCCCCGACCGGACACCGCCAGGCCGATGCGGTGGCCGTCGGACAACGTGAACGTGTGCCGGGCGAGGCGTGGGCCCTTGCCCGGCGTGGGAGCCGGACTCATCGCGGTCATGCTGCCGGCCCCGTCACCGTCGGTGGTGGATGTGGTCACCACCGTCACCGTATCCCGGTCGGCCAGGGCCCCATGAGGGCCGAAGGTCCCGACGCCCGAGCGGCGGCGCGCTCAGCCGACGAGCAGGGCGCGGGCGGCGTCGCAGTCGCGCGCCATCTGCGCCACCAGCGCCTCGGCCGACTCGAAGCGCAGCTCGTCGCGCAGGTGGGCCACGAACTGCACCCGGGCCTGCTCGCCGTAGAGATCGCCCTCGAAGTCGAGCACGTGCGCCTCGAGCAGCGAGTAGTGCTGTGCCTCGTAGAACGTCGGGCGTCGACCGAGGGAGATGGCCGCCGGCAGCGCCCGGCCGTCGTGGCGCAGGTACCAGCCGGCGTAGATGCCGTCGGCGGGCAGGCAGATCTGGTCGGGTACGGCCAGGTTCGCCGTGGGGAAGCCCAGCTCGCGGGCACGCTTGTCGCCGTCGCCCACCACGCCACGCACCTCGTGGGGGCGGCCCAGCATGCGGTTGGCGGCCGCGAGGTCCCCGGCGCGCAGCGCGGCCCGGATGGCGGTGGAGGAGACCTTCTCCCCGTCGGTGGGACGACGCTGCGCGTCCACCAACGCCACCGGCACCACCTCGAAGCCGAGCTGTGCACCCATCTCGCGCAGCAGACCCACGTTGCCCCGTCGGCCGTGGCCGAAGTGGAAGTCCTCCCCCACCACGACCGCGCGGGCGTGCAGGCACCCGACG
This sequence comes from Acidimicrobiales bacterium, assembly GCA_025456085.1. Classification (GTDB taxonomy): domain Bacteria; phylum Actinomycetota; class Acidimicrobiia; order Acidimicrobiales; family Acidimicrobilacustridaceae; genus JALOLF01. Next base: position 50,557 of record JALOLF010000021.1, read on the forward strand.
AGGTCGTCGTGCACGAAGGACTCGGCCGACTCCCGCGAACGGGTCTCGTCGAAACGGATCACGAGCGTGTAGTCGACGCCGGTGGCGGCCAGCAGCTCGAGCTTCTGGTCGAGGTCGGTGAGCAGCAACGGCGCCGACTCGGGGCGCACGACGCTGGCCGGGTGCCGGTCGAAGGTGACCACCGCCGTGGCCATCTCCCGTTCGGCCGCCAGTTCCCGGACCTGCTCGATGACGGCCAGGTGCCCGACGTGCACACCGTCGTAGGCGCCGATGGTGACCACCGAGCCCTCGGGCGGGCTCGGGCACCGACCTTCGTCGAGCAGGACCTCCACGACACGGGAGGCTAGACCAGCGATCGCCGCGCTCCACCCGCCGGGTTACAGTCACGCACTCGACGAGGCAGGACCGACCACGCCGAGGCAGGGGGACGACATGGGGACCATCGCCATCACCGGTGCCGCCAGCGGGATCGGACTCGCCACCCGTCGACGTCTGGAGGCCGACGGCCACCGGGTCGTCGGCGTCGACCTGCGCGACGCCGAGGTCGTGGCCGATCTCTCCACCGATGCGGGCCGCGAGGCCATGGTGGCGGGTGTCACCGAGGCGTCCGGTGGCGTGCTCGACGGGTTGCTGGCCGGCGCCGGCGTGGGCGGCACCGACGGGCGCCTGGTGGTGTCGGTCAACTACTTCGGCGCCGTGGCGAGCCTCGACGGGCTCCGGCCACTCCTCGCCCGGGGCACGAACCCGGCGGCCGTGGCCATCAGCTCCAACTCCGTCACCACCCAGCCCGGTGTGCCGCTCGCCGTGGCGGAGGCGTGCGCCGCGGGCGACGAGGCGGCGGCGCGCGCCGCGGGCGGCGACGACGGCGTGAGCGCGTACCCCGCCACCAAGCTGGCGCTGGCCCACTGGGTGCGACGCCGGGCCGTCTCCGAGGACTGGATCGGCTCGGGCATCCGCCTCAACGCCATCGCCCCCGGCTTCATCGACACCCCCATGACCGAGGACGCCAAGGGCTTCATCCTCTCACTGGGCGACGTGTACCCCATCCCGGCACAGCGCGCCGGGACCCCCGCCGAGGTGGCGGCGCTGATCGCCTACCTGCTCGGCCCCGAAGCCGGCTTCTTCTGCGGGTCCGTGGTGTTCATGGATGGCGGCACCGACGCCGCCTTGCGCCCCACCGACTGGCCCACCCCCCGCTCCTGAGCCCTGCGGACCGATCCGCAGGGCAGCGGGCTCCGGGCCGCCGGATCACGCCTGGTCGGGCGGCGGCAGCACCATGGCGGGCTTCACCGTCGCGTCCCTGTGGCACTGGTAGACGGCCAACAGGGCGCCGTGGCGGTCCAGCACCGCCCACGGTCCCTCCCGGGGATCCACCGGCGACGGCAGCGCACCCGCCGGACGCGTCGGCACGACGACGCCGTCGGGCAGCCCGAACGCCGTGCGGGGCAGGACCTTGCCGTGACCGACGGCGACCGCCAGCTCGTCGTCGACCACCAGCGAGGGGTAGTCGCGCAGGGCGGTCGCGGGGGCCAGGAGCTCGACGGCGTCGACCGGTCGGGCCTCGGCCAGCGTGAAGGAGCCGACCGCGGTGCGGCGCAGGGCGCGCAGGTGCGCGCCGCCGCCCAACGCAGCGCCCAGATCGGCTGCCAGCACCCGGACGTAGGTGCCCGACGAGCACTCGACCTCGGCCCGGTAGACCCCCGGCGCCCCCGGTACCGGCGTCACGTCGAAGCGGTGGACGGTGACCGGCCGCGCCGCACGCTCCACCTCGATGCCTTCCCGGGCCAGCTCGTGCAGGCGCCGCCCGCCCACCGACACCGCCGACACCATGGGCGGTACCTGCTCGATGTGGCCCACCAACCCGGTCGCGGCCCGTGCCACGTCCTCCGGGCCGACGTGGGCCATGTCGTGGCGGGCCACCACCTCGCCCTGGTCGTCGAGGGTCGTGGTCTCGACGCCGAGCACGATCTCGCCGACGTAGCTCTTGGGCAGCGCGCTCAGGAACCGCAGGACGCGCGTGACGCGCCCGACACCGAGCACCAGCACCCCGGTGGCACCCGGGTCGAGCGTGCCGGCATGGCCCACCCTGCGGGTGCCCAGCACCTTGCGAGCCCGGGCCACGACGTCGTGGGAGGTCCAACCGGCGTCCTTGTCGACCACGGCGAGCCCGTCGGGCCCGCCACGAGCCCGGCTCAAGCGTCATCCCCCACGCCGCCGTCCTCCCCGGCCGCGGTGGGCCCGGCGTCGGCCGCCTCGTCGTGGTGCAGCTCTCGCAGCAGGCCGTCGATGTGCTCACCGGCGCGCACCGCAGGATCGGGTCGGAAGGCCAGCTCGGGGACCCGCTTGATGCGGGCCTGGCGTCCGATGGCGGCCTGCAGGCGCACCCGCACGTCGGCCAGCGCGGCCAGCGTGTCGTCGTCGCCCGCCTCTCCCTCGAGGTTGTCGTAGAACACCGTCGCATGGCGCAGATCCGGGTCACAGGCGACACCCACCACCGTCAGCAGCTGGAGGCGATCGTCGTCGAGGCGCTCCAGCTCGTCGCCGATGATCTCCCGCAGGAGCTCGTTGAGACGGGCGGTGCGCGGGTAGTCGCGGGCCGTGGTGTGCGTCCTGCGCGACGACGGACGGCTCATCGGTTCCTCCTCACCTGCGGGGTCATGGCTCGACCTCGACCCAGGAGCGTCCCGCCTCGAGCACGTCGAGCTCGGGGAACGACCACAGGAAGCGCTCCACCTCGTCGATGACCTGCTCTGCGTGGCCGCTGGTGGACGCCACGGCGGCGAAGCCCAGCTCGGCGCGCTGCCACTTGTCGTGGTGGCCCGTCTCGGCCGCCGCGACCCGATACCGGTTGCGGGCGCCGTCGAGGACCGTCCGCACCACCGAGCGCTTGTCCTTCAGGGAGTGGGCGTCGCCCAGGTGGACCTCGATGCGGAGGGCGAGAACGTGCACGGCCACCCGGGCAGCATGCCAGAGGGCGGCGTCCACCACACCCTCCGTCGTGATTCCTCGAGCTCGGAATACCCGATCGGACTTGTCGGGTTTAGACTGTTGTGATGGCTCCGACGACGCCCACCCCCATCGACCCGAGAGGTCCGCGCTTCAACCAGGCGGTGCTGACCACCGGGCTCCTGGTCGGCTTCCTGCTCGACGCACCGCTCGTCGTGCCGGTGTTCGCCGCCGTGCTGTTCCTGGGCGCGGCGTTCGGGCCCCGCTACGGGCCGTTCCTGCGCCTCTACGCCGAGGTGATCCGCCCCCGGCTGGACCCACCCGCCGAGCTGGAGGACCCTCGTCCGCCACGCTTCGCCGCCGTCGTCGGCGTGCTGTTCCTGTCCGCGGCGACGCTGGCCTTTCTGGCCGGGGCCGCCACGCTCGGCTGGGTGCTGGCACTGGTCGTCGCCGCCCTGGCCGCGCTGAGCGCCGTCACCGGCATCTGCGTGGGTTGCGAGATCTACCTCCTGGTGGCTCGTCGTCGAGGTGTGGAGCTGGCGGCGTGAGCGATCCCGCCGTCCGCCTCCTCGTCGTGGCCGTGCTCGTGGCCCTGGTGGCCGCGGCCTCGTGGGCCTACCGTCGGCGCAGCGCGGCCGATGCAGCGCGCGGGGCGGCGGAAGGCGAGTGGCCCGACCTGCCCGCCGAACTGGCCGGCGGGCCGCCCGGCACGTGGGTCGTGTTCAGCACCCCGATGTGCGTCACCTGCACGACCGTGCAGGCCGATCTCGAGCGGGCCTTCCCCGGCCACCGGGTGGTGAAGGTCGACGCCACCCAACGGCCCGATCTGGCCGACCGCTACGCCGTCCGGCGTGCCCCGACGGTCATCAGGGCGACGCCCTCGGGGCAGGTCAGGAACCGGCTCGTGGGCCTCGAGGGAGTACGCGCCCACCTGGCCGGGGCCGGCGCAACGGCCTGAGCCGCCGCGTCCCGCACCCCGACCGGAGCGGGATCACGAACGCGGGATCTCGCGGTCCTCGTAGGTCTCGATGATGTCGCCGGGCTTGAGATCCTGGAAGTCCGACAGGCCGATGCCGCACTCGAAGCCCGTGGCCACCTCGCGGACGTCGTCCTTGAAGCGCCGCAGCGAGGCGATCGCACCCTTCCAGATCACCGTGCCGTCCCGCAGGAAGCGGACCTTCGAGCCGCGGCTGATGGTGCCGTTGAGCACGTAGCACCCGGCGATGGCTCCCACACGGGGGACCCGGAAGATCTCCCGCACCTCGGCTTCACCGGTGACCACCTCTTCGAACTCGGGTGCCAGCATGCCGAGCATGGCGTTCTCGATGTCCTCGAGGATCTGGTAGATGATCTCGTAGGTCCGGATCTCGACGTGCTCCGACTCGGCCAGCTCCCGGGCGGTGCGGTCCGGCCGCACGTTGAACCCGATGATCGTGGCGTTCGAGGCCGACGCCAGCTGCACGTCGCTCTTGGTGACGCCACCCACGCCGCGGTGGACGAAGGAGAGCTTCACGTCGTCGCGCTCGAGCTTGCGCAGGCTCTCGGTGAGCGCCTCCAGGGAGCCGGTCACGTCGGCCTTCAGGACGAGGTTGAGCGTGGCGGTCTCACCGGCCTGGATCTGGTCGAAGATGTCCTCGAGCTTCGCCCCACCCGACATGGCGTGGGCCTCGCGACCGAGGGTCGCCAGTCGCTTCCAGTGCTCACGGGTCTGGGCCACCTTGGCCGCCGTCTTCTCGTCCGGGGCGACGACGAAGCGATCGCCGGCGTCCGCGGGCTCGGACAGGCCGAGCACCTGCACGGGCGTCGACGGGCCGGCCTCCTTGACCTGCTCGCCCCGGTCCGTGATGAGGGCACGCACACGGCCCCAGGCCGCCCCGGCCACCAGCGGGTCGCCGACCCGCAGGGTGCCCCGCTGCACGAGGATGGTGGCGACGGGACCCCGGCCGATGTCGAGGTTCGACTCGAGCACGATGCCCTGGGCCCTCCCGTCTGGGTTGGCGCGCAGATCCTCGAGCTCGGCCACCACGAGCAGGTTCTCGAGCAGCTCGTCGATGCCGAGCTCCTGCAACGCCGAGACCGGCACCATCACCGTGTCGCCGCCCCAGTCCTCGGGCACGAGGCCGTGCTCGGAGAGCTGCTGCTTGACCCGGTCGGGGTTGGCGTCCTCGCGGTCGATCTTGTTGACCGCCACCACGATGGGCACCTCGGCCGCCTTGGCGTGGTTGAGCGCCTCGATGGTCTGGGGCATCACGCCGTCGTCGGCGGCCACGACCAGCACGACGATGTCGGTGGCCTCGGCGCCGCGGGCCCGCATGGCGGTGAACGCCTCGTGGCCCGGGGTGTCGATGAAGGTGATCCGCCGACCGTCCTTGACGGTCTGGTAGGCGCCGATGTGCTGGGTGATGCCGCCCGCCTCCCCGGCCACGACGTTGGCGTGGCGGATGCGGTCGAGCAGCTTGGTCTTGCCGTGGTCGACGTGACCCATGACGGTGATGACCGGCGGACGGGCCGGCCACGACTCGTAGGTCGCCTCGTCGACGTCCTCCTCGATGTGCAGCAGGCGCTGGAGCTCGACCTCCTGCTCCTCGCCGGGGTTCACGAGGCGGATCTCGGCGCCGATCTCGGCGGCGAAGAGCTCGATCATGTCGTCGCTCAGCGACTGGGTCGCCGTGACCATCTCGCCCTGCTGCATGAGGAAGCGCACCACGTCGGCCGCCGTGCGGTTCAGCTTGGGACCGAGGTCCTGTGGCGTGGTGGCCCGTTCGACCACGATCACGCCCTCCGGGACGGGAGCGTCCTTGGCGGTGTAGGTCGGGATGTCGAGCGGCTGCAGCTCGTCACGGACGCGTCGACGACGACCGCCGCGACGGGGCTGACGACGCTGACCGCCGGGACCACCCGGGCGACCGCCACCGGGACGGCCGCCGGGGCCGCCACCGGGACCGCCGGGACCGCCACCCGGGCCTCCGCCGGGACCGCCACCGAAACCGGGACGTCCGGGCGGGCCACCCGAGGGACGCGGACCCGTGCCGACGCCCGGCCCGCGGCGCGGACCTGCCGGGCCCGAGGGCCCCCCGGGACGTGCCCCGCCGGGGCCACCGGGACCACCGGCGCGACGCATGCCGGGCGGTGGCGGGATGGGCTTGCCGGACTGCGAGAGCGGAGGGCGCGGCGGCGGCGGGATGGGCTTGCCGGTGCGAGACGTGGGCGGCGCTGGGCGCGGTCCGGCCGGTGGCGCGCCAGCCGGGCCGGCACTGGCCGCGGCGGGCGGCGGCGTGGCCGCGGGGCGGGGAGGTGCCGGTGGCGCCGGCGGCGCGGGACGCGAGGCCGCAGCGGGCGCGGTCGCCTCCTCACGTCGTGGCGGCCGGGGCGGGTGCTCGATGCCGCTGGAGGTGAAGACCCGCTTGGGTGCCGCCGGCGGGGCGGGCTCGGCGGGCTCGGCCGCCACCGGCGCTGCCGGCGTGGCGACCGGAGGCGGAGGCGGCGTCGCCGCTGCGGGCGCGGCGCGCTGCGCCTCGACGGGCGGGGCCGCCTCGACGACGGGGGCCTCGGGCGGCGCCTCGGCGACGACCGGCGCGGGCTCCGCGGCAACGGTCTCGGCGGGCTGGTTCTCGGGAGCGTCCTTGGCTGCCGCCTTCTTGGCGGCCTTCTTGGGCTCCTTCTTGGGCTCCTCCGGCTGCTCGTCGCGCACCAGGCCCTCGCGCTCGGCCTTGCGGCGCACGCGATCGGCTTGGGGTTCGACGATGCTCGAGGAGTGGCTCTTTACGCCGATGCCGAGCGCCTCACAGAGGTCGAGCGTCTCTTTGTTGGTCAGCCCGAGCTCGCGAGCAAGCTCGTACACGCGGATGTTTCCAGCCAACGGCCTTCTCAGCCCTTCTTCGTCGTGGTTCGGGACCCACCATCCTCGCGCAGCACGGGGGTGCTGCACGAAGCGGACTGGATCAGTCGGGGTTTCCGGGGTTCTCCGGGGACGTCTCAACGGTATCGGCAGCGGCTCCTGCTTCCGACGCCGGTGCCGTGTCGGCCTCGGCGGGGACGGCGTCGGCGGGGGCAGCGTCGGTGGCGTCGCCCCCGGCCGCCTCCTCCCCGGCGTGCGCCCACTGCTCGGCCGACATGGCCTCACCGCCCTCTGCGGGGACCCACACCTGCTCGCCGGTCTCGGGATCGACCACCCACTCGCCCTCGGCCCAGTCCTGGTTCGCGTAGGCCTCCTCGGCCGCGAGCTCGGTCTCGCTCTTGATGTTCACCTGCCAGCCGGTGAGCCGGGCCGAGAGTCGGGCGTTCTGGCCCTCCTTGCCGATGGCCAGGGAGAGCTGGTAGTCGGGGACGATCACGTCGGCCACACCCGTCATCTCGTCGATGCGGACCTCCTTGACCTTGGCCGGCGACAGCGCCTTGGCCACGAAGTCGGCGGAGTCGTCGGAGAAGGGCACGATGTCGATCTTCTCGCCCCGCAGCTCGTTGACGACCATGCGGACCCGAGCGCCTCGGGCGCCGACACAGGCACCGACGGGATCGACGTTGGAGTCGTTGGACCACACCGCGATCTTGGTGCGATGGCCGGGCTCGCGGGCGCAGGCCCGGATCTCGACGACGCCGTCGGCGATCTCGGGCACCTCGAGCTCGAAGAGCCGCTTGATGAGACCGGGATGGGTGCGACTGACCACGATCTGGGGCCCCTTCGAGGTCTTGCGCACCTCGACGATGTAGGCCTTCACCCTGCTGTTGGGCTCGGGACGCTCGTAGGGGACCTGCTCGGACTGCGGCAGCAGCGCCTCGACCTTGCCGAGGTCGAGCAGGGTGTAGCGGGCGTCGCTCTGCTGGATGATCCCGGTGACGATGTCGCCCTCGCGGCCGGCGTACTCCTCGTACTTCATCTCCCGCTCGGCCTCGCGGATGCGCTGGCTCATGACCTGGCGGGCGGTCTGGGCGGCGATGCGTCCGAAGTCGGCCGGGGTGACGTCGATCTCCTCGCCGACGGGCTCGCCCTCGTCGTCGAGCTCCTGGGCCATGACCCGGATCTCGCCCGTGTCGGGGTCGATCGTGACCCACGCGAAGTCCTTGGCGCCGGGCATGCGCTTGTACGCGGAGTCGAGGGCATCGGCGAGGGCCTGGAAGAGCGTGTCCACCGATACGCCCTTGTCAGCGGCGAGTGCCGCCAGCGCGTCCATCAGCTCGGGATTGCTCATCGTGCCTCCTTGGCGCCTGGCTTTGGTGCGGGGCCCCACGCGAACACGGTGCGGGCCCGTTGGATCTCGTCGTAACGCAGTGCGACCTCGGAGCCGCCGTCGTTCGGGGCGATGCGGACGCCGTCGTCGTCGACGTCGAGGACCACCCCCGCGATGCGACGGACGCCGTCCTCACCCGGCGTGGTCTTGACCACCACGTCACGGCCCCGCGCCCAGGCGAAGTGGGCCGGGGTCCGCAGGGGACGTTCGAGACCGGGGCTCGAGACCTCGAGCGTGTAGCGACCGGGGATGGGGTCGGCCGCGTCGAGCGCCCGGGAGACCGACCGGGTGGCGATCGAGAGGTCGTCGAGGTCCACACCGCCGGGCTTCTCGACCGTGAGGCGCAGGGTGCCGCCCCGGAGCTCGAGGTCGAACAGCTCCAGGCCGAGGCCGTCCAGGATCGGCTCGACCACCGCGCGGACGGTGGACGTGACGTCCGGCATGCTGCACCTCCTCTCTGGAACGGCCCCGTGGGGCGCCCGACGAAACAGAAGGCGTGCGCCGAGCGCACGCCTCCGCAAACGAAGAACGAGTTGCGCGGAGTATAGCGGGACGGCCCCGGAACAGCCCGTCGGCCGTCGGCCGGCGAGCGCCGCGGGGCGGGCGAGGGCGGCCGGGGCCGCCCGCTCAGTAGGCGCGGGCCACGACGGCGACCAGGTCGGCGGCGTCGTCGGTGACCGGCACACCGCCGTCGGGTCCCACCAGGCAGCGCACCGAGATGCCCTGCTGGGCGAGGGCCGCCTCACCCTCCGGGCCGAGCACCGACCACGGCAGCGCCGCCCAGCCCGAGCGCGCCGCCTCCACCACCTCCTCGACGGTGGCGACCTGCGCGGTCGCGTCCTCACGCCGGCGCAGCGCCCGGTCGAGCAGCTCGCCCTGCTGGCCGACCAGCGCCATCTGCACCGCCTCCACCACGGCCCCCAGCGGCGTGGACTCCTTGGTACCCGAGATGCGCCGCACGAGGGTCACGGCGTCGTCGGCCAGATCGCGAGGACCCAGCTCCAATCGAACGGGCACACCCTTCAGCTCCCAGTCGGTGGCCCGCCGACCGAGCGAGGTGTCGGTGCGCGCGTCCAGCTCGACGCGCACCCCGGCGGCACGCAGGTCCTCGGCCAGCCTGCGACAGCGCTCGACCACACCGCCCTCGTCACGCACCGCCAGCACCACGACCTGCACCGGGGCCAGCATCGGGGGGACCTGCAGCCCGGCGTCGTCGCCGTGGCACATGATGAGGCCGCCGACCATGCGCGTCGAGACCCCCCACGACGTCGTCCACGCCAGCTGCCGTACCCCGGACTCGTCGAGGAACTCGATGCCGAAGGCGCGGGCGAAGTTCTGCCCCAGTTCGTGGCTGGTGCCCATCTGCAGCGCCTTGCCGTCGCCGGTCATGGCCTCGCAGGTCATGGTGTTGGTGGCCCCCGCGAAGCGCTCCCGTGCCGTCTTGCGTCCCACGACGACGGGGATGGCCAGCACGTTGCGCATGAAGTCCTCGTAGACCTCGTGCAGGATGCGCACGGCGTAGGCGCGGGCGTCCTGCTCGGACGCATGGGCCGTGTGCCCCTCCTGCCACAGGAACTCGCTGGTGCGCAGGAACACGCGGGGCCGCAGCTCCCAGCGCACGACGTTGGCCCACTGGTTCAACAGCAGGGGCAGGTCCCGGTAGCTCTGGGTCCACTTGGCCATGAACTCGCCGATGACCGTCTCGCTGGTGGGGCGCACCACCACCGGCTCCTCGAGATCCTTGCCGCCGGCATGGGTGACCACGGCCAGCTCGGGGCTGAAGCCCTCCACGTGCTCGGCCTCCCGCTGCAGGTAGCTCTCGGGGATGAACAGCGGGAAGTAGGCGTTCTGGGCGCCAGCGGTCTTGATGCGGGCGTCGACCTCGGCCTGCATGCGCTCCCAGATGGCATAGCCGTAGGGGCGGATCACCATCGTGCCCCGGACCGGGCCGTTGTCGGCCAGCTCCGCCTTGTTGAGCACGTCCTGGTACCAGCGGGGGAAGTCCTCCGCCCGGGGGGTGAGCACGGGAGCCTTGGCCATGGCCGGCGATGCTAGACGGCCGCTCCCGAGTCACCCGACGCAGTACCGCGATCCGCTCCGGCGGCGTCGGCGGTGCCGGGTTCGGGCCCGTCGCCGCCCCGCAGCCCCCGGATGTGCTCGATGCGCTCCTCGCTGTGGTTCACGTCCGCGCCCTTGGCGTCGAGCAACGCAGCCCGGTCGGCCTCGGCCGCCGCCGCGGCGTCGGCATCGGCGTGCTCGAGCGCCGCCTCCACGCCGTCGGCGGCGATGAGCTTCGCCCACTCCACGAGCGCACCCACCATCTGGTGCTCGGGGACGACCTTCACCACCTTGCCCTTCACGAACAGGTGACCCCGTCGGCGACCGGCGGCGATGCCCAGGTCGGCCTCCCGCGCCTCGCCCGGGCCGTTCACCACGCAACCCATGACCGCCACCTGGATGGGGATCTGCAGCGACTCCAGGGCCTCCTGGGCCCGGCGCGACACCTCGATGACGTCCACCTCCGCCCGACCGCACGACGGGCAGGCGATGAGGTCGAGACCCTTGCGCTCCCGCAGGCCGAGGGCCTCGAGGAGTTGACGGCCGGCTCGGGCCTCCTCGACGGGGTCGGCGGTGAGCGAGTAGCGGATGGTGTCGCCGATGCCCTCGGCCAGCAGGGTGGCGATGCCGGCCGTGGCCTTCACGAGGCCGGCCGGCGGCGGTCCGGCCTCGGTCACACCCAGGTGCAGGGGGACGGAGCGACCCTCGTCGTCGACGAAGAAGGGGTCCTCGGCGAGCATGCGGTACGCCTCGATCATGAGGCGCACGCT